>NZ_CP125645.1 GCF_030053155.1 Rhizobium sp. BT03
ATGCATCGCTATAAATTCGTTCTGACGCGACCGCTGCAGTTTCTGCCCGTCATCTTCGGCATCAGCGTCATCACTTTCATTCTGGTTCGGCTGATCCCCGGCGATCCGGCGCGCAACATTCTTGGCACGCGCGCGACGCCGGCGGCTCTCGCCAGCATCCGCGCCCAGTACGGTCTCGACCAGCCGATGTGGCTGCAATATGTCTATTTCCTCAAGAACCTCGCCAATGGCGAGATGGGCAAGTCGATCCTTTACAAGATCGACGTGCTGAAGCTGATCGTCACCCGCATCGAGCCGACGCTCGCCCTCGTCGTCTCCAGCGTGGTGCTTTCGGTCCTGATCGCGGTGCCGATGTCGGCAATCGCCGCACGCAATGCGGGCCGGGCGCCGGACCATGCGGTGCGCATCGTCTCGACCCTCGGCATCGGTTTCCCGCCCTTCTGGCTGGGGCTGATGCTGATCATCCTGTTCAGCGTCGAACTCGGCGTGCTGCCGGTTTCCGGCTATGGCGCCACACTCGGCGAAAAGCTCGCGCATCTCGTGCTGCCGAGCCTGACGGTGGCGCTGTCGCTTTCGACCGTGCTGACGCGCAGCCTGCGGGCGGCGATGATCGAGCAGCTGAAGTCGGACGTCGCGACGGCGGCGCGAGCCCGCGGCATGCCCGAAGGCATCGTCTTTTGGCGGCATGTGCTGCCGAATTCGCTGGTGCCGACAATCAACCTGCTCGCCGTCAACATCGGCTGGCTGATCGGCGGCACGGTAGTAGTCGAGAGCGTCTTTGCGCTGCCCGGCATGGGGCAGCTGCTGGTCAGGGCGATCTTCTCACGCGACTACATGGTGGTGCAGGGTGTCGCCATGGTCTTTGCCTGCGCCACCGTGCTCATCAACTTCATCGCCGACATCGTCACCGTCGCCGTCGATCCGAGGGTGAAGCTATGAGCATCGAGGCGATCGCCCCCGCATCTCTCGGCTGGCGCCGGTTCTTCGGCCGGCGGCCGATGCTTGTGCTCAGTGTCGGCCTGCTGCTGTTCTTCGTCCTGCTGGCGATCGGCGCGCCCCTCGTCGCGCCCTACGACCCGATCATGCAGAATGCCGAGGTGCGCCTGCAGGCGCCTTCATTGTTGCATCCTTTCGGCACCGACAACTTCGGCCGCGATATCCTCTCCCGCGTTATCTGGGGCGCGCGCCTCGACCTGCAGATGGCGCTGATCGGCGTCATCTTCCCGTTCCTGATCGGCACGACGGTCGGCACGATCGCCGGCTTCTTCGGCGGCATCGTCGATGCGCTGTTCATGCGTCTTGTCGATATCATCCTCGCCTTCCCCTTCCTGGTGCTGATGCTGTCGATCATCGCGATCCTCGGCCCGGGTCTTGGCAGTTTCTATATCGCCATGGCGCTGGTCGGCTGGGTCTCCTATGCGCGGCTGATCCGGGCGCAGATGCTGGTGCTGAAGGGCAGCGACTATGCCGTTGCCGCTGTCAGCCTCGGCTTCAGCCGCCCACGGATCATGTTCCGCCACCTGCTGCCGAACGCAATCGCCGGCTCGATCGTCTTTTCGATGTCCGATGCGACGCTGGTGCTGCTCAGCGGCGCTGCCGTCAGCTATCTCGGCCTCGGCGTCCAGCCGCCGATTGCCGAATGGGGCGTCATGGTCGCCGAAGGACAGAGCTTCATCACCACGGCATGGTGGATTACGCTGTTTCCCGGCCTCTCGATCGTCTGCCTCGCCTTCGGCTTCAGCATGCTGGGCGATGCCCTCGGCGAACTGCTGGGGGTGCATGAATGAGCGGCTCGGTGCTATCCGTTCGCGATCTCACGGTCAGGGCGCATGTTGATTCCGGCCCGCGCACGCTGCTCGATGCGGTCTCGCTCGACCTCGGCAAGGGCGAGATCCTCGGCCTCGTCGGCGAGAGCGGCTCGGGCAAGAGCCTGTTCTGCCGTTCCCTGGTGCGCTTGCTGCCCTCCTCGCTGCTGAAGATCGAAAGCGGTAGCGTGCTGCTCGAAGGGCGCGACCTCATGCGGATCGACGATGGCGAGATGCTTGAGGTGCGCGGCGGCGAGATCGGCATGATCTTCCAGAACCCGACCAGCCATCTCGACCCGGTGATGCGGATCGGCGATCAGATCGCCGAGGGCATCCGCTATCACCAGGGCCTCGGCGCCCGCGAGGCCCGCACCGCGGCGACGGAGATCCTGGCGCAGGTCGGTTTTCCCGATCCCGTGCGCCAATATGACAGCTACCCGCACGAATTTTCCGGCGGCATGCGGCAGCGGGCGATGATCGGCGTGGCGCTGTCCTGCAATCCGAAGATCCTGATCGCCGACGAGCCGACCACGGCGCTCGACGTGACCATCCAGGCGCAGATCCTGCGGCTGTTGATTGACATTCGCGATCGGCGCGGCCTGTCGATCATTCTGATCACCCACGATCTCGGTATCGTCGCCCAGACTTGCGACCGCATCGCCGTGCTGCGCGGCGGCAAGCTCATCGAAGAGGGGCCGAAGCGGACGATCCTGGCGCGGCCGCAGCATCCCTATACGATCAACCTGATCAACAGCCACCCGTCCTTGCCGGGCGCAATATCAGCGCCGTTGCCCGAGCTTGCCCAAGCCAGGAACCCAGCAAGACCGTTGCTCGAAATCGATGATCTCCACGTGCGCTTCAGAGCCGGCGGCGCCCTGCTCAGGGGCGGCGCCAAGACGGTCAGCGCCGTTGCCGGCGTCAGCCTGCAGATCATGCCGGGCGAGACGGTCGGCATCGTCGGCGAATCCGGCAGCGGCAAGAGCACGCTTGCCCGCGCCGTGCTCGGCCTGACGCGGCTTTCCTCAGGTCACGTCACGTTCGACGGCGTCGATCTCGCCCTGCAGAAAAGCGCCGGCCTGGCAAAGCTCAGGCGCGAGACGGCGATGGTGTTCCAGGACCCCTACAATGCGCTCAATCCGCGGCTGACGATCGGGCAGATGCTGGCCGAGGTGCTGAAGGTGCAGGGCAAGGTCGCCAAGGCCGATATTCCGGCGCGGATCGACGAACTGCTCGATCTCGTCGGCCTCGAACGCGAATTCGCCGGCCGCAAACCGCGCAGCATGAGCGGCGGCCAGTGCCAGCGGGCCGGCATCGCCCGGGCGCTCGCCGTCGACCCGAAGCTGATCATCGCCGACGAATGCGTCGCCGCCCTCGACGTCACCATTCAGGCGCAGATCATCGAACTCTTTCGCGAACTGACGGCGAAGATGAATCTCACGCTGATCTTCATCGCCCATGATCTGGCGATCGTCCGCAGCCTTTGCGAACGCGTCGTCGTGATGTATCGCGGCGAGATCGTCGAGCAAGGCCGCTCCGAAGAGGTCTTCGCGCGGCCGAGGCATGCCTATACGGCGTCGCTGATCGCCGCCATTCCCGACATCGATCCTGACAAGCCGCTGCTGCAAGACGCCGGCGGCAGGGACGATCGGCAATCGATACCGATCCAACCCATCAAACGCATGCCATAACAACGAAGGGAACGAATTCATGACAAACAGGTGGAAATCAATCGGGCTCGCGGCCTTGCTCGCCGGCCTGACGCTCAGCGCAAGCTATGCCGAGGCCGCCGGTGTGCTCACCATCGGCCGCCGCGAGGATTCGACGACGTTCGATCCGATCAAAACCGCCCAGAACATCGACAACTGGGTGTTCTCAAACGTTTACGACGTGCTGATCCGCGTCGACAAGACGGGCACCAAGCTGGAACCGGGCCTTGCCGAAAGCTGGACCGCCTCGGATGACGGGCTGACCTATACGCTCAAGATCCGCGACACGAAATTCTCCGACGGTTCGCCGCTGACGGCTGAGGATGCCGCCTACAGCCTGCTACGCATCCGCGACGATCCTGCCTCGCTCTGGAGCGATTCCTACAAGGTGATCGACACGGCGGTCGCGACCGACGCGCATACGCTGACGATCAAGCTCAAGAATCCGTCCGCGCCGTTCCTCTCGACGCTTGCGCTGCCGAATGCCTCGGTCATTTCCAAGAAGGGCATGGAATCGCTAGGGCCCGATGCCTATGCCGAGAAGCCGATCGCATCCGGCGCCTTCGTGATCGACGAATGGCGGCGCGGCGACCGCGTCATCCTCAAGAAGAACCCGAATTTCTGGGAAGCCGACCGCGTCAAGCTCGACGGTGTCGAGTGGATCTCGGTGCCCGACGACAACACCCGCATGCTGAACGTCCAGGCCGGCGAACTGGACGCGGCGATTTTCGTTCCCTTCTCCCGCGTCGAGGAGTTGAAGAAGGATCCGAACCTCCATGTCGATATCGATGCCTCGACCCGCGAGGATCATCTGCTGATCAACCACGCGCATGGCGCGCTCGGCCAGAAGGAAGTCCGCCAGGCGCTGGATCTTGCGATCGACAAGAAGGCGATCGTCGACACGATCACCTTCGGCCAGGGCACGATCGCCAATTCCTACATTCCGAAGGGCGCGCTCTACTACTATGCCGACAATCTGCAGCGGCCCTATGATCCGGCAAAGGCCAAGGAAATGCTGGCGGCAGCCGGGGCCTCCGACCTGACGCTGAATTACCTGGTCCGCGCCGGTGACGAAGTCGACGAGCAGACGGCCGTATTGGTCCAGCAGCAGCTGCAAAAGGCCGGCATCACCGCCAATCTGCAGAAGGTTGATCCCAGCCAGCAATGGGACATGCTGGTTGCCGGCGACTACGATGTCTCGGTCAACTACTGGACCAACGACATTCTCGACCCTGACCAGAAGACCACCTTCGTCCTCGGCCACGATTCCAACAATAACTATCTGACCAATTACAAGAACGAGGCGGTGAAGGACCTGGTCGCCAAGGCCCGTCTCGAACTCGACCCGAAGAAGCGCGAAGCGATGTATGTCGATCTGCAGAAGATGGCCAAGGACGACGTCAACTGGATCGACCTTTATTACAGCCCCTATATCAACGTCTCGCGCAAGAATATCGAGAATTTCTACCAGAACCCGCTCGGCCGGTTCTTCCTGGAAGATACAGTGAAGAACTAAGTTCCGGCAGCATGCAAATGCTCCCTCGCCGTAAAGGCGGCGGAGCGTCGTTTATGGCTGCGAAACGTGGCTGGGGCCGCCCGCTTACTCGGCGGCCGCGAGCTTGTCCTGCGTCCTGGTGTCGAAGTCGCTGGCGTCGTGGCGCTCGTGCAACTGGCTCGAAGGGTCGCCGGAGAGGCGGTTGACCATCCGGCCGCGCTGTGCGGCTGGGCGGCTGTGGACAGCGTCGGCCCAGCGCAGCACGTTCTTATAGTCCTCGACCTGCAGGAACTCGGCTGCCCCGTAGGTCCAGCCCTTCACCAGGCCGCCATACCAGGGCCAGACGGCAATATCGGCGATCGTATATTGGCTGCCTGCCAGATATTCGCTTTCGGCCAGGCGACGATCGAGCACGTCGAGCTGACGCTTTACCTCCATGGCGAAGCGGTCGATCGCATATTCGATCTTCGTCGGCGCATAGGCGTAGAAATGGCCGAAGCCGCCGCCGAGATAGGGTGCGCTTCCCATCTGCCAGAACAGCCACGACAGGCATTCGGCGCGTTCGCCCGGTTCGGTCGGCAGGAAGGCGCCGAACTTTTCGGCGAGATAGGTGAGGATGGCGCCGGATTCGAACACTCGGATCGGCTTTTCGCCGCTGCGGTCCATCAGCGCCGGGATCTTCGAATTAGGATTGATCTTGACGAAATCGCTTCCGAACTGGTCGCCATCGCCGATCCGGATCAGCCAGGCGTCGTATTCCGCGCCGCTATGGCCAAGGGCCAGCAGTTCCTCGAGCATGATCGTGACCTTCTGGCCGTTCGGCGTGCCGAGCGAATAGAGCTGCAGCGGATGACGGCCGATCGGAAGCTCCTTCTCATGCGTCGGGCCTGCTATCGGGCGGTTGATGCTGGCAAACTGGCCGCCATTCGCCTTGTTCCAGGTCCAGACCTTCGGGGGGGTATAATCGGAAGAACCGCTCATCTTTCAAACTCCTGGCATTGATCGGATCGAGCACGGCGCCTCGTTGGGCCGTCGCATTTTTCCTGACATAGCAGAGGCGATGAGGGTTTGGTACAGGTCTCAGAGCTGTTTCACGCAATCGTCAGAGTCTTGGCAAAGCTCAAGAAAACGACGGTTTCAGGCGTTCGCTTCGGGAAGGCGTCTGCCCGTCGCGGCCGAAAACAGATGTTCGCCGGCCGCTCGCAAGGTGAAGCGGATCGTGTCGCCGGGGTTTATCGCGATGCGCTCGCGAAACAGCATATTGACGTTTTCCTCGCCGATCCGGGCGACGACCTGCGTCTCCGCGCCGGTCGGTTCGACGACGACGATCTTCGCCGGTGTCCCCTCCTCGGCGATAGCGAATTGTTCCGGCCTGATGCCGTAGATGAGTTCCTCGCCGGGATCGGCCGTGCCGGGGCGCAGCGATAGCGGCATGGCGACGCCGCTGTCGGTGCGGAAGATCGAAGGCGCATCGGCCTGGATGCGGCCCTTGAGCAGGTTCATTGCCGGCATGCCGATGAAACCGGCGACGAAGGTGGTCGCCGGTCGGTCGTAGATCTCCAAAGGCGTTCCGATCTGCTCGACGATGCCGTCACGCATCACGACGATCCGATCGGCCATGGTCATCGCCTCGGTCTGGTCGTGGGTGACATAGACGGTGGTGATCTTCAGCCGCTGGTGCAATTCCTTGATCTCGGCGCGCATGGCGACCCGCAGTTTGGCGTCGAGATTGGAAAGCGGCTCGTCGAAGAGAAACACTTTAGGATCGCGCACGATGGCGCGGCCCATGGCGACGCGCTGGCGCTGGCCGCCGGAGAGATGGCGCGGATGACGGTCGAGATAGGGTTCCAGCGCAAGGATCCTGGCGGCGGACTGCACCCGCCGGTCGATCTCGTCCCTGGCCGTGCCGCGCAGCTTCAGGGAGAAGCCCATATTGTCGGCCACGGTCAGATGCGGATAGAGCGCATAGCTCTGAAACACCATGGCAATGTCCCGCTCCTTCGACGGCAGGCCGTTGACCATGCGGCCGTCGATAGAGAGCCGTCCCTCCGAGATTGTCTCCAGACCGGCGATCATGCGCAGCAGCGTGGACTTGCCGCAGCCCGAGGGGCCGACCAGCACGATGAACTCGCCATCGTCGATATCGACGTCGACGCCGTGGATGACAGGCAGAGCCCCGTAGGATTTGCGGATACTGTGAAGTGCGATCGACGCCATGATGGTTCCTCCCGTGTCGTGTTCAGGCCGCCCCCTCACCTTCATGATTGACCGCCGTCCTGGTGCCGGAGGAAAACATGATCAGGGCGAAGAGCGGTTCGCTGCCGACTGCGCGCGCCCAATGGCGTACGCTGCGGGGAATACGGATCGCATCGCCGGCTTCGAGCCGGTAAAGCGCATCGCCGAGCTTGTGCTCGCACTGGCCGGAAACGACGTAGAGGATCTCCTCGCAATCGGGATGCGAGTGCAGCTGGTTGCGCTCGCCGGGATTGATACGGCAGGTGCCGAAGGTCATCTCGGCGCCGGGCGTGCCGTCGCCGGTGATCTTCCAGTTGAGTTCGCCCCATGCGGTCGGCATGGATTCGCCGCCGGTTTTCCTGAATATAACGTCGGTCTCGCTCAAGGCGGTCCCTCCCCTGTCAGAGATTGGTGGTGACGCCGGCATCCGTGCGTCTGTAGAATTCGAAGAGCTTCATGATCTCGCGGGCGATTTCGAGCGTGCCCCTTGTGATCGGCGCGCCGGAAAGGATCGCATCGGTCAGGTGCAGGATCTCCGGCACATAGCCGAGATAGAAGAGGTTGTTGTTGTAGAGCTGGCCGAGCGAATGCTCCGGCTCGTAGAGCAGCGCCGCATTCTCGTCCGGCTGGATGAAGCTTGCGGCTCGGCCGTAGGACGGCAGATCCGCCTTGCGGAAGTAGGTCAGCCGGCTGCCGTTTTCGACGATGGCATTGGCGCCTTCGCCGATGATCTCGACCCGCTCGAAGATGCTGCCGCCGGATTGGCCGGCGGCAAGGTGCAGCGTGCCGATCGCGCCGGAGCGGAAGCGCAGGCTGGTGACCGTCGCCCCGGCCAGCGCTTCCCATTCATAGCCGGCGCGTTCGATCTCGCCGCCGAGGAAATTGAGGATCGCGCCGGGATGATAGATATGGTCGAGGAAGCTCTGCATCCTGACGAGATCGGCGCGGTCCTCGGGTCTCGGCAGGCTCTGGGGATAGCGGACATTGATCGAGGTCAACCGGCCGAAACCGGGCGAGCCGATCAGATCCTTGAGCTTCTCGATTGTGGGGAAGAAGGTCTTCTTGAGACCGGTCATGACCATGCGGCCGGCCGCGGCACTTGTCGCCTGCAGCCTTTCGATATCCTCGAGGCTCGCCGCGGTCGGCTTCTCCATCCAGACGTGGGCGCCGGCTGCCAGCGCATCGAGCGCCAGATCGGTCGCCTGCACCCGGCCGTCGGGATGATAGGCGGTGACGAGAAAGACCAGGTCCGGCTTTTCCTGATTCAGCATCGCGCGATGATCGGTATAGGCCTTCCCTGCCCCGAAGAGTTTGGCGAATTTCTCGGCGCGGCCGAGATCGAGATCGCAGATGCCGGCAAGCTCGACCGGCGCGTAACGCAGCGCCGGATAGACATTGCGATAGGCATGGCCGCCGGCGCCGATGAAGCAGGCCTTGATGCGGTGGTCGAATTCGAAATTGTAGCGGATTTCCCGCTGGACGTGGTGCGACATGGTCAGCCCTTGATTGCTCCCTGCGTCAGCCCCTCGGTGAAGCGGCGCTGCATCAGGATGTAGAGAAGAATGATCGGCAGGAAGGAAATGACGGTCCCTGAGAAGACCAGGCGGTAATCGGAGGCATAGGTGCTGGCGAAACGCACCAGCCCGAGCGGCAGCGTTTGGACCTCAGGGCTGATCAGCACGATCAGCGGCAGGAAGAAATCGTTCCAGGTGGAGAGTGCGCTGATGATGACGAGCGCCTGCACCGCCGGCGTGGAGATCGGCAGAAAGACCTTGGTGAGGATCTGGACATGCGAAGCGCCGTCGATCTTGGCGGCCTCGATCAGATCATCCGGCACGCCGATGAAGAAGCTCCGCATCAGGAATATGCCGAAGGGAATGCCGTTGCTGACCTGCACCAGCACGATACCAGCCAGCGTGTTGACGAGATTCAATCCGAAGAGCACCTGGTAGAGCGGGATGACGATCGCCTGGACCGGCACGGTGAGGCCGAGGATGAAGGCGTAGAACAGCCATTCCCGGCCGGGAAAGCGGATCTTGGCGAGCGCATAGCCGGCCGGCGCGCAGGTGATCAGCGACAGGGCGACGACGCCGACGAGGTTGATGAGGCTGTTGCCGACGAGGTCGCCGAAGCCGCCGATCTGCCAGGCGTCGAGATAGTTCCGCCACATCAGGTCGGCGGGCCAGGTGAAGGGATCGGCCCGGCCGATCTCGGCCTCGGTCTTGAAACTCGAGACCAGCAGCCAGACGAAGGGGGCGAGGATCAGGATCAGAACAGGGGCCAGTGCCAGCGCCAACGGCCATTCGCGATTGCGCACACTCATTGGGAAAGCCTCGCGCGCCAGCGGTTGAAGACGATGGTGATGGCGATCGCAAGTAGGCTGAGCAGGATGCAGAGCACTGCCGCAAGTCCGTGATCCTGGGACTGGAAGGCAAGCCGGTAAATATAGGTGGTGATCAGTTCGCTCTGGTAGAACGGCCCGCCATTGGTCATGACGAAAACCGTGGCGAAGCCTTTCAGGCCGTTGATCATCGCCAGCGAAACGACGAAGGTCGTCACCTCGCGAAGCCCCGGCAGCGTGACATGGATCAGCTTCTGGAAGCTGTTGGCGCCGTCCACCTCAGCCGCGTCGTAGAGCGAGCGGTCGATATTCTGCAGGCCGGCGATAAAGAGCAGCATGTAAAGGCCGAAACCCTGCCAGGAGCTTGCGAGATTGACGGAAAAGAGCACCAGCGCCGGATCGGAAAGCCAGCCCTGCGTGAAGGCGCCAAGCCCGATCCGCGTCAGCGCCGTATTCATGAGGCCGAAAAACGGATCGTAGATATTGGCCCAGATGACGCCGACCACGGCCAGCGACACCAGATGCGGCAGGAAGAACGCGGTGCGGAAGAAGACCTGGGTGATCCTGAGCCGGCTGACGGCAAGTGCCAGCAGCAGGCCGAGCCCGCCCGCCATCACCACGTGATAGGCCAGCCAGACGAAGGTATGGGCCAGGCTCTTCCAGACGATCGGATCATGCGCCGCCTTGGCATAATTTCCGAAGCCGACGAAGCTTGCGGACGTATTGAAGCCGGCCGAGCTGTTGAAGCTCAGCCAGAAAGTGGCGGCGATCGGCAGCAGGGTGAAGACGGCATAGAGGCCGAGCGCCGGCGCCATCAGCCAGAACGCGGTGCCGGCATCGCCGTCGGGCGAGGCGGACCTGGCCGTCCGGCGTTTGGACATACGGGCGGACAGACCGCCCGTATGTCCCGCCACGGCAGGTGCATCCCTGAGAGGAGCCACGACCTTGCTGCCTGATGTTTCGGGGATGGCCACTATTTCGCCTCTGCCATTTTGGCCTGGATCTGCTTCATGCCTTCCTCGCCGCCGATCTGGCCGGAGATCAGGCCCTGGATGACCTGGAAATAGGTGTCGAGCACGGTGCCCGGCAGATAGACGCTCGGATTGTAGCCGACGCCGCCGGTCGCGGCCGCGAAGATATCCTTCAGCACGGGGGTCGGCGGTTCGACGCCGGCGATTTCGCGCGGATAGATCATCGTGCTCGCCGGATCCTGGGCGCGCTTCTTCATCACCGCATCCGACAGCATGAAGTCGATCCATTTCATCGCGAGTTCCGGCTGCTTGGAGTTGACGGGCACCAGCCAGCTCCAGCCGACGCCGCCGGTCGGCATCGCCGCGCCCTTGATGTCGGAAGGCATCGGCGCATAGCCGGCATTGGTGAGGTCGTAGCCTGCCTTGCGGGCATTGGCGGTGAACCAGGGGCCGGCGACGAACATGGCCGCGCGTTTGTTGAACCAGAGGCGCGAGGCGCCATCGAGATCGAGACCCGCCATTTCCTTTTTGATGTCGCCTGCCTCGACCAGTTTCTGCAGCCGGATGGCGCCGGCGGCGACCGAGGGATCATCCCAGGCGATCTCGCGGCGCAGCGCCTTGCCGATCACCTCCTTGCCGCTTGCCGATTGCAGCAGGTTGCCGAAGAGATGGCCGGCGCTGCCCGGCGTGCGCGGACCGATGGCGATCGGCTGCAGGCCGGTCTCCTCGATCGATTTCATCAGCGCTTCGAATTCGCTCCAGCTCGCCGGGATCTTCCAGCCGGCCTGCGCGAAAAGATCCTTGTGATACCAGATGCCAAGCGCGTCGAGGCCATCGGGAACCTCATAGATCTCACCGCCGAACTGGCCCTTCAGCTCGGTGTAGAGCCAGGGATAGATCTGGTCCTTCCAGCCGCGCTTTTCATATTGCTCGGTGAGCGGCATGACCTGCTTGGCGTTCTTGACGACGCTGATGCGGCCGATGCCTGAATTGGTGAGGATCACGTCCGGTCCGGCATCCGATTGGATCGCCGCCTGTACCGCACCATTGCTGATCGTCCCCGTCGGCGGCATGAACTCGACGGTCACGCCGGGATTGGACTTTTCGAAATCGGCTTTGATGCCGTTCCAGAGCTGCGCGACCAGCGGTTCGGTGATTTGTTCCGGACCCCACATCTTCAGGGTCTCGGCATGTGCCGCCAGCGAACTTGCGGCAAGCATCGCCGCCAGTGCCGTGCTGCGGGCAAGAAATTTCAGCATTGTTCCCTCCTCCGGGCCGCTCCTCGACCCATATTTTCAGTTGCTGAAGGAGACCTCCCTCTCCTTCACCTCCGTCGGATAACCCTTCTGAAAGCGCGCCATCACCGCCTGCTGGACGTCGCTGATATGCGCGTGCATCAGCGCCTTGGCGCGGGCAATATCGCGCGCTCGGAAAGCCTGCAGGATCTGATCGCGCTCCTCGGCCGCCCTTTCGGCCAGGTCGCGGCTCTCATTGGCGATCGAACGGCAGATCTGGATCTGCAGCGCGAGCCGCGCCAGCGTCTCGATCAGCGGCAGGCTTCCCGACAGCTCGGCGATGGTCTCGTGAAATTCCTTGTCGCGGATGCCATAGGTTTCCATGTCGCCGCGGCGCAGCGCCGCCACCGCCTCGTCCAGGATGCGTTCGAAGCCTGAAATGTGCCGGTCGCTCATCTGCGGAACGGCGAGCTCGACGGCGAAGCATTCGAGCGTCTTGCGCAGATTGTAGAGGTCGTCGATCTCCTTCGGCGTGAAGCTGCGCACGAAAAAGCCGCGATAGGGCTTGATCTCGATCAGCCCTTCCTTGGCAAGCGTGCCGATCGCCTCGCGGAACGGCGTGCGGCTGACCTGCAGGCGTTCCGTCAGTTCCTTTTCATCGATCGACACGCCGCTCGGCAGCTCGCCGGAGACAATCAGGCGAACGATTTCCTCGTAGATCCGCTCGCGAAGGGTGAGGTGGCGCGGTGCGTTCATGGTCTCCATTTCCGTCTGGCGTTCGTGATTTAAGTATGCAATATACGAAAGAATATACAATATGGAAAATACAAAATCGGAAATTTTATCGAAAACACACAGAGAAAGTTCAAAAAGAGGAGGAAAACCAATGGGAAAGGTCTATGTCGTCGGCACCTGCGACACCAAGGGAGCGGAACTGAATTACGCCCGGGAGGTGGTTCGTACGGCCGGCGCCGATGCCGTGCTGGTCGATGTCGGCACAGTTGGGGAGGGTGCCGAAGCCGACATACGGGCGCGCGAAGTCGCCGAATTTCATCCCGAGGGTGCGGCGGCCGTGCTCGGGCAGACCGATCGGGGAACGGCGGTCTCGGCCATGGCCAAGGCGCTGACGGCATTCCTCAGATCGCGGGATGATATCGGCGCCGTTCTCGGCCTCGGGGGGACCGGCAATACCGCGCTGGTGACGGAGGCGATGCGCTCGCTTCCGATCGGCCTGCCGAAACTCATGGTCTCGACGGTCGCCTCAGGCAATGTCGCGCCCTATGTCGGACCGAACGATCTGACCATGATGTATTCGGTCGTCGATGTCGCCGGCCTGAACGCGATCTCGCGCAAAGTGATCGGCAATGCGGCGAACGCTGCGGCCGGCATGGCCTGCAACCCCATTCCCGCGTCGAGCGACGATCGGCCGGGTATCGGCATGACCATGTTCGGTGTCACCACGCCTTGCGTCACGCAGGCGCGCGAGATGCTCGGCAAGACGCATGAACTCTACGTCTTCCATGCGACCGGCGTCGGCGGGCAGTCGATGGAGAAACTTGCCGATTCCGGCCTGCTGCAGGGCGTGATCGACGTGACGACGACGGAGGTTCCCGACCTTCTCGTCGGCGGTGTCTTTCCGGCGACCGAGGATCGCTTCGGCGCCATCATCCGCACCGGCCTGCCCTATGTCGGTTCGGTCGGCGCCGTCGACATGGTCAATTTCGGCGCGCGGGAAACCGTCCCGGCGCCTTTCCGCGACCGCAGGCTTCACGTCCATAATGCACAGGTGACGCTGATGCGCACCACGCCGGAGGAAAACGCCAGGATCGGCGCCTTCCTCGTCGAAAGGCTCAACCGGATGCAGGGTCCGGTCCGCTTCCTGCTGCCGCTCCAGGGCGTTTCGGCGATCGATGCCGCCGGCCAGCCATTCCACGATCCTGAAGCCGATGCGGCGCTGTTTTCAGCCATCCGAAACGGCTGGCGCGATGCGCCGAACAGGCGCCTTGTCGAGATCGACGCCCATATCAACAGCCCGGAATTCGCTGCGGCACTCGTTTCCAATTTCCACGATATCCATGCCCCAAGGAGAGAGTTTTGACCCGTATCGACAGAAACGACATTCTGACCAAGCTTCGCCGCAAGATCGCCGAGGGCCGCCCGATCATCGGCGGCGGCGCCGGTACCGGCCTTTCCGCCAAGAGCGAGGAGGCCGGCGGCATCGATCTGATCGTGATCTACAATTCCGGCCGTTACCGCATGGCCGGGCGAGGCTCGCTCGCCGGCCTGCTCGCCTATGGCAATGCCAATGAGATCGTCAAGGAGATGGGCCGCGAGGTCCTGCCGGTCGTGCGCCACACGCCGGTGCTCGCCGGCGTCAACGGCACCGATCCTTTCATGCTGCCCGATTTCTTCCTCGACGAATTGAAGGCGATGGGTTTTGCCGGCATCCAGAACTTTCCCACCGTCGGCCTGATCGACGGTACCTTCCGCGCCAATCTCGAAGAAACCGGCATGGGCTTCGATCTGGAAATCGACATCATCGCCCGCGCCCACGCCAAGGACATGCTGACGACCCCTTATGTCTTCAGCAGCGAGGACGCTATAGCCATGACCAAAGCCGGCGCCGATATCGTCGTCTGCCATCTCGGCCTGACCACGGGCGGCGCCATCGGTGCCGAAACGGCGCTGACGCTCGACGGATGCGTGGAGAAGATCAATGCATGGGCCGATGCCGCGCGGTCGGTGCGCGACGACGTCATCGTACTCTGCCATGGCGGACCGGTCTCCATGCCGGCGGATGCCGCCTATGTGCTCGCCCGCTGCAAGGGCTGCAACGGTTTTTACGGCGCAAGTTCGATGGAGCGCTTGCCGACCGAGGTCGCGATCCGGGCGCAGGTCGAGGACTTCGCCAAGATATAGGCGCGGTTTGGACCGGCCGTACGCCAGCTGTCGGCGCCTGCGTTGGGGGCGCCGGCGGCGAAGAGCCATAGTGGTCAGCCGCCGGTTTCCGCCAGGATCTCATCCAACTGACTGACGAGCATGCGGCTGCCCTTGACGTCGTCCGCCAGCCTGGCAAAAACCTCCGCCATGCCCCGAAAAATCGTCGCAGCCGGATCGTCTTCTCCGAGGAAATCGGCGATCTCCTGCATTTCGGCGACCCAGCGATAGGCTTTCGGATACATGTCGGGAATGGATTTCGAGAGCTTGCGGTCGACATCGGGAAGGCTTTCGGCAAGTTCGGCCTTCAGGCTTTCGGCAGCACCCGAGCGCGATGCGGCAAGCAGCATCGCCGCGCCGAGGCCGGTAAATCCCTTGTTGATGCCGGCGTAACACATCTTCAGCGCCGAAGCTGCGCCAAGCGGCCCGTCGAGTCTGCGGACCTTGAGGCCGTAATCTTCGAGCAGCCTGCTTCGCTCGGCGCTATCGCCGCTGACATAAAGGGTCGGGCCTGGTTTGCCGGTAACCGGAGGCCCGCCGATGATGGCGCCGTCCAACACGTCCACCGTGCCGCCGCCGAACCGTGCCGCCAATGCCTGCATGGTTTTCGGCGCAATCGCGTTGAGGTCGATGAAGGGCGGCGGCGCCTGTACCCCCGACGATATGTCCGCGATGAACTCGGCAACGCCGATCGCTTCCGCCGGCGGAACGATCGACAGGATGAGCGCGGCCTTCGCCAGATCCTGCCTGCCGACCGGCACCATGCCGGCGGCCGCAGCCCGTGCGATCGTCTGTTCACTGCGGCCTTCGAGGCAGGTCCGCACCGTGGCGCCATGGTCGATAAGCCGTTTGGCGACAGCGCTTCCCATGGCGCCCGCTCCGATAATCGCAAAATCCTGCATGTGAACCTCATGGTGTGACGGCATCGCATGAGAGCTATGGCCGATCGGGCCGCCGTCAACTGCGACAAGTCGGCGGAACTCTCGTGTTGAAGGGGCGTTTCCGTCCGCCCCGCCGATGCGTGGTTGCGCATTTCGGTTTGATTTTGGTCAAAGCAGACACGGTCGATACGGGTATGATCGGGGCGGCTATCTGCATTCTCAGGACATGGATCTCAATGTATCGGACGATCATCTGCGGCATCGGCATGGGTTCCAGGCAAACGGCAAACCGGCTGTTGCGCCGGGCGGCGGCGCTGGTGGAGGAAGGCGGCAGCATCGTTGTCGTGCACGTCGTCGAAAATATCCCGCACCGTCACCTGATGGAGCTTCCCGAGGAATTCGAAACGACTGCCATCGCCGATGCGGAAAGGAAACTTGCAGCGCTCTGCAAGGAGCTTGGGATTCCGGCGACGATCGAGGTTCGCGTCGGCACCGCCGCCTCCCTGCTCGTCACAGTCGCCAGGGAGACGTCGGCCGATCTTATTCTGCTGTCATCGCATGTGCTCGATATCACCGACTACGTCTTCTCCTCGATCGTCGACAAGGTCGTGCGCCACGCCGGATGCTCGGTTCTCATTGATCGGCGTTTCGATTGCAGGCACTCCGGCGCGGAGTCGCAAGCGGAAGACACAGCGCTGCTCTAATCCAATGCAGTCTCCCCTCCCCAGCGGCGGCCTGAGAGCCTATATCTCTGCTAAGCCAACCGGCAGTATCGACTGCCCTGACCGGAGATATGCATGAGCCAGGATCCCTATGAGCTTCTGGGCGTGAAACGGGATGCGACGCAGAAGGATATTCAAAGCGCCTTCCGCAAGCTCGCCAAGAAACTTCACCCCGACCTTAACCCCGGCGACAGAAAGGCCGAGGAGCGGTTCAAGGAAATTTCGACCGCCTACGAGATCTTGAGCGACGAGGAAAAACGCGGACGCTTCGATCGCGGCGAGATCGATATGACGGGCGCCGAGCGGGCGCAGCGCAGCTATTACCGCGACTATGCCTCGGCGAGCGGTCCCGGTAATCCCTACCGCAACAGTTCCGGTTTTGCCGATTTCGCCGATGCCGATAATTCCTTTGCCAATTTCTTTTCGCGCCGCGCCGGCGGAGGGAGGATGCGCAGCCAGGGCCAGGACCGGCGTTTCTCCATGGAGGTCGATTTTCTCGAGGCGGTCAACGGCACCCGGACCGAGATCAAACTGCCGGACGGGCCGCAGCTCGATGTGCAGATCCCGCCCGGCACCCGCGACGGCCAGACCTTGCGACTGCGCGGCAAGGGCGAGCCGGGCATTGCAGGCGGGCCGCCGGGCGATGCCCTCATCGAAATCCGCGTGGGGCCTCACCGCTTCTTCACGCGCGACGGCGACGACATCCGCCTGGAGCTGCCGATCTCGCTTGGCGAGGCGGTGCTCGGCGGCAAGGTCCGCGTACCGACACCGTCGGGACCGGTCAACCTGACGCTGCCCCCGCACTCGAATGCCGGCAAGGTCCTGCGTCTCAAGGGCAAGGGTGTCGCTACACGCGGCGGCGGGCACGGCGACGTCTATGTCGCCCTGAAGATCGTGCTGCCCGACAATCCCGACGAACGGCTGACGTCTCTGATGAAGGAATGGGCGACGGCAAATTCATACGATCCGAGGAAGAACATGGAGGCTTGATCGTGGATGATCTCGAATTCCGTCTTTGCTTGAAAATCGATGTCGTCCAGCTCGATCTCTGGGTCGAACAGGGCTGGCTGATCCCGGAGATGTCGAATGAAGGACGGCAGTTTCATGACGCCGACGTCGCGCGCGCCCGGCTCATCCTGGACCTGATGGGCGACATGGGCGTCAACGAAGCCGGCGTCGATGTCGTCATGGATCTGGTCGACCAATTGTACGGCCTGCGGGGAACGATGGACAGGCTGGTGACCGCCATCGGCAGGCAGGAGCGGGATGTTCAGCGCCGGCTGTTCGAGAGCCTCGAGGATATCGACCGGTTTTAGACGTGCACCTGCGCGAATGGTTTTGATCGCCTGCTTCTATGGCGGCTATGGCTGCGACAATGCAGGTCATGCCACCAGATCGGAGATAGTTGTAGCCTGGGGAATGCACGTCAACTGGTCATGATTGCCTGAGCATGCTACCATCTGCACTTGGGGGCCTGTCATGTCTGAATTGCTTCAAAAAGCATCGGGGCAGAGCGATCCGCGCGCGAAGCGCCGGGCGGAAATGCTGGCTTTCCTTGTTCTTGCATTCGGAATATGGCCTCTGGTGGCCGTCGGTGTCGTTGGCGGCTATGGCTTCCTCGTCTGGATGTTTCAGATCATTTACGGCCCTCCGGGGCCGCCGGCCGGACATTGAGCCATGTCCCAAGCGCCGATGTCGCGACGTCAATTCCTTTCAGGCCGGCCGCCAATGGCCGATCATCGGGTTTGCCCGCCGGGAGCCTCGATGGAAACCCTTGCCGCGGCATGCACGGCGTGCGGACGATGCGAGGAACGCTGTCCGACCAACATAATCCGCCTCGTGGGCGGATTGCCATCGCTCGACTTTACCAGAGGCGAATGCACCTTCTGCGGTGAATGCAAGGCAGCGTGCCCTGAACCCGTCTTCGCGGCGGACCGGGTCGATCGCTTTGCCCATGTTGCTGCGGTCGGCGATACCTGCCTGGCAAGGCAGGGCATCACCTGCCAGTCCTGCGGAGAAGCTTGCCCTCAGCAGGCGATCCGTTTCCGGCCCCGTATCGGCGGCCCGTTTCTTCCCGAGCTGCGCGCCGACCTCTGCAACGGATGCGGGGGATGCATTGCCGGATGTCCAGTCAGCGCCATCACGCTGCAGCCACGCAGCATGGAGGTGGCCGATGCCTGAGCGAGGCCAGCGCTATCATATATCGAGCGCCGTGGTCGCGACCATGCCGGCCCGCACCGAGGCGGTTCTCGAGGAAATCGCCAAAATGCCAAGCGTGGAAGTTCACGGTCAAGCCAATGGCAAGATCGTCATCGTCATCGAGGGAACGAGCACGGGCATGCTCGGCGATCGTCTGTCGCAAATCTCGCTCCTGGACGGGGTGATCGCGGCGAACATGGTGTTCGAGCATGTCGAGGAGGAGATGCAAGGCCATGACGGGAGAATTGAGCAGGCGTGAGATTCTGAAGGCCCAGGCCGCTGCCATAGCCGCGGCCGCCGCGGGAATGGCGATGCCGGCCGCCGCTCAGCCGGTGCCGGGCGGCGTCAGTGCGCTGGAGATCAAATGGTCGAAAGCTCCTTGCCGTTTCTGCGGCACCGGCTGTGGCGTCATGGTTGGCGTCAAGGAGGGCCAGGTCGTTGCGACACACGGAGACATGCAGGCGGAGGTCAATCGCGGCCTGAACTGCATCAAGGGCTACTTTCTGTCGAAGATCATGTATGGCGAAGACAGGCTTCAGACTCCCCTGCTGCGCAAGCGCGATGGCCGTTATGCCAAAGACGGCGAGTTCGAACCGGTGAGCTGGGACGAGGCCTTCGACGTGATGGCCGAGCAATGCAAGAAAGTGCTGAAGGACAAGGGCCCGACGGCCGTCGGCATGTTCGGTTCCGGCCAGTGGACGATTTTCGAAGGCTATGCCGCCACCAAGCTGATGCGGGCCGGCTTCCGTTCCAACAATCTGGATCCCAACGCCAGGCATTGCATGGCCTCGGCCGCCTATGGGTTCATGCGCACCTTCGGCATGGACGAGCCGATGGGCTGTTACGACGACTTCGAAAACGCGGACGCCTTCGTGCTCTGGGGCTCCAACATGGCGGAGATGCATCCGATCCTCTGGACGCGCGTCGCCGATCGCCGGCTCGGGCAACCGCATGTGCGCGTCGCGGTGTTGTCGACGTTTACGCACAGGAGCATGGATCTCGCCGATATTCCCATCGTGTTCAAGCCGGGAACCGATCTGGCAATCCTGAACTTCATTGCCAACCACATTATCCAGACGGGACGCGTGAACGAGAATTTCGTCCGCGATCACACGAAGTTCGCAAGGGGCGTCACCGATATCGGTTACGGCCTGCGCCCGGACAATCCGGTGGAAACCGCTGCGGCCAATGCCAAAGATCCCGGCAAGACCGAGCCGATGGATTTCGACGCCTTCAAGGAATTCGTCGGTGAATATACGTTGGAGAAGACCTCCAAGCTCACCGGCGTCGATCCGGAATTCCTGGAGCAGCTTGCGGAACTCTACGCCGATCCCGGCCGCAAGGTGATGTCGCTGTGGACGATGGGCTTCAACCAGCATGTCCGCGGCGTCTGGGCAAACCAGATGGTCTACAATCTGCATTTGCTGACCGGGAAGATCTCCGAGCCGGGAAACAGCCCGTTCTCCCTCACCGGCCAGCCGTCGGCCTGCGGGACGGCTCGTGAGGTGGGAACCTTCGCGCATCGTCTTCCCGCCGACATGACGGTGACGAACCCCGAGCACCGCAAGCATGCCGAAGAAATCTGGCATATCCCGCAGGGGATTATTCCGGAACAGCCCGGATATCATGCGGTCCAGCAGGACCGTATGCTGAAGGACGGCAAGCTGAACTTCTATTGGGTGCAGGTCAACAACAACGTCCAGGCAGGACCGAACACCAGCAACGAGACCTGGCAGGGTTATCGCAACCCCGACAATTTTGTCGTGGTTTCGGATGCCTATCCGACCATAACCGCGTTGAGTGCCGACCTGATCCTTCCCGCAGCGATGTGGGTCGAGAAGGAAGGCGCCTATGGAAATGCCGAACGGCGCACACATGTCTGGCACCAGCTCGTCCAGGCCAAGGGCGAGGCGCGATCCGATCTCTGGCAGATCGTCGAGTTCTCGAAGCGCTTTACCACCGACGAGGCGTGGTCGAAGGAGATCCTCGACGCCAATCCGGACTATCGGGGAAAAACGCTCTTCGACGTGCTCTTTCACAACGGCGAGGTCGATCGATTTCCGCTTGGCGAGATCAGCGCCGAATATGACAATGCCGAAGCCAAGGCCTTCGGATTCTATATCCAGAAAGGCCTGTTCGAGGAGTATGCCTCCTTCGGGCGCGGGCACGGCCATGACCTCGCGCCTTATGACACATATCACGAGGTGCGTGGGCTGCGCTGGCCGGTGGTCAATGGCCAGGAAACGCGTTGGCGATATCGGGAAGGCTACGACCCCTATGTAAAACCCGGCGAGGGAGTGAAGTTCTACGGCCAGAAGGACGGCAGGGCCGTCATCCTGGCCGTGCCCTATGAGCCGCCGGCCGAATCTCCCGACGACGAATTCGATTTCTGGCTCGTCACCGGGCGTGTCCTCGAACACTGGCACTCCGGATCGATGACGATGAGGGTCCCGGAGCTCTACCGGGCGTTTCCCGGCGCGCGATGTTTCATGAACGCCGAAGATGCCCGCAAGCGCGGCATCAACCAGGGAGCGGAGGTGCGCATCGTTTCCCGCCGCGGCGAGATTCGCTCGCGCATCGATGTCAGGGGCAGGAATCGAATGCCGCCGGGTGTCATCTTCGTCCCCTGGTTCGACGCCAGCCAGTTGATCAACAAGGTCACGCTGGACGCCACCGATCCCATCTCCAAGCAGACGGATTTCAAGAAATGCGCGGTCAAGATTCTTTCCGCCGTGTAAGGCGACCGGAATGGCAGGCAATCGCAGCCGGCATCGTCGTATTCCTGGCGACGGCAGCCGTTGGCCAGGTGCTCCAGCAAACCGTCCCGCAGCTGGAGGGCCCGACAGCCTCCATGGAAACCGGGGCTGCCAAGCCCCTGCCGAAGTGGATCGTCGATGACCAGCGCAGGATGCGAGCCTATCCGGATCAGCCGCCGATTATCCCGCATTCGATCGAAGGCTATGAACTGTCGGTCAATGCCAACCGCTGCCTCTCCTGCCACAAGCGGGAATTCACCCAGGACAGCGGCGCCCCGATGATCAGTGTCACGCACTATATGACCCGTGACGGCCAGATGCTCGCCGACGTCTCCCCGCGCCGCTACTTCTGTACGGCATGCCATGTGCCGCAGGCCGATACCCAGCCGCTCGTCCCCAATCAATTCAAGGATATGAGCGACCTGGGTTTCAAACCAGCCGGAAGCGAGTGAGCGTCATGATCGCATTTGTCAGGAAAGCGATTTTGTGGGCGTGGTCGATCCTGACGACGCCGGCGGCAACGATCGGGTTGGGCGTGCTGACGCTTGGCGGCTTTGTCGGCGGCGTCATCTTCTGGGGCGCGTTCAATACCGCGCTCGAACTGACCAACACCGAAAAATTCTGCACCTCCTGCCATGAAATGCACGACAACGTGTATCAGGAGCTTTCGCGCACCATCCATTTTTCCAACCGGTCGGGTGTGCGGGCGACCTGTCCCGACTGCCACGTGCCGCATCAGTGGACCGACAAGATCGCCCGCAAGATGCAGGCCTCGAAGGAGGTCTGGGGCAAGATATTCGGCACGATCAACACCCGGCCGAAGTTTCTGGAGAAGCGGCTGGAGCTCGCCCAGCACGAATGGGCGCGCATGAAGGCCAATGACAGCCTGGAATGCCGCAACTGCCATTCGGCGGTGGCAATGGATTTTCAGAAGCAGACACAGCGTGCCGCCGATATCCACAGCCGATATCTGCTTTCAGGCCAGGCGACCTGCATCGACTGCCATAAGGGTATCGCCCACGAACTGCCGAACATGGAAGGCATCGATCCTGGCTGGAAAATGCCGAAAGAGCTCGAGGGCAAGAAGATGGTGGACGCGACGCCGATCGACGATCTCCAGGACGCCATGGCGAGGGCGCACGCATCGTCGATGGAGATGATGAAATAAGCCTTCGCTTTCGCGTGTCGATCTTCAGGTGGTGAACCAGTAGCGGACGATGTGGAAGAACAGCGGTGCGGCGAAGGTGATGGAGTCGAGGCGGTCGAGCACCCCACCATGGCCTTCGATCACATAGCCCCAATCCTTGGCGTTGAGGTCGCGTTTGATCGCCGACAGCACGAAGCCGCCGAAGAAGCCGGCGACGACGATGACGGTGCTGACGGCCGCCGCCTGCAGCGGTGAGAACGGCGTCAGGCGATAGAGCAGCGTTCCCAGAAGGATGGCCGAGGCGCCGCCGCCGATCAGGCCTTCGAGCGTTTTCGACGGGCTGATATTCGGCGAGAAGCGGTGCTTTCCGAGAAGCTTGCCCCAGACATACTGGAAGACGTCGCTGAGCTGCACGACGATGACCAGATAGACGAGAAGAAGCGCGGACGGCGTACCGGTCTCAAGCATCAGCAGTGCCGGCGCGTGGCTGATCGAATAAACCGTCAGCATCAATCCCCATTGCACCCTGGCGGTCCGCGCCAGGAACTCGTTGACGTCGCCCGTCAGCGTCGCCACTGCCGGCAGGATCAGGAAGGCATAGACCGGGATGAAGATAGAAAACAGGCCGTACCACTGCGTTCCGAGCAGCACGTAATGCACCGGCAGGACCACGAAAAAGGACAGGAACAGTGCCAGATGATCGCCGCGCCGCGACGGCGTCAGCGTCCAGAATTCGCGCAGCGCCATGAAGGACAGAACTGCGAACAGGATGACCGTCGCCGTATCGCCGAGCAGGATGGCGCCGCCGAACACCGCGACCATGATCCACCAGGAGCGGATACGGGCGTTGAGGTTGTGGACGGTGGCGACGGAGCCGGGCTCGGTCGCGCGCCGCTGCAGGATGAAGCCGATCGCCGAGGCGACGGCAAGCAGGCCGAGGATTGCGGCAAGGACGATGGAGAAAAGGCTGGTCATGCGATGTGCCCTCCATCCGCGAGCTCGATGACGGCGGCGCGGGCGCGGGCCAGGAAGGCGCCCTTTTCCTCGCCCGGTTCGACGCGCAGCGGCTTGCCGAAGCGCGCCGTGCAGGTGATCGGCACGATCAGCATGCTCCCCTTGGGCAGGATGCGCTGGAGGTTGTCGAGATGGATCGGCACGAGATCGACGTCGGGGAAACGGCAGGCCAGGCGATAGATGCCGCTGCGGAACGGGGCGACCTCGTCGGTGGCGCTTCTCGTCCCTTCCGGAAAAATCAGGATCGAACGACCCTCCTCGAGCAGGCGCTCGAGTGGTTCCAGCGGGTTGCTGTCCGGCAGAGGCTTGCGGTCGATCAGGACGGCGCGCAGACCTTTCTCGGCGATGAAACGACGAAAGGCGCCGGTACCCCAATAATCGCGCGCTGCAACCGGATGGGTCAGCCGCCGCACCTGATACGGCAGGGCGGCCATGACGGCGACCGTATCGACATGGCTGTTGTGATTGGCGAAATAGATGCGGCGGCGCGTGTCGGGCGTACAGCCCCGCCACTCGCTTCGGGCGCCGACCATGACACGGACGAGCAGCACGAGAAGACGACGGACGAGTGCGCTCATAGTCTCTCCAGTGAACGGGCAAGCCTTGTCGTGCGCGTGACGCCGGTGCGCGCCTGCCACGCACTCAGGCCGATCGCCCAGGACGACGACCGGCTCGCGATCGGCCGCCGCGAGGCGTCTTCTCCATCACCCATTTTCTTATTTCCCCACCCAATAGTTCTCTGCATATCCTGCAAATATCGTCGCGCCAAGCCCTGCGGATCCGGTCCGCGCTCTCCTCGCGCCGAAGCGAAAGAGGTGATTATTGGAACGGAAATTCTCAACCGGGAAGCGCGGCGGTATCGGGGTGCAGCCTGCCACGCCGCGGTCTTTCCGCCAAGTCGCGACGCCATGGAGGCACGCAAAAATTCGGCGGACGAGGAAAGAGCCGAAGGGGTCGATCAGCCTGATTTTTAAGCCTGTTCTCTCCTTGACACCTTTTTAGGCGCTACTATGATTTTTGAACCAGACGGTAAAAAAAGGGGAGCAATCGATGACCAAAGACATCCTGATTTCACGCCGGGCAGTGATTGCATCGGGCATTGCGCTCGGCGTCAGCAGCTTCGTCCCGCTCGCAAGGGCCGCCGCCCCGCTGAAAGTTGCCGGCATCCATGCGTCGCCGGTTGAAAACGCCTGGAATTCCTGTCTTCACAAGGCCCTCCAGGACGCCGCCAAGGAAGGCGTCATCGAATATGTCTTTTCCGAAGGTGTCTCCGGCACCGATTATCCGCGCGCCATGCGCGAATATGCCGAACAGGGCAACAAGCTGATCATCGGCGAAGCCTATGCGGTGGAGAAGGAAGCGCGGCAGGTTGCTGCCGACTATCCCGACACCGCTTTCGTGCTGGGTTCGAGCGGCGAGCAGGCCGGCGACAATTTCGGCGTCTTCGGCACCTGGAATCATGACGGCGCCTATCTGGCCGGCATGCTTGCGGGCAAGATGACCAAGTCGAACGTCGTCGGTTCGGTCGGCGCCATTCCGATCCCCGAAGTCAACATGCTGATCAACGCCTTTGCCGCGGGCGTCAAGGCCGTCAATCCCGACGCGAAGCACCTCGTCTCGTTCATCGGCACCTTCTTCGACCCGCCGAAGGCCCGCGAGGCCGGCCTCGCCCAGATCGACGCCGGCGCCGATATCCTGTTCGGTGAGCGCATCGGCACGGCCGATGCCGCCAAGGAACGCGGCATCAAGTCGGTCGGCTCGCTCGTCGATTATACGCCGCGTTATCCCGATACGGTGTTTGCCAACGCCATGTGGTATTTCCGCCCGATCCTCGATGCCGCGATCGCCGATGTCGCTGCCGGCAAACCGGTCGGCAGGAACTACACCTCTTACGGTCTGATGAAGGAAGGCGGCAGCGATATCGTCTTCGTCAAGGGTGTTGCGCCTGCCGAGGCGGAAGCCGCGATGGAAGCCAAGCGGGCGGAGATCAAGGCCGGCACCTTCGAAGTTCCGAAGATGATGGAAGAGCCGAAGTAGTTCGGCTGATGCAGGGCGATGCGACGGAGTTGGCGGCAGCGATCAGGCATGGCAGCCTGAGCGCTGCAGAAGCGATGCAGATCTCGCTTGAGGCCGCCGCGCGGCATGCGCCGCTCGGCGCGATCGCCTATCTCGACGGCGCTTTGGGTCTCGCGGCCGCAAAGGCCTGCGACGAGGAACGGCAGCGCGCGCCCGATCGTTTCACCGCGCGGCCCTTTGCCGGCGTGCCGACCCTGGCGAAGGATCTCGGCGGTCCCTTCCGCGGACTGCCGGTAACGGCCGGTTCCCGCCTCTTCGAGAGAAAAGGCGGCGGAGCCGACTCCGATCTCGCTTCGCGGTTCCGCGACGCAGGCTTCTGTCTGCTCGGCCTGACGACGAGCCCGGAATTCGGCCTTTCGCTCGCCAGCGAACCGGCAATCGGGCCTGTCTGTCGCAACCCGCTCGATCCCACGCGCACCGCCGGCGGCTCGTCGGGCGGTGCGGCGGCAGCGGTTGCCGCCGGAATCGTCGCGATTGCCCATGCCACCGATGCCGGCGGCTCGATCCGCGTGCCCGCCGCCTGTTGCGGCCTGGTCGGAATGAAGCCGACCCGCGGCGCTATCCCCGGCGGACCTTCTTTCGGCAACTACCTTGCCGGCATCGCGAGTGAATTTGCGGTCTGCCGCTCGGTGCGGGATACGGCACTGATCTTCGGCAGTCTGAGCGGCAATGCACACGGACCCGTTCCGGATCCCGCTCCCGTCGATGTCGACACAGGCCGTTTGCGGATCGGCCTGTTGACCGATACCGGACCGGCCCACCCGACCGAGGGTGATCGCCTTGCAGCCGTCGCGGACGCCGCGCGGGTGCTGGAGAAGGACGGACACGCCATCATTCCATTGGCCTGGGCCGATTTCGAATGGAGCGCCGCCGCCAGCAGCTGTGCCTTCGCCGATATCGTTTCCGTCAACCTCGCCGCCCTCATCGAGGCGGCAGACCTTGAGGAAAGCAGGGCCGAGCCCCTCACGCAGGCTTTCGCTAGACGCGGACGTGCGCTTGCGGCCACCGAACTCTGGAAAACGCTGAACGATGCGGTGCTGGTGAGCCACGCCGTCTGGGCGCTGTTCGACAAGGTCGACTGCATCCTGATGCCGATGCTCGCCTCCGCGCCTCTTGCGATCGGCTCCTTTCCGTCCGATCATGCCGACACCGATCTGCATCTGGAGCGAATGACCGCGTTTGCGCCGCTTGCCTGCCTTGCCAATATTTCGGGTTTTCCTGCTTTGACGCTGCCTTTCGGAGAGGATGAGCACGCCATGCCGCTGCCGGTGCAACTCATGATGCCGATGGGGCACGAGCCCCGGCTTCTGTCGCTGGCGGCGCGCCTGGAGGCCGAGGGGCGATGGCAGCACCGTTTTCCGGTGGCGGGGTTGCCGTCATGACCGGGCCTGTTCTGGAAATTGTCGGCGTCAGCAAACGCTTCGGCGCCAATCTCGCCAATGACGATATTTCCATGACGCTTGCCAAAGGCGAGGTCGTCGCCCTGCTCGGCGAGAACGGCGCGGGCAAGACCACGCTGATGAGCATCCTTTTCGGCCACTATGTGCCGGATGCCGGCCGAATTCTGATCGAGGGCGCCGAGCTGCCGCAGGGCAAGCCGCGCGCGGCGATCCGCGCCGGCGTCGGCATGGTGCATCAGCATTTCTCGCTCGCGCCCAATCTCACCGTTCTCGAAAATGTCATGACCGGCACGGAAGGGCTGTGGTCCTGGCGCTCGGCAACATCCCAGGCGCGCAAGAAGCTCCTGGCGATTTCAGGGCGCTTCGGCCTTCAGGTCGATCCGGATGCCCGCCTCGGCGACCTCTCCGTCGGCGAGCAGCAGCGGGTGGAGATCCTCAAGGCGCTTTACAACGACGCCCGCATCCTGATTCTCGACGAGCCGACGGCGGTGCTGACCAATATCGAGGCCGAACGGCTGTTCACGACGCTGAAGGAAATGGCCCGCCAGGGCCTGTCGCTGATCTTCATCTCGCATAAGCTCGACGAGGTGATGGCGGCGGCCGACCGCATCGTCGTGCTGCGCGCCGGCAAGATGGTTGCCGAGCGCAGGGCGTCGGAAACCAGCAAGGCGGAACTCGCCGAGCTGATGGTCGGACGCCGGGTGACGCGGCCCGTTCGCGAACCGTCGACACCCGGCGCCGTTGCGCTCGAGGCTTCAAGTGTGACCGTGCGCACCGGCGGCATCGAGCGACTGAAATCGATCAGCTTCCGGCTGCACCAGGGCGAGATCCTCGGCATTATCGGCGTTTCGGGCAACGGCCAGGCGGCGTTGGCGCATCTTCTTTCCGGCACGCTGGCGCGCAGCGGCGGCGACCTCAGCCTGTTCGGCGAGGTGGTCGGCAATCTCGGCGTCGCCGATGTCGTCGATGCCGGTATCGGCCGCATTCCCGAGGACCGCAACCATGAGGGCGTGATCGGCGAAATGGCGATCTGGGAAAACGCCGTGCTGGAGCGCATCGCCTCGTCGGCCTTCTCGCGCCACGGTCTCGTCAACCGCAAGGCCGGCATGGCCTTTGCGAGAGAGATCATCGACGGCTTCGACGTTCGCGGCGGCGGCCCGGCGATCCGCACGCGGCTGCTTTCCGGCGGCAATATGCAGAAGCTCATTCTCGGGCGCAGCCTCTATCGGCGGCCGCGCATTCTGATCGCGGCACAGCCTGCCCGCGGCCTCGATGAAGGGGCTGTTGCCGCCGTGCACGCGCGCTTGCTCGAAGCCCGCCGGCAGGGAACCGCCGTGCTGCTGATATCGGAGGATCTCGACGAGGTGATCGCGCTTGCAGACCGCATACAGGCGATTGTCGGCGGCCGCTTGTCGCCGCCCGTTGACGCCGACGGCGCCGATGCCCGCAAGCTGGGGCTGATGATGTCGGGCGAATGGCAAGAGACCCGCGAGGCCGACCATGCGATTTGAGCGCCGCGAGCACCGCCCGCTTTACCTGCTGATCGTCACGCCCGTCATCGCCATCATAGCGGCGCTGGCGCTGGCGGGCATCCTGATCTCGATCGCCGGCGCACCTGTTCTCGATGCCTATTGGCGCATCCTGACCGGCGCCTTCGGCTCGCGGCTTTCGGCGACCGAAACGCTGACGCGGGCAACGCCGCTGATGCTGACCGGACTTGCCGCCGCCGTCGCTTTTCGGGCGCGGCTCTGGAATATCGGCGCCGAGGGCCAGTTCTATCTCGGCGCCATCGCCGTTGCGGCGGCAAGCTCGAAACTGCTCGGCAATCTCCCGGCACCCATTCTCATTCCACTGCTGCTGCTGGTTGGTGCCATTGCCGGCATGGTGCTGATCTTGATCCCGCTTTGGCTGAGGTTGCGCTTTTCGGTCGATGAGGTCGTCACAAGCCTGCTGATGAATTTCATCGCCGTGCTGTTCGTCTCGATGCTGATAGACGGCGTGCTCAAGGATCCGCTTGCCTTCGGCTGGCCGCAGTCGCAATCCGTCAGCGATCATGCCATGCTGCCGAAGCTGATCGCCCGCTCGCGCCTGCATATCGGCCTTGCGATCGCGATCGCCTTGGCGGTCGCCGTCCACTTCGTCCAGTCCCGCACGGTCTTCGGCATGCAGTCCCGCGCAGCAGGCCTTAGTCCCGCCGGCGCGGTCTTCGCAGGCGTGCCGCTCGGCAGGACGCTGGTGAAAGTAGCCTGTGTCTCGGGCGGGCTTGCGGGCCTCGCCGGCGCGATCGAGGTGATGGGCGTCAAGGGTTATGTGACGACGGACCTGTCGCCCGGCTTCGGCTATGCCGGCATCGTCGTCGCGATGCTCGCCAATCTCAATCCGCTGGGCGTGGTCTTCGCCGCCATTTTCACGGCCACCATGTTCGTCGGCGCCGACGGCATGAGCCGCGGTCTCGGCATCCCGACCTATATTGCCGACGTCACGGTGGCGCTGTCGCTCCTGACGATGCTGATCGCCTTGTTCTTCACCCAATACAGGATCCGGCGATGACGCAATTGTTCGATATCATCGCGTCTGCCGGGCTCTGGGCGGCAATCTTGCGGATCGCCACGCCGCTGATTTTCGGCACGCTCGGTGCGCTGCTCTGCGAACGGGCCGGCGTGCTCAATCTCGGCATCGAAGGCATCATGACCTTCGGCGCGATGATCGGCTGGCTTTCCGTCTATCACGGCGCCGATCTGTGGACCGGCCTGCTGATCGCCGCAATCGCCGGCGGCGCCTTCGGCCTGCTGCATGCGTCGCTGACGGTGACGCTCGGCCTGTCCCAGCACGTCTCCGGTCTCGGCGTCACGCTCTTTGCCTCCAGTTTCAGCTATTATGTCTTCCGGCTGATCGTGCCGCTTGCCAATACACCGCCCACCATCGTGCCGTTCCAGCCGATCGCCATCCCCGGTCTCTCGACGCTGCCGTTCATCGGCCCGGCCTTCTTTACGCAGACGGCGCCGACCTATCTTGCGATCCTTATCGCCCTGCTGATGGCCTATATCATCTTCCGAACGCCCGTGGGGCTTGCAATCCGCATGACCGGCGAAAATCCGCATGCAGCCGAAGCCCAGGGCGTCAATCCGATGAAGGTGCGATACGGCGCAGTCATCATCGGCAGCGCGCTGATGGGAATGGGCGGCGCTTTCCTGACATTGTCGGCGTTCAACAGCTTTTTTCCGACCATGGTGCAGGGGCGCGGCTGGATTTGCATCGCGCTCGTCGTGTTCGCCTCCTGGCGGCCGGGCCGCGCGCTGTTCGGGGCCCTGCTCTTCGCCTTCTTCGATGCCTTTCAGCTTCGGCTGCAAACGGCGCTGAGCGGCCTCGTGCCCTATCAGCTTTTCCTGATGACGCCCTATATCCTTTCCATTGCCGCTCTTGCCATCATGGCCCGCCGCGCCCGCGTCCCGCAGGCGCTGATGCAGCCCTATCGTCGCGGTGAGCGGTGAAGCCGCCTTTTCCAACGAGGTTCCGATGTTCGATCTAATCGTCAGAAACGCAAATCTCCCCGATGGCCGAACAGGCATCGACATCGGCATTGAGGGCGACAGGATCATGGCGGTCGAGCGCAATCTGCAGGCGCAGGCGCCGGAGGAAATCGACGCAACCGGCAGGCTGGTCAGCCCGCCTTTCGTCGATCCGCATTTTCACATGGACGCGACGCTATCGCTCGGCCTGCCGCGGATGAATGTGTCGGGTACGCTGCTGGAAGGGATCGCGCTCTGGGGGGAGCTGCGCCCGATCGTGACCAAGGAGGAATTGGTTGACCGCGCGCTGCGCTATTGCGATCTCGCGGTCACGCAAGGCCTGCTTTTCATCCGCAGCCATGTCGATACCAGCGATCCCAGACTGGTGACCGTCGAGGCGATGATCGAGGTCCGCGAAAAGGTCGCGCCTTATATCGATCTACAACTGGTCGCCTTTCCCCAGGACGGTTATTACCGCTCGCCGGGGGCGATCGACGCGCTCAGCCGGGCGCTCGATATGGGCGTTGACATCGTCGGCGGCATTCCTCACTTCGAACGGACGATGGGCGACGGCACGGCGTCGGTCGAGGCGCTCTGCCGCATCGCCGCCGAGCGCGGCCTGCCGGTCGACATGCATTGCGACGAAACCGACGATCCGCTCTCGCGCCATATCGAGACGCTGGCCGCGCAAACCATCCGCTTCGGTCTGCAAGGACGTGTCGCCGGCTCGCATCTGACCTCGATGCATTCGATGGACAATTATTATGTTTCCAAGCTCATCCCGCTGATGGCGGAGGCCGAGATCAATGTGATCCCCAATCCGCTGATCAACATCATGCTGCAGGGCCGGCACGATACCTATCCGAAACGCCGCGGCATGACCCGGGTCCGCGAGCTGATGGATGCCGGGCTGAATGTCTCCTTCGGGCACGATTGCGTCATGGATCCCTGGTATTCGATGGGGTCCGGCGACATGCTGGAGGTCGGCCACATGGCGATCCATGTCGCACAGATGGCCGGCATCGACGACAAGAAGAAGATCTTCGCCGCGCTGACCGTCAATTCGGCGAGGACGATGGGGATTGCAGCCTATGGCCTGGAGAAGGGATGCAATGCCGACCTCGTCATCCTCCAGGCAAGCGACACGCTGGAGGCGTTGCGGCTGAAGCCCAACCGGCTGGCGGTAATCCGCCGCGGCAAGGTCATCGCCCGCTCGGCGCCGCGCATCGGCGAGCTTTTCCTGGACGGGCGCCCGACGCGGATCGACGGCGGTCGGGATTACACGCCTCATTATTGAGAGGCGGCGGAGACTTGCCGGCCTACGGGAGCGGCTTTGGATCGGAGTCAGCAATATGGGGCAGCAAAGCTGCGACCCGCGAGACTGCTGACAAAGGCCGGCCAACTCCTCTTTCGTCATGCTCGGGCTTGTCCCGAGTATCTACAGCCGGCTCAGCAGGTCCTCGGCACAAGGCCGTGGATGACGCCGAGTAAAGAACGAGGCTTTCAACAAACTGAGGGGTCGCGAAGCCGCAGCCCCCTTCAATCCGTCTTATTCAGAGGCCTATTTCTTCGAAGTCTCGTAGAGCGCCCTGGTGTCGGCGTTCATCGGATAGAGGCCGGGCAGCGGCACGCCGTCATCGATCCTGGCCATGATCCAGGCTTCCATGCGCTCCTGTTCCGGCGCTTCATCAAGCACGGTGTCCAGGAGATCGGCTGGGATCAGCACCGCGCCGTCCTCGTCGACGACGATGATGTCATCGGGGAAGACCGCGACGCCGCCGCAACCGATCGGCTGCTGCCAGGCGACGAATGTGAGGCCGGCGACCGAAGGGGGAGCTGCGACGCCGCGGCACCAGACCGGCAGGCGGCTGTCGAGTACACCGGCGAGGTCGCGCACGACGCCGTCGGTGACGAGGGCCGCGACACCGCGCTTCTGCATGCGAGCGCAGAGGATATCGCCGAAAATGCCGGCATCGGTGACACCCATCGCATCGACGACCGCAACGCAACCTTCAGGCATCGCCTCGATTGCGGCACGAGTCGAGATCGGCGAGGCCCAGGATGCGGGTGTCGCCAGATCTTCACGGGCCGGAACGAAGCGCAGGGTGAAGGCCGGGCCGACGATGCGCGGCTGGCCGGGCTTCAACGGAACGGCGCCGCGAATCCAGACGTTCCGCAGTCCCTTCTTCAGAAGAACGGTCGTCAGGGTTGCCGTCGAGACGGTGTTGAGGGTTGCTATCGCTTGAGCGTCGAGGGCCATGGTATCGTTTCCAATCGGGTTTCGTTCAGATGCTCTGGATCATGCCGCCGTCGACGCGGATTACCGATCCGGTCAGATAGGAGGCGGGTTCGCTCGCCAGGAAGGCGACGACATTGCCGTATTCTTCCGGCCGGCCATAACGGCCGAGCGGAATGCCGCCGGTACTCTCAGTGATGACGTCATCGATGGATCGGTTTTCGCGCTTGGCCTTCTGCTCATCGAGGAAGGTGATGCGGCCGGTGGCGATGCGGCCCGGCAGAACGATGTTGACGGTGATGCCGTCGCGGCCGACCTCGCGCGCCAAGGTTTTCGACCATCCCACCAGCGACAGGCGCAACGCGTTCGAGATGCCGAGATTGGGGATCGGCGCGACCACGCCCGACGAGGTCGAGGTGACGATGCGCCCCCATTTGCGCGCCCGCATCCCAGGCAGGACACGATCGGCTATCGAGATGACGGAGAGCACCATGCTCTGGAAATACCGGTTCCAGATATCAGCGTCCTGGCCGGAGACCGTGGTCGGCGGCGGGCCGCCGGTATTGTTGATGAGGATATCGACCGGTCCGAAGTCACGTTCGATTGCTGCGACCTGCGCATCGATCGAGGCGAGATCGGCAAGGTCCCATTGCAGCGCCAGCGCCTTGCCGCCTTCGGATTCGATTGCGGCTGCGGTCTTTTGCGCGGCGGCGAGATCGATATCCGCAGCGGCAATTCTGGCGCCTTCGCTCGCAAGCCTGGCGGCGATCGCACTGCCCAGTCCGCCGCCGGCGCCAAGCACCAGGGCCGTCTTGTCCGTGAGGCCAAAATCCATGTCGCTCGTCTCCTCATAGGGTCGAGCCATCTTTCGGAGCATCGGACTGTAAATAAAATATCGCTTTTGCTTCGTTCAGGAGATAGAAAAACTATCGATGGACACGCGTTTTCTCGAAACCTTCATTGTCGTTGCCGAGCGGCACTCGCTGGCGCAGGCCGCCCAGCGGCTGAACCTGACGCCGGCCGCCGTCGCCCAGCGCATCCGTGCGTTGGAGGCCGAATTGGGGGTACGGCTGCTGGTGCGTTCCGGCCGCGTCATGCGGCCGACCGAGGCGGGTTTTGCCATTCTCGAACGCTGCAGGGACCTGGTGCGCGATACACGCGACCTGAAAGCGATGGCCGGTACCGCAACGATCTCGGGCGAGATGCGGCTCGGCGCGATCAACACGGCTCTGACGGGTCTTGTTCCCGACATTCTCCACCGCCTTGCCCAGGATTTTCCGCTGATCGAGATCTTCATCCGGCCGGGCGCTTCGATGGATCTCTATACCGAGGTTCTGAACGGCGCGCTGGATGCGGCCTTCATCATCGAACCGCGATTTCCGATGCAGAAGACGTTGACCTTCAATACGCTGCGCCAGGAACCCCTCGTGCTGATCGCGCCGCGAGGCTTCCAGGGGGCCGATCCGCTCGAGCTGCTGAGGACCCAACCCTTCATCCGCTACGATCGCAACCAATGGGGCGGCCATATCGCCGACGAATATCTGCGCGAGATCGGCATTCGCCCCATCGAGCGTTATGAACTCGACGCGCTCGAGGCGATCGCGGTGATGGTCAATCGCGGTCTCGGGATCTCGATTGTGCCGGATTGGGCGCCGCCATGGCCGGCTGGGCTCGATATCGTCAAGCTGCCCCTGCCGCGTGCGTCGGCCATGCGCACGGTCGGCATTGTCGCGACGCGTTCATCGCCGCGGGCAAACCTCATCGCCGCACTTCTGCAAACCAGCCGCGCGGCGATGGAGGCCTGATGGCTCAGGCGATCTTCTGACGAACCGGCAGTTTCCAGCCGGGCCGGACGAAGTGGCAGGTATAGCCGTTCGGGATCCGCTCCAGATAGTCCTGGTGCTCGGGCTCGGCCTCCCAGAAATCGCCGACCGGCACGACTTCGGTGACGACCTTGCCGGGCCACAGGCCCGATGCGTCGACATCGGCGATCGTATCCCTGGCGACACGCTCCTGCTCGGGGCTGGTATAGAAGATCGCCGAGCGATAGCTCGTGCCGACGTCGTTGCCCTGGCGGTTGCGCGTGCTCGGATCGTGGATCTGGAAGAAGAATTCGAGGATGTCGCGATAGCTGATCCTGGCGGGATCGAAGATGATTTCGATCGCTTCGGCATGGGTTCCGTGGTTGCGGTAGGTGGCGTTCGGTACGTCGCCGCCGGTGTAGCCGACGCGGGTCGAGATCACGCCCTTATACCGGCGGATGAGGTCCTGCATGCCCCAGAAGCAGCCGCCGGCGAGCACTGCACGTTCTTCGGTCATTGGGTGTCTCCTTGTTTCCCGGGAGATAGTGTTTCCAACCGCCGATTTCCATACGGCGCAGCAGGTACTGTCGTGCAATTCCTTCGTCGCCGCTTCAGCCCTTGATCTCGAAGCCTTCCTTGAGCCAGGGGTGCAGTACCTTGCTGGCGGCAAGGATATCGCCGGGGCCTTTGACTTCTGCGCCGGAAAATCGGGTGACGATGCCGCCCGCCTCCTCGACCATCAGCGCCGAGGCGCCGAAATCGTGGATCGAAAGCCCGTCCTCGAAGAATCCATCCAGCCGGCCGCAGGCGACATAGGCGATCGACAAAGCCGCCGAGCCGAGGCGGCGCACGCCCGCCGTATTGGCTATCAGCCGTTTGATCGCGTCGAAATAGGTCTCTTCCGCAACCGCCTTGACCTGGCCGGGGATCGGCAGGCCGGCACCGATAAGCACGTTCTCGACGTCGCCGACATCGGCGCAGCTGATGCGCTCGCCATCGAGATAGGCGCCGCCGCCGCGCTCGGCGCTGAACAACTCGTCCTGCATGGCGTCATAGACGACGCCGGCGACGAGCCTGCCGCCTTCGGCGATCGCGATCGTCATGCCGAAATGCGGGAGGCCCCAGGCGTAGTTGGTGGTGCCGTCGATCGGGTCGATGTAGATGATCGGCGTGTCCGGTCCGCCCATGCGGTTGCCGACGGCTTCCTCGCCCTGGATGGCGTAATCCGGGAAGGCCTTGGTCATTTCGTCGACGATGATCCGCTCGACGGCGACATCGATCTCGGTCTGATAGTCGCGCGGCGCCTTGGCCAGCATTTCCGCCGACGTCCGCCGCCGAAGCGAGGCGCGGGCGGTTTCGCCCGCCTTCAGGACCGTTTCGGCCAGCACGACGAGGCGGGGCGACGTGGCCGGCGAAAGACGCGCTGATATCGGGGAGGATGCCATGAGAAGATCCGGATGCTGCAGATGTGACGGAAATGACTCGTGCGGAAGCAATCCCTTCGCAGAGGCCGATGATGGTTTTATGAAGCTGACCGCCGCCCCTGTCCACCGGTTGTTATATCAATCGGTCCGTCGACGCATCGAAGAGATGGATCTGGGCCGGATCGACCGAGAGTCCAATCATGTCTCCCGCCTTGACCCTGTCGCGGCGCGTCTCGACGATTGTCAGTTCCGGTTCGGTGGCTGCGACGATGAAGGTCGACGAGCCGGTCGATTCGACGAAGGCGATCGGCACGTCGAAACTGCCATGCCCGGGCTCGACGACGCCGATATGTTCCGGCCGGATGCCGGCGACGAGCTTGCGTCCCGGTTCAAGGGCGCGAGAGCTCGCGAGCCTCGGCTTTACCGCGCCGAAATCCAGCACCAGGCTCGTCCCATCTTCGGCGACGATCGCGGGAATGAAATTCATCGCCGGCGAGCCGATGAAGCCAGCGACGAAGCGGTTTGCCGGCCGATCGTAGAGATCGAGCGGCGCGCCCTGCTGCTCGATGATGCCGTCGCGCATCACCACCACGTGGTCGGCCATCGTCATCGCTTCGACCTGATCGTGCGTGACGTAGACGAAGGTTGCGTTCAGCCGGTCGTGCAGCGACCGGATTTCCTTGCGCATATGGACGCGCAGCGCCGCATCGAGGTTGGACAGCGGCTCGTCGAACAGGAAGGCCTTGGGATGGCGGATGATGGCGCGGCTCATGGCAACGCGCTGGCGCTGTCCGCCGGACAGTTCGCGCGGGTAGCGCTTCAGGAGATGCGAAAGGCCTGTCGTTGCCGCCACTTCCTCGGCCGCCTTCTTGGCTTCCGCCTTGGCGATGCCGCGGATGCGCAGGCTGTAGGTCAGGTTCTCCTCGACTGTCATATGCGGGTAAAGCGCATAGGACTGGAAGACCATGGCGACGTCGCGCTTGCGCGGCGGCACGCCGTTCATCAGCTCGCCGGCGATCCGGAGGTCGCCGGTCGAGATGCTTTCAAGACCGGCAAGCGAGCGCAGCAATGTGGACTTGCCGCAGCCCGAAGGGCCGACGAGCGCGACGAAAGTACCCTTGGCGATCGACAGGTCGATGTTCTTCAGGGCGTGGAAGGCGCCGTAATATTTGTTGACGCCTCTTAGCTCGATCTGTGTGGTCATTTGAGGGCTCCAGAGGTGAGGCCGGATACGATGCGGCGCTGCAAGAGAACGAAGATGGCAAGGATCGGCGTCACATACATCGTCGCGTAGGCCATGATGTTGTTCCACTCGTTGGTGTTCGGCCCCATGAAGGAGTTGAGACCGACGCTTGCCGGCTGAAGGTCGACCGCCTGGATCATCGACTTCGAATAGACGAATTCGCCGAAGGCCTGCATGAAGATCAGGATGGCGCTGACGAGAATGCCGTTGCGGGCGAGCGGCAGCACGATGTTGAAGAAGGCGCCGACGCGGGAATTACCGTCGACGAGGGCCGCCTCTTCCAACTCCTGGGGAACGCTCATGAAGGTGGCGCGCACCAGGATGACGAAGAAAGGCATGCTCTTGGCCGCGACCGCGATGATGACGGCAAGCCTGGGATAAGAGAGCATGCCGATCTGCGAGAATCCGACGAAGATCGGCGTGATCATCAGCGAGGCCGGCAGGACCTGCAGCATCAGGATCAGGAACAAGCCGATGTCCACCCAGACGTTGCGGTATCTGGCCAGCACATAGGCGCAGCCGACGCCGAGCACGGTGATCAGCGCCATGGAACCGAGAGCGATGACCAGCGAATTCCAGAGGTAGCGGCCCATGTCGCGGCTTTCCCAGACATAGGTGTAGGTGCCCCATTGGGGTGCTGCCGGCCAGAAGCTCGGCGGGGTGGCGAACATTTCCGAGCCGCTTTTCAGTGCGGTGATGTACATCCAATAGAGCGGGAAGAGATAGATCGCCGCCATGACGATCGATATTGCCAGCATCAGCCGGTCGCGATTGGTCGTCGTCATCCGCGCACCTCGTGACGTGTGGAGCGGACATAGACGACGGAGGCGAACATGACGAAGACGATCATGATGACGGAGATCGTCGCGCCCTTGGCGAAGTCGTATTGGCGGAAGGAAAGGTCCCAGGCCCAATATTGGGTGACGTTAGAGGAATTGTTCGGCCCGCCCGAGGTGATCGCGGCGAAGAGATCGAACTGCTGCAGTGTGAAGATCAGGCCGAGCGCGATGATGGCGCCGATGGTCGAGCGCATCATCGGCAGTGTGATCGTCCAGAACCGCTGCCAGACATTGGCGCCGTCCAGTTCGGCCGCTTCGTAGAGATCGGCGGGAATGCCGGCAAGGCCGACGGACAGCAGGATCATGTTGAACGACGTGCCGAGCCAGATATTGGCGATGATCACGGCATAGAGCGAATAATGCGGGTCCGAGCGCCAGAAGATGTTGCCGGAGATGATGCCGCTTTCCCTGAGGATGAAGTTCAGCACGCCGAAATCACCGGAGAGAATCCAGTTCCAGATGGCGCCGACGACGAGGCCGGGCATCACCCAGGAGACGAGGAACAGGCCGCGCATCCATGAGGCGCCGGGAAAATTGACCCAGAAGAACAGCGCCAGCCCGAAGCCGATCAGGAACTGGCCGGCGATCGAGCCGGTGACGAAGATGACGGTATTGTAGAGGATAGGCAGCGTTTCCGGCTGCGCGAAAAGGTCGGTATAATTCTTGAAGCCGACGAAGGGGCGCGAGAAGGTCCCGAGGCTGAACATGTCGACCTCCTGGAAACTCATCACCACATTGTAGATGAGCGGCAGGCCCGCCATCAGGAACAGAAAGCCGAGCGGGAAAGCGACGAGCACGATATCGAAACCGCGGCCGTCTCTGACGCTCATCAGGATCCTCTTCATGCGTCCTCCGATGTGCTCCGATCGGGGCCGCCTGGCGCTTGATGCGAGAAGACGGCCCCCGCCGGGAGGAAATGGTTGATGGCCTTCGCCATCGATGGGTAGTCCCCTTCTCCCCAGCGGGGAGAAGGTGGCGGCAGCCGGATGAGGGGACTCCGAGTTCGGCGTCTGCTATTCTTCACTTGCGTTCAGAATGCTCGTCGCATGCGCTCCTCACCCCCTCATCTGCCCTTCGGGCATCTTCTCCCCGCCGGGGAGAAGGGGGAGCAAGCCTCACCCAAGTACAGCCTTGATCTTATCCGCGGCCTGGTCGAGCGCGTCCTTCGGGCTCATCTGGCCGGTCAGCGCCGCCTGGATGGCGTCCTGGATCGCCTTGGAGATCTTCGGCCATTGCGGATGCGGGCCGCGGGGCTTGGCGTATTTCAGCTGTTCGAGGAAGACCTTGAGGGCGGCGTCCTTCAGCGGCTGGCCGCTTTCGGGGATCGAGATGTCGGAACGGGCCGGAAGCTGGCCGAAATTCTTGAACATCTTGTCGTCCTGCGAGGCGAAATATTCGAGCGCCTTGAAGGCTTCGGCCGGATGTTTGCTGCTGGCGAAGATCGCCCAGTTGAAATCGCCCATGGCCGACGAGCGTTCGGCCCCTTCCTTGGGAACCGGAAGCAGGGTGACGCCCCAGTCGAATTTCGCTTCCTGCGTCATGCGGTCGAGTTCCCAGGGGCCGGAGATCGCCATGGCCGCGTTGCCGGAGTTGAACGTGCCGGTCGAATCCCACTGGCCGCGCGTCAGCGTGTCTGGAGAAGCGAGCTTCTCGTCCATGATCGTCTTCCAGATCCCGAGCGCCTTCACCGCGCCGTCGGCATTGATATGCTCGTAGCTGCCGCCGCCCATCTGCGCCCAGGGCAGGAACTGGAAGGTGCCCTCCTCATTGGCCTTGGCCGAGAAGGCGAGACCGTAGATGTTTTTGGCGGGGTCGGTCAGCTTGCGCGCATCCTCGACCAGCTCGTCCCAGGTCTGCGGCGGCTTCGCCGGATCGAGGCCCTTCGCCTTGAACATGTCCTTGTTATAGTAGAGCGCGATCGTGTTCGTCGCTTTCGGCACGCCGTAATATTTGCCATCCCACTCGACCGATTTCAGCGGGCCGGGGAAATAATTATCCGGCTTGATGACGGTCGACTTGGCGATCATGTCGGTGAGGTCGAGGAAGGCGCCGCGCGATGAGAACATCGCATGCTCCGGATTGTCGACGGCGATGATATCGGGCGCCTGGCCGGTGGCATAGGCGCGCATGGCTTCGGTGACGACGTCGTCGAACTGGATCAGCCGATATTCGATCTTGATGCCGTTGTTCTGGGCGTTGAACTCCTTGACGAGGTTCGGCGCCGGCTGGGTGTCCTTATCCAGCGACCAGAGCGTCAGTGTGACGTCCTCGGCCTTGGCCGAAAGGCCGAAGAGTGAAACGCCTGCAAGCGCCAGAGCGCCGAGAATTGCATATTTGCGGATAGCCATGGTTCTCCTCCTTTGTGGTTATCCCCGTTCCGGCAATTCCTCCTTGCCGGAAACGATATCATCAGACCGGATCGACGACGAATTCGCCGCCCCGGGCATGCTTGAGGTGGTTGAGCGCATAGACCTGGCCGGTCATTTCGAGTTCGTCGCGATAGACCGGGTCGTGCCAGCCTTCGATGTCGATCGAGCCGGACCAGCCGGCAAGGCGCAGCTCGGAAATGATGTCGGTCCAGTTGCTGTCGCCGAAACCCGGCGTGCGCATGAAGACGAATTTCTCCTTGCCGAAGATGCCGTGCTCCTTGATGACCTCCCAGCGGATGGTCGCGTCCTTGCCGTGGACGTGGAAGAACTTGTGCGCCCATTTGCGGATCTGCGGCATGGGGTCGATCAGATAGACCATCTGATGGCAGGGCTCCCATTCCAGCCCGATATGATCATCCGGCGTCTCGTTGAAGATCAGTTCCCAGGCATCCGGATTGTGGGCGATGTTCCAGTCGCCGCTTTCCCAGTTGCCGTCCATGGCGCAATTCTCGAAGGCGATCCTGATGCCCTTGTCGGCGGCACGCCTGGCAAGCTCGCTCCAGATCTGCTTGTAGCGAGCCAGGCTGTCGGTCAGCGGCTTGCCGCGGACGCGGCCGGTGAAGCCGGCAACGCAGGTCGCGCCGAAATGATGGGCATTGTCGATGCAGTCCTTCCAGCCCTGCAAGGTCTCGAGGTCGATTGCGCTCTCTTCCAGCGGATTGCCGAACATGCCGAGCGTCGAGATGGTGATGTCACGGTCGCCGATCGCCTCGAGGCAGCGCTTGCCGAGTTCGGCAAGGTTCTGCCCCTTGGTCGTCTGCCAGAAGAAGGGTTCGAAGCTCTCGAAGCCCATATCGGCGATCTCGCCGATGCGCGTGGCAGCATCGCCCTTATTGCCGCTGACCATGGTGCCGATGCGAATGGATTTTGCAGGGTTGCTCACGTCACTTTATCCTATGCTGAAATTTCGATGCGCTTGCCGGTCTTGGCGCTTTCGATGGCGCCGAAGACCATGGCGAGGCTTCGGATATTGTCGGAATTGACCGTTTCGGGCTGTTTGCCGGTTCGGATCGCCGCGATGAAATCGGCGATGACGCTGGCATGGCCGTGGGTTTCCGCGTCGTGTTCCGGGCCGAGAACGTTTACGGAAGCAGAGCCACGCAACAGGCCGGGCTCCTCGCCCGCGACAGTCGCCTTGAAATTTTCCTCGCCGTCCCAGGTGAGCATGCCCTTCGAGCCGACGAGGCGCCACTGGCTTTCCCAGCTGGTGCGCTCGCCCTCGGCGCACCAGGAGCCGCGATAGGTGAAGACGATATCGTCGGAAAATTCGAAGATGGCATTGGCCGAAGCGCCGTGCCGGTACCACGAACCCTTCGGATTACGCTCGACGCAATAGACGGCGAGCGGTTTCCGGTCGGCGACGTAGCGGGCCGCATCGAAAGTGTGGATCGCCATGTCGAGAAGAAGCACATTGTCCATCTCCTCGCGGAAGCCGCCGAAATGCGGCGCGAGGAAGAAATCGCAGTGAATGCCGGTGAGCTCGCCGATCGCGCCGCTATCGACGAAACGGCGCAGCCGCCTGATACCCGAGATGAAGCGGCGGTTCTGGATGACGGCGTGGATGCGGCCGCTCTCTGCGGCGAGATCGACCAGCGCGGCCCCGTCGGCGAGCGAGGCGGCCATCGGCTTTTCGCTGAGCACATGGCAGCCGGCCTTGAGCGCCGTCGAAACGACATCGTAACGGGCGGCCGGAATGACGATGTCGAAGACCAGGTCGGCCTTGGTGGCGGCGATGACCTCGGAGAGATCCGAACCGATGACGGCGTCCTTAAGGCCGAACTCGGCGGCAAGCTGTTCTGCCGTCTCGCGGTTGAGGTCGATGAGGCCGACGATGGCGATGGATTCAGCCAGTTGAGGGTTGGACGCGATGGCGCGCAACCAACCTTTGGACATAGCTCCGCACCCGCACAGAATGGCATTGAATTTCACGATTTCCTCCGGGGAATGGCGCCAATTCTCCTGGTGACACGCACTCCGTAAACGTTTACGAATGTTGGCGGAAACATTTTGCGATGTCAAGAGACGCCAAATGCGAAATTGCGGACCCAGATCCGGATGGATCGAATTCAGAGAAGTAGGAGCATGATGTCGTCCGAAACCCGTGCAGTTTTCGGACGACATCATCCTCCGGGGGAATGCAGCCGATGAAAGGGATTCGCCAGCTTGCCGAACAGCTTGATATTTCGATCGGCACCGTTTCCCGGGCGCTGAACGGCAAGCCCGATGTGAACGAGGAAACGCGGCGGCGCGTGCTGGCGGCGGCCGAGGAGCTGGGCTACGTCGCCAACCAGTCGGGCCGGAGCCTGAGGCAGGGAGAGACGAAGGTCATCGGGTTGATGATCGAATCCAGCGCGGAGGCGGTCGAAAATGCCGACAACTTCTTTCTCGGCGTCACCAGCGGGTTGCAGGGCGTCTTTGCCCGCCACAAGCTCGACCTGATCATGCTGCCCTGCCCGAGCGACGAGGATCCGCACGAATATCTGAAGCGGATCGTGGCGCGCCGGATCGTCGATGCGATGATCATCTCGAATATGCAGCGCATCGACCGGCGCATCGATCTTCTGTCGCGGGCAAAGATCCCCTTCGTTGCGGTCGGCCGCAGCCTTTCCCCAGGCAATTTCCCCTGGATCGATCTCGATTTCGAAGGCGTGGCCGACCGTGCCGTTGAACGGCTGGTCGCGCGCGGCCATCGCCGGATCGCGATCACGGCGCCGTCGAGCGAGGTCAACCTCGGCTATGTCTTTATCGAGAGCTATCGCCGCGCGCTGGCGCGGCACGGTATCGCCTTCGATCCGTCGCTCGTCATCCGCGTCAAATCGAGTGAACAGGGAGGCTACCAGGCGGCCCATGAGCTGCTGCTCCTCGAAGAGCGGCCGACGGCGGTGATCCTGATCTACGAGCTGATGGCGATCGGCCTCTACCGCCGCCTGATGGAATCGGGCGTCGTGCCCGGCCGCGACCTTGCCGTGATCGGCTTCCGCGATGCCCCGCGCGCACGGTTCCTGAACCCTTCGCTCAGTTGCTTCCGTATGTCGCTCTATGATCTCGGCGTCGCGCTCGGACAGACGCTTCTCGCCAATGTGCCGGCCTATCGCGCGTTCTATCCTGATGCCGGCCGCAACGTCGTCTGGCCGCTCGAACTGATGCCGGGAGAAAGCGACGCCTTTCAGGTGGGAGCCATGGTCTGAGCGTTGGCTCGTTAAGCAGCCTCCCCTCGCTCCTTGCCGATCTTGTAAAGCGGATACGATGTAGTATATTTGCTGTCGGATGTAGTATGGGTGGTTTCGATGAGAATGTCCTTCATGACCAGCGCCGCCTTCAACCAGAACCCGAGCAAGGCGAAGAAGGAAGCGAGCGAGCGGCCGCTTGTCATCACCGATCGCGGCGAGGCCGCCTATGTGCTTGTGAGCTATGCGGAATTCGAAGCGAACTGGAAAGCGCCGAAGACGCTCTTTGCGGCATTGCGTGATCCCGGGGCGGATGAAAGGGAGTTCGAGCCGGAACGGCTCGGTTTTGGCGGCAGGACCGTCGAGTTCTGATGGTTTTCCTGCTCGACACGAATGTTGTCTCTGCTGCGCGCAGGGCCGAGCGACAGGCGCAGGGATTCCAGGATTTCATGAAGGAGTTTTCCGTTGCCGAAGCCTATCTCTCGGCGGTGACGATCATGGAAATCCAGTTCGGCATAACGCGCGAGCAGGCAAGAGACCCGGGTTTTGCCGAGGATCTCCGCCGCTGGATGGATGAGATCGTGCTGACGGAATTTTCCGGCCGCATCCTGCCTTTCGATACAGTAACGGCAAGCCGGGCGGGCCTGCTGCCGACTGCCGACAAACGCCCCGCCGCCGATGCGATGATCGCCGCCACGGCGCTGGAACATGGGCTGAAACTCGTGACCCGCAACGTCGCGCATTTCATTCCGCTTGGCGTCGAATGCATCGATCCCTGGCGTTTTGCCGGCACGCGGTGCTGAGCGGCGAGGCGACCACTGGCACGAAAACTCGGCGATTAATCGAAGTGGTGCTTGGCAGAGTGTTCAGACGGTAGTAAACTTTACCACTATCAGATCAAGGATATGAGAAATGCCGAATGTCGAGAAAGTAAGCGTGGCCGTTACCACGCATCAGGCGGCCCTGCTTCGCGACGCGGTCAAGACCGGCGCCTACGCCACCACAAGTGAAATCGTGCGCGAAGCAGTCCGCGACTGGGAGGCCAAATGGGAAGCCCGTCAGGCAGATGCTAAACGCTTGCGGGAACTTTGGGACGAAGGCAAGGCTAGCGGTGACCCCGTGCGGGTCGATTTCGACAAGCTTCGCGAGGAGGCTCGTCAGGAACTAAGTGCTGCCCTCAACAATGCCCGTTGATCTCGTTTGGTTGCCCCAGGCCCTGGCCGACGTTCGTGACATTTATGTTCAGGTCGGTCTGGAACAGCCGCAGGCAGCCGAGCGGCTTTTCGATAGCTTCGAACGGAAGGCGAAGTTGTTGATGGAGCAGCCGCGTATCGGCAGGCGCCGACCAGAAATCCGGCCGGGCGCGCGCATGTTGGTCGAAGCGCCGTTTGTTATGCTCTATGAGACCGTTCCGGACACCGATGAAGGACCCGTCCAAACCGTCAATATCGTGCGCGTCCTTCACGGCAGGCGTGATCTCGCATCGCTCGATTAAGCTGGCGCGCGACGCGGGAGCACCGGATGCTTCTCAAACACCTCAATCTTCTCCATTTGCAGAATATTCGAAGGCGGGAATTTTATCGTCCCTCCCCGGGCGCGTCGCCGCACGAAGGTTGGACCGAAACCCTAATCGCAGCGGTCGAAGGCCGATAAGCAAACACTTTTTATTTTCTATCACATCTATAGAATTTGTACTCTTATCTCGGCGCCCGATTTCTTTCACCGATAGGATCGTCAGAATTGGAGAGATCGATGAATACCGTGCTGAGGCAAGCAGATCAGATCCGGCCCGTGGCCGACCGTATCGGCAGCGACGAGGAAGCGATCGCAACCGCCCGCAGGCTGGCGGCGCAATTTGCAGCACGCGCCGCCGAGCGCGACAGCGACCGGCTTCTGCCCTTTGCCGAACTCGATCTTCTCGCGCAGTCCGGCCTTCTGGCGATCACCGTGCCGGCGCAATATGGCGGCCTCGACGTTTCGAACGCGGTGCTTGCCGAGATCACCGCGATCCTGTCGCAGGCGGACGGTTCGATCGGCCAGATCCCGCAGAACCATTTCTATATTCTCGAGGCGCTCCGAACCGACGGCAGCGAGGAGCAGCAGCGCTATTTCTTCAGCCGGGTGCTTGCCGGCGACCGTTTCGGCAATGCACTTTCCGAGCGCGGCACGAAGACGGTCGGGCATTATAACACGCGCATCAGCCGCGACGGTCCGGGCTACCGGATCAATGGCCGCAAATTCTATTCCACAGGCGTGCTCTTCGCCGACTGGATCACTGTCTTCGCCCTCGATGCGGACGAGCGGCTGACCATGGCCTTCGTGCCGAGGGGCACCGAAGGCGTCGAGATCGTCGACGACTGGGACGGCTTCGGCCAGCGCACCACCGGCAGCGGCACGACTGTTCTCGACAACGTCTATGTCAGTGCCGATTCCGTCGTCTTCCATCATAAGGGCTTCGAGCGCCCGACGACGATCGGCTCCGTCGGCCAGATCATCCATGCCGGCGTCGATCTCGGCATTGCGCGCGCCGCTTTCGCCGAAACGCTGGATTTCGTCAGGACGAAATCGCGCCCCTGGATGGATAGCGGCCTCGACCGCGCCTCCGACGATCCGCTGACGATCGCCAAAGTCGGGCAGATCGCCATCCGGCTCGAAGCCGCGACCGCCCTTGTCGAGCGCGCCGGCCACAAGGTCGATGCCGCACAGGTCGAAACGACGGAGCAGAAGGTAATCGAGGCAACGCTTGCGGTCGCCGCCGCCAAAGTGCTGACGACCGAGGTGGCGCTCGAGGCTTCGAATACGCTCTTCGAGCTTGCCGGAACCTCGTCGGTGCAGGTAGGCCTCAATCTCGATCGCCACTGGCGCAATGCCCGCACCCACACGCTGCACGATCCCGTGCGCTGGAAATATCACGTCGTCGGCAACTACCATCTGAACGGCGTGACGCCGCCGAAGAACGGCGCGCTCTGAGTTTTTATCGCTGCAAGGAAAAACCACCACCTCTGGCGACGGCGGTGGTCAGGCTGCCAACAAGTCGGCTAACTCCTCTTTCGTCATGCTCGGGCCTGTCCCGAGCATCTGCCTCCGGTCGATGGGGCAGCAGATCCTCGGCACAAGGCCGAGGATGAAAAGAGCGGGTTTGTCATCAAACTAGCCACCGCCGGTGATGGCGGCGGTTTTCTTTTTCGATGAAGGCGGCGCGCGCCTCAGCTGTAGAGGCTGACCTCTGGTATCCTGTCGTTCAGCACGAATTCACCGACTTCCCTCGCCTTGTAGAACACCGGATCGTGCAGCGTGTGGGTGCGGACATTGCGCCAGAACCGGTCGAAGCGGTATTTGTCGGCCGTCGAGCGCGCGCCGGTCAGTTCGAAGACGCGCGAGGTGATGTCCAGCGACACATGGGTGGCATGGACCTTGGCGGCATAGGCTTCCGCCGCCGCCTCGCCGCGCTCGCGCGCCGTCACGTCGCGGCCGCGGGCAAGACCGGCCTGCACGGCCGCTGCCGCACTGTCGGCAAGGGCGGCCGAGGCCTTCAGGGCAGCGGTGAATTCGCCGACGCGTTCGAGGATATAGGGATCGTCGGCCGCGCGCTCGACGCCTGACGTAATCCACGGCCGGGTGGTGGTGCGGACATAATCGACGGCCGCCTGCAGCGCGCCTTCGGCGGTGCCGAGATAGAAGTTGACGAAGACCAGCTGGATGAACGGCGTGTTGAAGGTCGACAGCACCGGCGGCGGCACATCGGCTGCTGCGGGCGCGCCGACGAAATCCTCCTCGTAAACGGGGAAATCGTGGAACTCGACACTGCCGCTGTCGGAGAGGCGCTGGCCGATATTGTCCCAGTCGTCATTGGCAACATAGCCAGGACGATTTGTCGGCACGGCAAAGCCGGCGATCTTGTCGTCGAGCGCCGCATTGGCATTGATGTAGTCGGAAACCCGCGCCGCGGTCGAGAAGGACTTGCGCCCGTTCAGCACATAACCGTTGCCGCGGCGGGTCAGCACCAGACCGGGATCGCGGGGATTGACGGCCGCACCCCAATAGAGGTTCTTCGCCACCGTCTCGTTGCCCAGCGCATGGGCGCGCGCCGCGTCGAGAGCCCAGTAGACGTACTGGCTGTTGACATAGTGATAGCCGAGCAACTGGCCGATCGAGCTCTCGCCGCGGGCGAGAATGCGCACCAGCCTCAGTCCGTCGACCCAATCAAGGCCGCCGCCGCCGATCTCTGTCGGATGCAGCACGTTGAGCAGCCCGGCATTCTTCAGCTTGACGATTTCCGCAAGCGGCGGGCGGCCGTCGCGGTCGAGCTCGGCGGCGCGCTCGGAAAGGTCGGCCGAGATGGTCTCGGCACGGGCAAAGAGGTCTTCTCGCGTCAGGTTGCGGGGGGCCGCGAAGACGACATTGGACTGGCTCATGGGCGGAACTCCAATTCTTCAAAAGATGATCCGGCGTGAGCCGCACGCTCCCGCCGGAGGGATCGAGCTGAAACGTCTCAGAACAGCTTGTCCGGGATCCAGCTGGCGGTCGCTGCGTCGCTGGTGCTGAAGGCCGGGATCTTCTGCGCCAGATCCTCGATCGTCTTGACGCCGGCAGCGCGCAGGCTCTCCTGGGTCAGCAGCGTCGGCTTCACGGTAATCTCTCGGGGAACCGTCTGGCCGGCGATTTCGAGGGCGGCGGCGCGGATGGAGACGGCGCCGACGACAGCCGGATTGGTCGCGACGGTGGCGACCCATGGGCTGCCCTCCTCGGTGATCTCCTGGATATCGGCCGTGGAAACGTCGGCCGAATAGATTTTGAGCTTGCTTGATATGCCGAGATCGTTGGCGGCGAGTTTCACGCCGCGGGCGAATTCGTCATAGGGGGCGAAGACCACCGAAATATCGGGATTGGCAGTGAGCGCGGCCTTCGCCTGGTCGGCGGTCGAGGTCGCCGTCGTATCGCTGACATTGCCGAAGCGAGCCTTTTCGACCACGCCGGTATTTTCGGACTTGAACTTGTCCCAGACTTCGTTGCGGCGGTCGAGCGGCGCAAAGCCGGCGACATAGACATAGCCGGCTTTGAAGTCCTTGCCATTATCCTTCACCACCTGCTCGAGGGCGAGCGACGCTAGCTCGTGATCGCTCTGCTCCACCTGCGGAATCTTGGGATTGTTCAGATTGACGTCGAAGGCCACGACCTTGATGCCCTTGTCGAGCGCCTGCTGCACGACGTCGCCGAGCGATTCCGGCAGGCCGTGGTCGATGACGATGCCGGAGACGCCGAGATTGATCGCCTGAAGGATCTGCTCGCGCTGTTCGGCGGCATCCTGGCGCCCGGGGAAGACGCGCAGGTCGATATCCAGAGCCTTGGCCTGGGCCTCGGCACCCGCCTGGTAGGCCTGAAAGAAATCACCGGCCGAGATGTAGCTGATCAGCGCCACCTTGACCCCACCCTTGTCGAAGGGAGCCGGAGCGCCGGAAAGGCCGTCGGCCCGCGCGCCCTGAATGAAAATAAACGGAATGACGGCGGCGGACAGTGCGAGCCGTGCGAGGGATTTCATCGTCGCGTTCCTTCTAGCAATCGGAAGCGTCGTCTGACAGGTCTGAAAGCCCCCCGCGACGCGTCGGATAATTAGATATAATCTCTATGTTTTTAGTAGATTAAATGATCCGATTTTGCGGGTTGCGGGAGATTCTTTGTTTCCGGGGCGGTGGCTGCCGGGGAAATGCATGCCTGGAATTCGACCGTCCGAACGAGGCACACTTCCGAGACAAATACAGTCCCGGATCATGTCGATGCCGCTTCTTCACGTTGAAAACATAAGCCGCAGTTTCGGCTCGACGCGGGCGCTTGCCGGCGCCGATCTTGTGATCGCGCGCGGTGAGATCGTGGCGCTGATGGGCGCAAACGGCGCGGGCAAATCGACGCTGGTCAAGATCCTGTCCGGCGTGCTGCCGGCCGATGGCGGCACCATCCGTCTCGATGGCCGCCCCTTCGCGCCGCAGAGCCCGGCCGAAGCGGCAAGGGCCGGCGTTGTCACCGTGCATCAGTCGACGGATCTGGTCGGTGCGGCCGGCCTGACCGTCGCCGATGCCCTGCTGCTCAACCATTTCGCCGACCGCAGCACGCCTTTCTTCGTCTCGCGCGCCGGCATTCGCCGTGCCGCGCAGGCAATGCTCGATGCCGCCGGCTTCACCCTGCCGCTCGATCGCGATTTCGGCGAACTCGCCAGCGCCGACCGGCAATTGGTGGCGATCGCCCGCGCCCTTGCCAACCGCGCCGATCTCCTCATTCTCGACGAGCCGACGGCGAGCCTTTCCGGGGAAGAGAGCCGCCGGCTCTTCGATATTCTTTTGAGGCTTCGCAGCCGCGGGCGGGCGATCCTCTATATCTCGCATCGCACCGCCGATCTTGAAGCGATCGCCGACCGCGCGCTGGTGATGCGCGGCGGCCGCGTCGTCGGCACTTTCACCCGGCCGATCGATTTTTCGAGCGCCATCGAGACGATGATCGGCCGCAGGCTCGATGCGGCGCGGCTGGATTCGCGGCCCGCGACCGGCCCTGTGATTTTCGAAATGCGCGACGCCAGTCTGCTGCCTGCGGGCGCGCCTTTCGATCTGTCGCTGCATGAGGGCGAGGTGGTGGCGGTGACCGGCGTGCTCGGCGCCGGCAAGAGCCGGCTGCTCCAGGCGATCTTCGGCGTGACGGCGCTCAAGGGTGGCGCGATGTATCTCGACGGCCGGCCCTACCGGCCGAAAAGTCCGGCCGAAGCGATTGCGGCGGGTGTTGCCATGGCAGCGGAAGACCGTCACCGGTCCTCGTTGATGCCGCCGGCATGGCCGGGCCATTCGCTGGCGGCGACGATCAGCCTGCCGCATCTTTCCAAATGGTATCCGCATGGTTTTCTTGCCGGCGGCCGCGAACGGCGCGAGGCCGAGCAGGCGATCAACCGTCTCGGTATCAAGGCGGCAGGCCCGCTTGCCTCTGTCTGGTCGCTCTCCGGCGGCAACCAGCAGAAGGCGGTTATCGGCCGCTGGGAGGCGGAGCCGAGCCGGTTGCTGCTGCTCGACGAACCCTTCCAAGGCGTCGATGTCGGCGCCCGCCGCGACATCATTCGGGCCATCCGCGCCCGCACAGACCGGGCGACGCTGATCGCGACCTCCGATCCGGAGGAGGCCTATGAGGTGACCGACCGCATCCTCGTCATCGACCGCCACGTATTGAGACCCGCAGCAGGCGGGCTCGCCCTTCATCCCGAAATCCATGGAATGTCCGCATGACGACAATCGATGACGACGCTCTTTCAAAGACTAGCGCCCGGCCAACGGCTTCGCCGCAAACCGCTGGCGGCCATCTCGCCGCTTTCGGCGCGTTTCTGCGGGCCGGCGCGGTGCTCATCCTGCTTGCGGCTCTCATCGTCGGCTTCACCATCGCCGAGCCTGCCTTCATCACCATCGCCAATCTGATGAGCATCCTGCAGGCAGTATCGGTCGTCGCCATTCTCGGCGCCGGCGTCACCGTCACGCTCGCCGTCGGCGGTTTCGACCTGTCGATCGGCGCCGTTGCCGCATCGAGCGTGATGGCCGCGAGTTATGCAATGATCGTCTGGGGGCTCGACGCCTATGCGACGGTGCCGCTGGTGCTCGCCTTCGGCGCCCTGGTCGGCCTCGTCAACGCCCTGCTGATCGTCCGCCTGAAGGTGCCGGATCTGCTGGCGACGCTGGCGATGATGTTCCTGCTCTCGGGGCTGCAACTGATCCCCACTGCCGGCCGGTCGATTTCATCAGGCCTCATCTTGCCCTACGGCACGAAGGCGACCGGCGCTTATGATCCGGTCTTCCTGCTGATCGGCCGCTACAGCATCCTCGGCACCCTGCCCGTTTCCGTCGTGCTAATGGCGGCGGTCGCCGTCCTGCTTTTCGTGCTCACCGAACGCACCCGCATCGGCCGGCTGCTGTTTGCGACCGGCGGCAACGAGGTCGCCACCCGGCTCGCCGGCGCCTCGACCGTCAGGTTGAAGACGCTTGCCTATATCTTGTCGGGCACGCTGGCCTCGCTCGGCGGCATCGTGATCGCCGCCCGCGTCGGGCGTGGCGACATCTCTTCCGGCGGCTCGCTGCTGATGGATTCGGTTGCCGCCGCTCTGATCGGTTTTGCGGTTCTCAACCTGCGGCGTCCCAACGTGCTCGGCACCATTGCCGGCGCCGTCTTCGTCGGCGTGCTCTTGAACGGCCTCACCATGCTGAACGCTCCCTATTACACCCAGGATTTCGTCAAGGGCGCCGTGCTCGTCGGAGCCTTGGCCCTGACCTACGGCGTCGGCCGCAGCAATCCTTAAATTCCAAGGAAGAAAGACATGACCCGCCAAATCAGGCTGAACGCCTTCGACATGAATTGCGTCGGACACCAGTCGCCGGGGCTCTGGCGCCATCCGCGCGACAAGTCCTGGACCTACAAGGATCTCGACTACTGGGTGCATCTGGCAAAGACGCTGGAGCGCGGCAAGTTCGACGGCCTGTTCATCGCCGACGTGCTCGGCGTCTACGATGTGCTGAACGGCAATGTCGATGCGGCCCTTCGCCATTCGGCGCAGGTGCCGGTCAACGATCCGCTGCAGCTCATCCCGACCATGGCTTATGCGACCGAGCATCTCGGCTTCGGCCTGACGGCCTCGCTCTCCTTCGAGCATCCTTATACTTTTGCCCGCCGCATCTCGACGCTCGACCATCTGACCAAGGGGCGCGTCGGCTGGAATATCGTGACCTCCTATCTCAACAGCGGCGCGCTCAATATCGGTCAGCCCGCCCAGACCAGGCATGACGATCGTTACGATCTTGCCGAGGAATATCTCGAAGTCTGCTACAAGCTCTGGGAGGGCAGCTGGGAGGACGGCGCCGTCGTCCGCGACCGGGAAGCCGGCATCTTCACCCATCCCCACAAGGTCCACCCGATCGGCCATTCCGGACGGCATTTCACCGTGCCCGGCATTCACCTGAGCGAGCCTTCGCCGCAGCGAACCCCGGTTCTTTATCAGGCCGGCGCCTCCAGCCGCGGCAAGGATTTCGCCGGCGCCCATGCCGAATGCATCTTCGTGGCGTCGCCGTCGAAGGCGGTGCTGAAACGTTATGTCGCCAATGTCCGCGAGGCGGCCGAGCGCGTCGGCCGCAACCCGCGCGAAATCCTCGCCTTCAACCTGCAGACCGTGGTCCTCGGCGAGACCGATGCCGAGGCGCAGCGCAAGTTCAACGAATACCGAAAATACGCCTCCTTCGAGGGCGCGCTGACGCTGATCTCCGGCTGGACCGGCATCGATTTCGGCCAGTTCGGGCCGGACGAGGTGCTGCGCCACCGTCATACCAATGCGGTGCAATCGGCTGTCGAGACCTTCACGACCATCGATCCGACCAAGGAATGGACGGTGCGCGAAATGGCCGATTGGGTCGGTGTCGGCGGGTTCGGTCCGGTTTTCGTCGGCTCGCCGCAGACCGTCGCCGATCTGATGCAGGAATGGGTCGAAGACACCGATGTCGACGGCTTCAACCTTGCCTATGCCGTGACGCCCGAGAGTTTCGAGGATGCGGTCGATCTGCTGGTGCCGGAACTGCAGAAGCGCGGCGTCTACAAGCGGGAATATGCCAAGGGCACGCTGCGGGAAAAGCTCGGGGGAGCAGGACCGCGGCTGGTCGCTCCGCATCCCGGTGCCGCCTACCGCGATCTCTTTAGCGAGCCAAAACGCCTCGCCGCAAGCGGCTGAGCAAATAATGGCTGGGTGACAAAAAATGTCTCGCAGAGTTCTGCCATTTCGAATTTAACTGTCCATGACTATTGGCGTTTCGCCCTGAATATGGGCGCTCTAGATTTGATCGATCAGGAGGGGTCATGACCGTACCATCTATCTCGCGGCGCACGCTGATGAAGGGCACCGCCCTGCTGCTGGCTTCGACGGCGCTTGCCCGCCAGGCGCTGGCGCAGGCCGCGCCCGCCGGTGGCCGGCTGATCGTCGCGGCCGATTCCGAGCCGAAGAATCTCAATCCCGCCATCGTCGCCTCGAACGGTGTTTTCTTCATCGCCAGCAAGGTGATCGAACCACTGGCCGAAGCCTCCTTCGACGGCAAGGACGGGCTTGCGCCGCGGCTTGCCACCGCCTGGGAGGGCTCGGCCGACGGTCTTTCCGTCACCTTCAAGCTGCGCGACGGCGTTACCTGGCACGATGGCCAGCCGTTCACCTCGCTCGATGTCGCCTTCTCCGCCCTCAACATCTGGAAGCCGCTGCAGAATCTCGGCCGCCTGGTCTTCGCCAATCTCGAAGCCGTCGATACGCCGGATGATTACACCGCCATCTTCCGCTTCTCCAAGCCGACGCCGTTCCAGCTGATCCGCAATGCCCTGCCCGTGGTGACCAGCGTCGTCGCCAAGCACATCTTCGACGGTTCCGATATCGCTGCCAATCCTGGTAACAACAAGCTCGTCGGCACCGGTCCGTTCAAATTCGCCGAATACAAGCCCGGCGAATATTACCGGCTGACGCGCAATGAGAATTATTGGGACAAGGACCAGCCGAAACTCGACGAGATCGTCTTCCGCGTGCTGCCGGACCGCGCCTCGGCGGGGGCGGCGCTCGAAGCCGACGAAATCCAGCTCGCCGCCTTCTCGGCCGTGCCGCTGGCCGATCTCGACCGCCTCTCCAAGGTCGACGGCATCAAGGTGATCTCCAAGGGTTATGAGGCCTTGACCTATCAGCTCGTCGTCGAGATCAATCACCGCCGCAAGGAACTCGCCGACCTCAGGGTCCGCCAGGCGATCGCCCACGCCATCGACAAGAAATTCGTAGTCGACACGATTTTCCTCGGTTATGCCGCCGCCGCCACCGGCCCCGTGCCGAAGAATGCGCCGGAATTCTACACATCGGATGTCGCGGCCTATGATTTCAATCCGGCCGCCGCCAACGATATTCTCGACAAGGCGGGTTACACCAAGGGGGCTGACGGTAACCGCTTCAAGCTGAAGCTTCGCCCCGCGCCCTATTTCAACGAGACCCGGCAATTCGGCGATTACCTTCGCCAGGCGCTCGCCGCGATCGGCATCGATGCGGAGATCGTCAATGCCGATGCGGCCGCGCACCTGAAGGCGGTTTATACCGATCACGATTTCGACCTTGCCGTCGGCCCGCCGGTCTTCCGCGGCGATCCGGCGATCTCCACCACCATTCTCGTGCAGTCCGGCACGCCGGATGGTGTGCCCTTCTCCAACCAGGGCGGTTACGTCAATCCCGAACTCGACAAGATCATCAAGCAGGCCTCCGAGACCGTCGACACGGCGGCGCGCACCGATCTCTACCGCAAGTTCCAGCAGCTCGTCGTCGCCGACCTGCCGCTGATCAACGTCGCGGAATGGGGCTTTATTACCGTCGCCCGCGACACCGTGCTCAATGTCTCGGACAATCCGCGCTGGGCTGTCTCGAACTGGGGCGATACAGCGCTCCGATCGTGATAGGATCGGCGGCAATTCTCTTCCGGAGGCTCTGTCCGGCGTGAAACGTGCAATCCTCCTCCTGCGTCGCAGGGCGATCAGCAGCCTTCCGGTGCTGCTGATCGTGGTGATCTTCACCTTCTTCCTGCTGGAATCCGCCTCGGGCGATGCCGTCGATGCCTATCTCGGCTCGATCGGCGGCGGCGATGCGGCACTGAAGCAGGCGCTGCGTGAAAGCTACGGTCTCGACCGGTCCACGCTGGCGCGGCTCTGGCTCTATCTTTCCTCGCTGGCGCGGCTCGATCTCGGCTGGTCGGTCGCCTTCGACCGGCCGGTCGGCGTGCTCATCGCCGAGCGCCTGCCCAACACGCTGCTGTTGATGGGAAGTGCCACGGCGCTTTCCTTCGGCGTCGGCTCGGCGCTCGGCATCCTCGCGGGGGCGCGGCCGGGGTCGGTGCGCGACCGGCTGCTGTCGATCGGCTCGCTGATCGTCTACGCCATTCCGAGCTTCTGGCTCGGCCTGGTGCTCAGCATCGCCTTTTCGGTGAAGCTGCGTTGGTTTCCGATCGCCGGCATCGAGACGATCGCTTCGGGCAAGACAGGGTTTTCCCGGGCGCTCGACATATCGGCTCATCTGGTCCTGCCGGTCAGCGCGCTCGCCTTGATCTATCTCGCCTTGTTCCTGCGGGTGATGCGCGCCGGCATGGGGCAGGTGTGGAAGCTCGATTTCGTCCTCTTCGCCCGCGCCAAAGGCCTGTCGCGCAGCCGCATCGTGCTGCGCCATGTCGCGCGCAATGCGCTGCTGCCGCTCGTCACCATGCTCGGGCTGCAATCGGCGGCCATGCTCGGCGGCAGCGTGGTGATCGAGAGCGTCTTTGCCATTCCGGGTTTCGGGCGGCTGGCGCAAGAAGCGGTCAATGGCCGCGACGCGCCGCTGTTGATGGGGATCATCCTCACCAGCGCCGTGCTGGTCATTGCGGTCAACTTCCTCGTCGATCTCGTCTATGCCGGGCTCGACCCGCGCATCGGCGCTTCGGAGGGCGGAGCATGAGCCGTCTCCGGCGCATCCTCAGCACACCGGAAGGCATGATCGGGCTTGCCATCCTTGTCATCCTGCTTCTGTTCGGGCTGCTTGCTCCCATCATTTCACCCGGCGATCCGCTTAGGATCGCCGGGCGGGCGCTCCTTCCACCCTTCACCGATCCTGCCTTTCCGCTCGGCACGGATCGCTTGGGCCGTGACGTGCTCGCCGGCCTCCTTTATGGCGCGCGCACCTCGATCGCCGTCGGCCTCGCGGCGGCCTTTTCGGCCATGATCCTCGGGCTCTGCGTCGGCATGGCGGCCGGTTTTGCCGGCGGGATCGTCGATGAGGCGCTGATGCGCGTGGTCGATGCCTTCCAGATCGTGCCGGCCTTCCTGCTTGCGCTTGCCTTCGTCAGCACCATCGGCGTCTCGACGCCGGTTGTCGTCCTTGCCATTGCGCTCGGCGCCTGGGCCGATCCGGCGCGGCTGACGCGGGCGCAGGTGCTGGCGATCCGCGAGCAGGATTACGTCGCCTCGGCAAGGGTAATCGGCATGCATCCCGCGGAGATCGCCTTCCGGGAGATCCTGCCGAACGCGCTGCCGCCGGTGCTGGCGCTCTCCGCCACCATCGTCGCCGGCGCGATCCTGACCGAGTCGGCCCTTTCCTTTCTTGGCCTCGGCAATCCGAATATCGCCACCTGGGGTTCGATGATCGCCGAGGGCCGCAGCGTGCTGCGCTCGGCTGCTTATCTCTCCGTCATACCGGGCGCGGCACTTGCCGCGACCGTGCTCGGCGTCCATCTCTTCAGCGAAGGTCTTGGCAAGGCGATTGGCGACGACGGCGGGAGGACGGCATGAGCGACATCTTCTGCAGCCTCCGGCAGCTCTCGGTCACCTATGGGCGCGGCAAAAACAATGCTGCTGCCGCGCTCGACCGTATCGATCTTGATATCGTCGCCGGCGAAAGGCTGGCGATCATCGGTGAAAGCGGATCCGGCAAGAGCACGCTCGCCCGGGCGCTGGCCGGTCTGCTGCCTGACGGAACGAAGGTCGCAGGCGAGATGCTCTGGCCGGGACTCGGCCATCCGCCCTGCCCGGGCCGTTATTTCGGTTTCGTCTTCCAGGATCCGGGCGCGAGCCTCAATCCCGTCCTGACGATCGGCGAGCAAATTGCCGAGGGCGCCAGGCGTCATCTCGGCCTCAGCTGGAAACAGGCTTCTCTCCGAGCCGAGGAATTGCTCGAACGGGTGCGGATGCCTGAGCCCGGCAAGGCGATGCGGGCCTTTCCGCATCAGCTTTCCGGCGGTCAGCGCCAGCGCGTGGCGATCGCCGCGGCAATCGCTGCCAAGCCTGCGCTGCTGATCGCCGACGAGGCGACGAGCGCCCTCGATGTCGTCGTCCAGGCCGAGATCGTCCGCTTGCTCGATGGGCTGGTGCGTGAGGACGGCATGACGCTGCTCTTCATCACCCACGATATCGCGCTCGCTTCCGGCTTCGTCGACCGGATCGCCGTTTTCCGCGATGCGCGCCTTGTCGAGGCCGGTCCCGTCCGTTCGGTGCTTTCTGCGCCGGCAAGCGGCTATACTTCAGCCCTCATCGCCAGCCATCGCGACCTCACGACGCCACCACTGATCGCAGAGGTGTCGCCGTGAACGCGTTGCTTTCCATCGAGAACCTGTCGAAAGGCTTTTCATCGGCTGGCCGGAAAGTCGCTGCCCTCGACAATATCTCGCTGACGATCGCAGCGGGCGAAACACTCGGTCTGGTCGGAGCCTCCGGCAGCGGAAAATCGACATTGTCGCGCATCCTGCTGCGGCTTCTGCCTGCCGATGCCGGCTCGATCCGCTTCGAAGGAGAGGATTGGCTGGCGCTGAAGGGTGCTGCCCTGCGCCGCAGGCGGGCGCGCCTGCAGATGGTGTTTCAGGATCCGCTGGCCGCCTTCAATCCGTTGGCGAATGTCGGGTCGGTGCTCGATGATCCCTTGCGTATCCACGGCGTCGTTTCGAAAGACCGGCGTGCCGGCGAGATCGAAAGGCTGCTCGAACATGTCGGCCTGCCCGCCGATTATGCCCAGCGCCCGGTTCGCGCGCTCTCCGGCGGCCAGCGCCAGCGCGTGGCGATTGCCCGGGCGATGGCGACGCGGCCGTCGCTGCTGGTGCTCGACGAGGCGGTCTCGGCGCTCGACGTCACCGTGCGTGGCAAGATTCTCGAACTTCTGGTCGATCTGCAGAAAGAACAGGGCATTGCCTGTCTGTTCATTTCGCACGATCTTGCCGTGGTCCGCGCCGTCTCCCACCGCATCGCCGTCATGGATGGCGGGCGGATCGTCGAGACCGGTCCGGCAGCGGCAGTCGTCGCGGCGCCGCAATCCGAGGCCGCTCGCGCCCTCGTTGCAGCCGTCCCTCGTCTCGTGACCGATCCGTCCTGAAGGAGATGTCCATGTTCGATCCCGGTTGGAATCCCTTGCACGGCGTCCCCTCCTATCCCGTTGAACGCTACGCCGCCCTCGCCGACAGGATCGGCGGCATCCTGATGAGCCGCAGCGACATCGTGCTGGTGCAGGCCGAGGCGGTGGTGGCGCTGGAGGCGGTGGCGGCCAGCCTTGCGCGCCCCGGCCTTTCCACCCTCAATATCGTCACCAGCCCCTATGGCGGCTGGTTCGGGCAATGGTTGCGGCGGGGCGGTGCCGCGGTCCAGGATATCATCGCCGAACCCGGCCTGCCGGTCGAGAGCGAAGCGGTTGCCAAGGCGCTCGACGCTGGTCCTCCGGTCGATGTGCTGGCTTTGGTTCATGCGGAATCGGCGAGCGGCATTCTGAACCCCCTCCCCGAGATATTGGCGCTGGCACGTGCCCGCGGCATCGTCACCGTCGTCGATGCGGTCGCCTCGGTCGGCGGCCACCGGCTCGACGTCGATCATCTCGGCATCGATATCGCGGTGATCGGCCCGCAAAAAGCGCTCGGCGGTCCGGCCGGCGTGTCGGCGCTCTCGGTCAGCCCTCGCGCCTGGGATCTGATCCTGAGCGACGACGCACCGCGCGATTCGATCCTGTCTTTGGCCGATCTCAAATCATGGCTCGACGGTGGCCGGCTGACCCTGCCGGGAACACCGGCGCCTTTGGAATTCTTCGCGCTGGAAGCCGCGCTCGGCCGTATCGAGGCCGAAGGCCTGGAGAGCGTCGTTACCCGCCATGCGCTGGCGGCATCGGCGACACGGGCGGGGCTCGCCGCGCTCGGAACCCCGGCCTGGGTGCCGGCAGCCAAGGCTTCGAACCTGGTGACGGCGGTGCCCGTGCCGAAGGGCTTGGCGCCTGCAGTCCTGATTGCTGCCGCCGGGCGGCTGGGCGTCGAGCTGACCGAAAGTGTCGGGACCGCGCCGGCCGGCCTGGTGCGGCTGAACCACACAGGCCCGCGCGCCGCATTCCAGACGGTGCTTGCGAATGTCGTCGCCTATGGCACGGCCCTCAGGCAGGCCGGCCATGCCTGCGATATCGCCGCCGCTGCGGAGGCGATATCCGTGGTTTACAGGGGCTCCATGGGCATTTCTGCAGGCGGTTCGCGCGGATCGGCCTGAAGCGGCCGAGGGACGGTCAATCTCTGCAGGATCGGCGGGCCAGCCGGTTTTCCGTGACACCAGCCCGCAACCTTCTGAATACGATAGCCCGCCGCACCCGAAGAAGGGAATCTGCGCTCTCAAACCAGCATCGACTGCTGGGCGAAGATACCCGCCATCGCGCCTTGCCATGATGCCGTGGTGACCGACGGCATTCCGGGGTTGGCGAGATCGCCGGCGGCGTAGATGCCGGGCATGCTGGTCTCGCGGCGCTCATCGACCTTGAGGGCGATGCCGCTGGGCGTATCGACCGTGGCGAGACCCAGTGATTCATGCAGGCTGGCGGACGGCTTGTTGCGCGGATGCGCGAACAGGATGTCGACCGCGACATCGGCGCCGGTATCGAGCCTGACGATGGAGCTATGGTCCCCGTGTTGGGCGATCCCCGCGATCCGGCCCTCGACGACAGGTAGGTTGCGACGTGCCAGATCGGCCCGGATATCGGGTGCAATGTCGTGACCATCTGCGAACAGCGTCAACCTGTCGGTCCAATCGTGGAACAGCCTGGCCTGATTGTGCGACTGCTGGCCGGACCAGACGAGGCCCCAATGCTGGCCCGCGACTTCAAAGCCGTCGCAATAGGGGCAGGGTACGATGGAGGTGCCCCAGCTTTCGGCAAAGCCCGGGACATCAGGCATCTGGTCCGCGATGCCATAGCTCAGGATCAGTCGGCGCGCCTTAAGGCTTTCGCCGTCGGACGTGAGGACGTGGAAATCGTCGATGGCGCCGGAGACACTGTCGGCCCGGCTACTGACCAGCCTGATCGTGGGATAACGCGCCAGCTGCTGCCGCGCCTCGGCCAGGATGTCCAGCGGCGGCTTGTGATCGTGGCCGAGCAGGCCATGCGAGTGGCCGGCGAAGCGGTTGCGCGGCAGGCCGGTATCGAGAACGGTGACCTTGCGGCGAGCACGGCCGAGCTGAAGGGCGGCGGCGAGGCCCGCAAAGCTGCCGCCGATGATGATGACGTCATCCATGGTGATAAGCTCCGTGCTGTTGAGGGAGTGTGATTGGCTGAGCCTTGGCGCGCCTCGTCCGCCGATACACATCGATATTGCCAAGCGGCTTAGAGAAACGCGATCTGGGGGACAGGATAAAATCCGTTCTTTGGCTTGCATATTTCCGATACTGCGTGGTATCATAAAATATGAATAACGATACTGTCAAGGATCTTAATGCTCGTGACCGAAAATAGTCGAGGCCGGCGCGGACGGCCAGCCAACGAGGCGCTTGGCCAAACGATAGTCGACGCAGCATACGAACTCTTTGTGGAACTGGGTTTTCAAGCGACGACATTGGACAAGGTCACCCAGCGAGCGAAGATATCCAAGCTCAGCATCTATCGGCACTTCGAGAACAAGGAGGCGCTGTTCAGCGCGGCCGTCGCCGCCCGCTGCCATCAGTTTGCGCCACAAGCCCTTTTTGAAGGCGTCGACGGTTCGGCCGAAGAGCAACTCATGGCGGTGGGGTCATCCCTCCTTCGCACGCTGTTGAGCCCGGACGTCCGCAGTGTCGAAGCCATGGTCATGGCCGACAAGACGAATCAAAAGTCGTTAAGCAAGCTCCATTACGAAGCCGGCCCCGTCCATGTCGTCGCCCAAATCGAGGCCCTGTTGTGTCAGTTGCACGCGAAGGCGGTTCTGAACGTGCCCGATCCTCTCCAGTCCGCCCGCTTGTTTGCCGCACTTTTCAAAGGATCCGATCTCCTGATTATCGCACGCTTCGATGAGGCGCGAGCAGAGGACGACAACGAAATCGAAGCCTATTGCCGATCGGCCGTCACCATGTTCATCGCCGCGCACGGTGGCAGCGGCCACGCGGGCGGATAGCCTGGTTAAGTACGGATCAGAACAGGATATGGCATGGCAGAGAAAAATGTTTATCAGGTAGCCGACTGGAATGGCCAAAGCGGGGAGCGCTGGGTCGCTCACCAGGTCCGGCTCGATGCCATGATGGCGGTTTTCGGCCAGGCCGCGATCGAAGCCGCCGCGCCCGCCACGGGTGAGCGCGTACTGGACGTTGGCTGCGGCGCGGGGGCGTCTAGTCTGGATCTGGCCGCCCGCGTCGGCGCGGGGGGCCATGTGCTGGGCGTGGACATATCCGAACCGTTGATCGGCAGAGCGCGCGCGTTAGCGCCGCAGGACACGCCGGTCCTGTTCCAGGTGGCAGACGCCAGCAGCACCGAGTTGCCTGAAGGCGCGTTCGACATCCTGTTCTCGCGCTTCGGAGTGATGTTCTTTGACGATCCGACAGGGGCGTTCGCCCATATGCGTCGTGCGCTCAAGCCGGGCGGGCGGGTCGCTTTCGTCTGCTGGCGCGGCATGATCGAGAACGATTGGGTGCGCCTGCCGATCGGCGCGATCAAGGGCATCGTCCCGCCGACGGCGCCGCCCGATCCCGAAGCGCCCGGCCCATTCTCGTTCGGCGACCGGGGGCGGGTGGCGCGTATCCTGACGGCGGCCGGCTTCACCGATGTCGCTATCGCGCCCTTCGATGCTTCCATCCCGTTCGGCGAGGGCGGGACGCGGGAAGCGGCGATCGACGACGCGGTGGAGATGACACTCGAGGTCGGCCCGCTATCGCGCGCGCTCGCTGATCAGCCCGACGACATCCGCGCCCGCGCCTCGGCCGCGGTTCGTGCCGCCTTCGCGGGCTGCCCCGGTGAGCGGTCGGTGATGATCGACGGCGCGGCGTGGATCGTCACGGCGCGCAATCCGGCAAGCTGACAGGAATTGACGCCCCGCGGCATCGGCCGTGACGCGATCGTCACCGCTTGCGGCCGGAACGCAGAGGAGGTAGGGCGGCCGACTTTTGTCCCAGCTCGCACCGCTGCCATTGATTTATATCGCGCTCATCGGCGATTGCCTCTGGAACGAAATTGACCGCCCCCTCGAACGATTCAGGCCAATCCGCGCTGACCACCTCAATCCAAACAAGTCAATTTCCCTTAGCGGGTATTCGTGCAGAAATGCCCACAGAGCCCCTTACAGCCGCCGAGAGAATGCGGTCGGAATCGGCAAAGCGGCAGGGAACCGCCCGGCGTGGATGGCCAGGCGGTCGGGCCTTGGCTTACGCCGTCTGCCGGGTGCGCCAGCTGTCGGCATAGGCCTCGCGGGCGTCGCGCGCGTAAGGGACCGGCGCGACCTTGACGCGGATTTCGAGCTGCTTGTGACGTTCGACGGTGGTCTTCCGGGTTCCGCCATCCGGTTCGCCCCAAACGAGGGTCAGCACGTCGCCGACCTGCACGTCCGGCTCGACCGTGCCGAGCGAAAGCATGGTGCGTTCGTTATGGCTGTAGCCTGAGAACATCGACACGCCGATCGTCCTGCCGTTCTTCGTCACCTGGTCGTAGCTTGAGGAAGCGTAGTTCGACAGCGGCAGGTCGATATATTTATAGTTATCGCCTGAAGGGTCGAACAGCGATTGGAAGACTTTGGCGACATCGTCCTGGTTCCAGGCGAATGTCACCTTCTTGCGATGAGGCTTGTCGGCGATCTTTTCCAGTGCGGCGCGGCCGATGAAGTCGTGATCGAACTTGACGAAGGGGCCGTAGCCGAGTTCGTACGGGGTCAGGTAATAATCCTCGATATTGTCGGAGACGAAGCTGCCGCCGATCGAGCCGGTTGCTTCATAGCTGTCGGCGCCCAGCCATTCGCGGAAGGGTTTCATGCGCTCGTCGGTATAGACTGCCGGCAGCGGCGACGGGATCCAGCCGGATTCCAGCGTGTTCGTCGCATAGGCACGGGCGCCGACCTGGCGCAGGCCGAATTCCTCGCCCGCTTCCAGGATGACGTTGCGGATCTCGTCGCCTTCTTCATAGGGTCCGAAAATCTCCAGGCCCGGGGCGCCCGACATGCCGTGGCGCAGCGTGCGCACGCGGCGACCGCCGATGTTCATCGTGTCCATGTTGAAGAACTTGACGTCGGCGAGCGGCCCGCCATTGACCTTTTCGAGGATCTTCCAGGCGTTCGGCCCCTGTATCTGATAGCGGTACCGCCGGCGCACGACTGGTTTGCCGCCCGGTCGCGACGGCGAACGGTCGTCGCGGTCGAGCGTCACGTTATAGCCGCCGGTCTGCCCGTGGAACTCCACCCAGTTGATCGTCGGCGCGCGGCCGACGATTAGATACTGGTTTTCGGCCAGATGGAAGAGAATGACATCGCCGATGACATGGCCGCTATGGCTGACCGGCACGAATTGCTTGGCGCGGTTGACCGGGAAATTGGCGAAGCTGTTGATGCCGAGGTAGGAGATGAGCTTCAGCGCATCCGGCCCCTCGATCATCAGTTCGGCCATATGGTGCGACTGGTCGAAGAGCACGGCGGTTTCGCGCCAGGCGCGCTGCTCGTCGCGCCAGTTGCTGAATTCCGGCGGTACGACGGGATAGATATAGGCGCCGATCGGCGAATTGCGGAGCATGTTCACCGTGTTGCCGACGGCGCTAAGCTTCTGCTCCAGGCTCTGTTTCGTCATGATATTCCTCCCATTGAACGATGATGATGGTCGAGGCCTTGCGGCCGGTTTCAGTCAGAGGCTGCCTGCTGCTCAGCCCAGCGGATGGATTGGGCCGGATCGCCGAAGGTGAAGAAATGCACGCCGCTGATGCCGAGATCCGGTTCGGCGGCCTCAGCTGCGGCGATATCGATCAGCAGCTCTTCCGGCGTTTCACCCGAAAGCACGTTGCGGGCGACTTCGCTTCTTTCGCGCAGCGCCCGCAAGGATGCGCCGACACCGCAGCGAAGCGCGTATTTGAGAAGCTTGGTGCGGCTGGCCGGTCCGGCGATGCCGACCCTGAGCGGCACTGTTACGCCCCGTTCGCGAAGCCGCCTTGCAAAGCTGAGGAGCGGTTTCTGATCGAACAGGAACTGGCTCACCAATAACACATCGAGCCCGGCACGGGCAGCCGCATCGACCTTTGCGGTCAGCGCCGTGTCGAGGACGGCACCGGCGATCCGCGGATGCCCTTCCGGGTAACAGGCGATGGCGATACGGCCGATGCCATATGTCTGGAAAAGCCCGGTTTCGATCAGGTCCAGGGCGGAGCCGAAGGTCCCGGCGGCATCGTCCCGATCACCGCCGAGGACGAGCGCATGGCGGACGCCGGCTTCCTCGGAAAGCCGGGCAAGCATGATGTCGAGTTCCCCGCGGTTCCTGATATTGCGGGCGACGATGTGGGGAACCGGGATGAAGCCGGCCGCTCTTAAGCCCGCCGCGGCCCTCACCAGAAGACCGATATCCTCCTTTGGAAGATGGGCGACGAAGACCTCGCTGCCCGGTGGCAGGGTCACCGTCATGCTCCGCAGCGACGGGAGGTCGCGCGACGTCACCTCAATGGAATAATGGGTGAGAAGATCGGCAAGAGGCGCCTTCTCCCGGCTCTCGCTTTGCAGCGCAATCATCATAAGCCTCTCCTCACCGTATGAGAATTTTCTGTGTCCAGCCTGTATACAATGATAGGCTCAAAATTGTGCCGGCAGCAAGTGACATAACAGGTTTCATGAAAAATTACCGGAAAATAGCCAGATAGATAACCATTTTGATATGGAATTGTATGGCGATCCTCATGTATTAATTGCTTGACAGGCGTCGGTATACACGTCGTACTCTTTTCGAGAAGGAATGTGGGAATCGTCCGATGCCTGAAGGTTCAAGCGCTTCGAACAGGCCGCGGACCGCAAATTGCGGATGGAACGGGAGATGGCTGCGGAAAAGGGAAACGTCGATCGCAAGCGCGATAGCCAGGCCTTGAAAGGCCTTCTTGGGGTGCGCGATCTCGTGCTCGGCGGCGGCGTCTCGCCGGGCGAGCGTCTTTCGGAAATCTGGCTCGCCGAAAAGCTCGGCGTTTCGCGCACGCCGCTGCGCGCGGCGCTTGCCCGTCTCGAACAGGAAGGCCTGCTCGAGCAGATCCCGTCCGGCGGTTATGCCGTGCGCGGTTTCACCACGGCGGATGTTTTCGACGCCATCGAGCTGCGTGGCGTGCTTGAAGGCACGGCAGCCCGGCTTGCAGCCGAACGCGGCGTCACGCCAGCCAAACTCAAGGCGATCAAAGGACTGATCCTCGAACTCGACAAATGCTTTCGCGATCGGCCGGAGGACATGCTGTTTGCCCAGTATGTCGAGCTCAATGCGGAATTCCATTCCATGCTCGCCGGTCTTGCCGGCAGCGAGACGATGCGGCGCGAGGTGGAACGGGCCGCGCAGCTGCCGTTCGCCTCGCCGAGCGCCTTTCTGGAGAAGCAGGAGGATGTGCTGGCCTTTCGCCTGTCGCTGGTGCATGCGCAGCGTCAGCACCGCGACATCGTTGCGGCGATCGAGATGCGCGAAGGCACGCGCGCCGAGGCGCTGGCGCGCGAACATGCGCGCCTTGCACGGCACAATCTGGAATTTGTCATGGAAGAGGATCGCAGCCTGATCACCCGCGTTCCGGGACTGACGCTGATATCGACGTGAGACGCGGCCGGCGATCGAGGGCGGGGAGGCCCTGCCGGCCGGTCGGCTGAGAAAGCCGATGGAGAAGAGAGGAGGCCGGTGGATCGCATTGATCGCCGGTAAGAGGAGGAGAAAAGCCGTGATTGCCAGAAGAAGTCTGATCGCCCTCTCCGCAGGGCTTGTGATGTCGGCCGGCCTTGGCCTGCCGTCCTGGGCCGAGGAGACATTCAAGGTGGGTTTGATCCTGCCGATGACCGGCCCCTTCGCATCGACCGGCCGCCAGGTCGAGGCCGGGGTCAAAGCCTATATCGCCGCTCACGGCGATACGGTCGCCGGCAAGAAGATCGAACTCGTGGTGCGCGACGATGCCGGCACGGCCGACCAGACCCGCCGGATCGCGCAGGAGCTGATTGTCAACGAGAAGGTCAATACGCTTGCCGGTTTCGGACTGACGCCGCTGGCGCTTTCCGTCGCGCCGGTGATCACGCAGGCCAAGGTGCCCGCCGTCGTCATGGCCGCCGCCACCTCGTCGATCACCCAGGCATCGGAATATTTCATCCGCACCAGCGGCACGCTGCCGCAATATTCGGTGCCGGTGGCGACCTGGGCGCATGAAAACAACATCACCAAGGTCGTGACCCTGGTGACCGATTACGGCCCGGGCATCGATGCGGAAACCTGGTTCACCAAGGAGTTCAAGGCCAAGGGCGGCGAGGTCGTCGAAGCCGTGCGCGTCCCCCTGCAGAACCCGGATTTCGCGCCTTTCCTGCAGCGTGTGCGCGATGCCAAGCCGGATGCGGTCTTCGTGTTCCTGCCATCCGGCGTCGGCTCGCTGTTCATGAAGCAGTTCGTCGACCGCGGTCTTGCCGAAGCCGGCATCAAGCTGATCGGCACCGGCGACATTACCGACGACGACATCCTGAACGGCATGGGCAAGCCTGCGCTCGGCACCATTACCGCTCATTTTTACGCGGCTGCGCATGACAGCCCGGAGAACGCAGCCTTCGTCAAGGCCTTCAAGGACGCCAACAAAGACATGCGCCCGAATTTCATGGCGATGGGCGGTTATGACGGCATGCACGCCATTTATGCCGCGCTCGAAGCGACCAAGGGCGATGCGGACGGCGCCGCGCTGATCAAGGCGATGAAGGGCCTTGCCTGGACGAGCCCGCGCGGCCCGATCTCGATCGATCCCGAGACCCGCGATATCATCCAGAACATCTACATGCGCGAAGTCAAGGACGTGAACGGCGAGCTGCAGAACGTCGAATTCAAGACCTTCAAGGATGTGAAGGATCCGGTCAAATCAGGCCAATAAGCGCGGAGCCGCTTAAGCTCCGATGATAAAATGCGGCGGAGATCGCTCCGCCGCTTTGCTCCTGGAAAGTCGGGTTTATCATGCTGACTATTCTGTTCGACGGCATCGCCTACGGAATGCTGCTGTTCATTCTCGCCTGCGGACTGACCATCACGCTTGGATTGATGAATGTCATCAACCTCGCCCATGGCGCCTTCGCCATGGCGGGCGGCTATATCACCGTCGTCCTGATGAACAGCTACGGCGTCTCCTTCTATTGGTGTTTGCCGATCGCCTTCCTCGCAGTCGGGCTTGCCGGGCTGGTTCTGGAGCGTTTGCTCTACCGGCACCTCTATTCCAAGCCGCATCTCGACCAGGTCCTGTTCTCCGTCGGTCTGGTCTTCATGTCGGTCGCCGGCGCCTATTATTTCATGGGCGGCCAGCAGCAGATGATCCAGCTGCCGCAGGAGCTTTCCGGCCGCTGGGATCTCTATGGCGTCGGCATCGGCCGCTACCGGCTGTTCATCGTCCTGGTCTGCGTCCTCCTGACGATCGTGCTGCAGCTGCTCCTGACCAAAACCCGTTTCGGCAGCCAGCTGCGTGCCGCCGTCGACGACGGGCGGGTCGCCCGCGGACTCGGTATCAATGTCTCGGCGGTCTTTGCGTTGACCTTTGCCGTCGGCTCGGGCCTTGCCGGTCTCGGCGGCGCCATGGGCACGGAGATTCTCGGCCTCGATCCGAACTTTCCGCTGAAGTTCATGATCTATTTCCTGATCGTGGTGACGGTCGGCGGGACCTCCTCGATCACCGGGCCGTTTCTTGCCGCCCTGCTGCTCGGCATCGCCGATGTCGCCGGCAAATATTACGTGCCGCAGATCGGCGCCTTCGTCATTTACGGCGTCATGGTCGTCGTGCTTCTCCTGCGTCCGCACGGTCTGTTTTCGCGGGAGGGCGGCCGATGAGCGGAGCCCGCAGCGAGGCGAGAGACCGCGCCACCGAACAGCTTCGCCGCGGCAACGCCTGGCGGCTCTATGAGATCGCGCTCTGGATCGCGGCGGCGGCCGCCATCTTCGTGCTGCCCTCGAAGATGCTGCTGCTGACCGAAATCGCCATCACCGCGCTTTTTGCCATATCCCTCGATCTGGTGCTCGGCTATGCCGGCATCGTTTCGCTCGGTCATGCCGCCTTCTTCGGCCTCGGCGCCTATGCGGCCGGTCTCTTTGCCAAACATGTCTTTGCCGAGCCCGTCACCGGCCTCTTTGCCGCTGCCGTGGTCTCCGGCCTTGCCGGCTTCGCAGCGAGCTTCCTCGTTCTGCGCGGCTCGGACCTGACGCGGCTGATGACGACGCTCGGTATTGCCCTGATGCTCGCCGAACTCGCCAATCAGCTGGCATGGGCGACGGGCGGTGCGGACGGCCTCAGCGGCATCACCATCGGGCCGATCCTCGGCGTTTTCGCATTCGATCTCTGGGGCCGCACCGGTTATGTCTACAGCCTGGCCGCACTCTTCATCCTGACATTCGTCGCGCGGCATCTGGTGAATTCCTCCTTCGGCCTGTCGCTGAGGGCGATCAAGGCCAATCCGGTGCGCGCCGCCATGGTCGCCATTCCGGCGAGGAACCGGATCATCGTCATCTATACGGTCGCCGCCGCCTATGCCGGCGTTGCCGGGGCGCTGCTGACGCATACGACGAGTTTCGTTTCGCCTGACGTGCTCGCCTTCCACCGCTCGGCCGACGTTCTTCTGGTGCTGGTCATCGGCGGCGTCGGTTATCTCTATGGCGGCATTGTCGGCGCGGTCATCTTCACCGTGCTGCGCGACTGGCTGTCGGTCTCGACGCCGCAATACTGGATGTTCTGGATCGGCCTGATCCTGATCGCCATCGTTCTCATCGGCCGCGAGCGTATCGCCCGCTGGGACAGTTTTCTGCCGGCCTCGCTGCAGCTCGGCATCAAGCGGCTGGCGACCTGGCGGCCCGGCGCGACGCTGAGGGAAAGCCGATGACCGTCGCGCTGGAAACCCGCAATCTCGTCAAGCGTTTCGGCGGCTTCACCGCCACCAACGATGTTTCGCTGTCGATCAAAAGCGGCGCACGCCATGCGCTGATCGGTCCGAACGGCGCCGGCAAGACCACGCTGATCAATCTGTTGACCGGGGTGCTGAAGCCGACCTCCGGCCAGGTGATCGTCGGCGGCGAGGATATTACCGGCCTTCCCCCGCATCGGCGTGTGCGGCGCGGCGTTGCCCGCACGTTCCAGATCAACCAGCTGTTTTCCGGCTTCACGCCGCTGGAATCCGTTCTGCTGGCGATCAACGAGCGGGATGGCCTCGGCCGCTCCGCCTGGCGCCCGCTCGCAGCCCATCTGAATGCGACCGATGAGGCGGTGGATCTTCTGGAACGGTTCGGCCTTGCCGGCGTCATGGGCGAGAAGACCGGCCGGATCGCCTATGGCAAGCAGCGGCTTCTTGAAATCGCGCTTGCCTTCGCGAGCCGGCCGCGGGTGCTTCTGCTCGACGAGCCGGCGGCCGGTGTCGCCGAAGAAGAGCGCAGCGAAGTGCTCGCCATCGTCCGCAGCCTGCCTCCCGAGGTGACGGTGGTGCTCATCGAACATGACATGGATCTCGTCTTTTCCTTTGCCGACCGCATTTCGGTTCTGGTCGCCGGCGCCGTGATGGCCGAGGGAACGGTCTCGGAGATCGCCGCCGACCCGCGCGTCAAGGCGGTCTATCTCGGGGAGGACGCGGCATGACGGCGCTTTTGCGGATCGACAGGCTCGTCTCCGGCTATGGCGAGGCCCGGGTTCTCGGCGGCGTCAGTTTCGAACTCGATGAGGGACAGTCCCTGTCGCTGCTCGGCCGCAACGGTGCCGGCAAGACGACGCTGGTCGATACGATCGCCGGCGTCACCACCCATCATTCCGGCACGATCGGCTTTGCCGGCACCGATCTGACCCGCATGCGGCCGGAACGGCGGGCGGCCGCCGGCATCGGCTGGGTACCGCAGGAGCGCAATATCTTCAGGTCGCTCACCGTCGAGGAGAACCTGACGGCGATCGCCCGTCCCGGCCGATGGTCGCTCGAGCGCGTCTATTCGATGTTCCCGCGCCTGAAGGAGCGGCGCCTCAATCGCGGCAACCAGCTTTCCGGCGGCGAGCAGCAGATGCTGGCGCTCGGACGGGCGCTGATGCTCAATCCGAGGCTGCTGCTGCTCGACGAGCCGCTGGAAGGATTGGCGCCGATCATCGTCGACGAGCTGCTGGCGGCGCTGCGCAAGATCATCGACGGCGAAGGCATGTCGGCGATCATCATCGAGCAGAAGGCGCGCAAGATACTGCCCCTGACCGACCGCACGGTTGTTCTGGAGCGCGGCCTCGTCACTTACGCCGGCGAGAGCGCAACCCTGCTTGCCGACGGCGAGATGTTCGACAGATATCTGGCGCTCGGCGATCACAGGGCGGTCAGGCCGGCTTGATGCATGTCGCCGAAAATTCTCCAGCATCCCGATGAAGCCGAATCCGGCCCTTGATAATCACGGCTCGTCAAGGCAGGAGAGTAGCATCGCGGAGATTGGATGCAGATGACGAGATTGGCGGATGCGCAGGGCCTGGAGATTTCGCATGAGGGACATCGCACCCGCCTGAAATGGCATCGGCTGCGCAAGCGGTTTGCCGATCCGCTGTTCTCAGCCGACGTGATGGCGGAAGGTTTTGCCGTCGGCGCCTCGATGGAACTCGATATGCGGGTGCGCGCCGACCGCGGCTTCGTCGTACTGCACGATGAGGAGCTCGACGGTGAGACGACGGGACATGGGCCGATCGCTCAAAAGAGCATCGGCGATCTCGGCGATATCAGGATGAAGGACGGAGACCGGCCGCTGATCCTCAGCGAGGATCTCGCCGCCATGATGCAATCGACGCATCCGGCCGCATTGCTGCAGTTCGACATGAAGGACGATTATGAGGCGATCGGCGCGAGGGGCATCGAGCACCTTGCCGTGCATTTCCGCGATATCGCCGCCTCGGTGATCGTCAGCGCCGGCAGTCTCGAGCTGATCGTCGCGGTCAAGGAGAAGCTGCCGCATCTGTTGCGCGGCATCGATCCCACAGACAAGCTCTACGGTATCGGGCAGGCCAGCGGCTGGAAGGCCGTCGAGATGGAATTGCGCGCCGACCTGCGCGGCCCGACCGAACCGGACACGATCTATCTCCACTGGCCGCTGATCCTCGACGCCGCCAGGGAAGGTCTCGACATGATCGCGCTCTGCCAGGACGAAGGCAAACGGGTCGATGCCTGGACCTTTAGCCTCAAGCATCCCGAGGCCGGTTTCAGCGACGAGGAATGGCGGAACTTCCAGGCGCTCATGGCCCTGAAGCCGGATCAGGTCACTACCGACGAGGCGCCGGCGACCGAACGCGCCTGGAGCCGCCGCATGGCGGATTGACGTCGGCGCTTGCGGCACATTTCCGGGCTTGTCGCATGGTTTGCACAATTTTCATCATTTTAAACTTCTGATGTTATCCCTATCCGACAGTCAGATGTTGGTGCGCCATATGCAAGTTGTTGATACTGTAGCAATTACTCAACAAGCAAATTCCAGCTTACAGAAAGCGTGGCATTTTGGGTGTACCGGCCGTTCGATCGAGGCACTCGCACTGGCCGGCGAAATTCTTGCCGTTGCCAGGGCGCGTGGCGACGATCGGCTCGCCGCTCGATGCGATACCGATATTGCCTGGTACTGTTTTCAAACAGGCAAGGCCGAACTGGGGCTGACGCATGTCCGCCGGGCGGTGGACTTCTGGAAATCGACCGGAGAGCTCAACGAGGAAGCCTATGCCCGGGCCTATTTCGGATGGCTTCTGCTGGAATTGGGCTTGCCTGAGGAAGCAATCGAAGAGGCCACCCGCGCGCTGGATCTCGCCGACAGGACCGCGGACCCGAAAGCGCAGAGCCTCGCCACCAACGTCATTGGAATTATCTTCTGGTACAACAAGCAGCCCGACCGGGCCATCCTGATGAGCGAACGCTCCGTCGAGCTCGCCAGATCGATCGGCGACAAGACCTATGAATGCTGGTGGCTCGTCAATCTCGGCGGCGCCCATTCGGAAGGCGGATATATTGCGCAAGCGCTCGGCCAGACGGAAGAAGGACGCCGGCTGCTGACGAGAGCGCTTGCGCTGACCGATGAGGCGCTCGACCTGGCGATCGAGATCGGCGACAGCTGGGCTGCGCGCATCTGCCTCGGCAACAACGCCGATTATTACAGTCATCTCGGCGAACATGAGAAGGCGCTCCAGTGCATGGAGCGCTATCAGCTGTTTCAGGAAAACAGCTATGTCAGGGACAGACAGCAATATCTCTACACCCTGGGCCAGATCTACAATAGTTACGGAAAATTCGAGAAAGCCCGATCGCTGCTGCTCGAGGCGATGGCATTGATCAGCGAGGGCGGCAGTTTCGATTCCTACATTCAGATCTATTTTTATCTGTCGCAGGCGCATGAAGGGCTGGGGCAGTTCGATCTGGCGCTGGAGGCGCATAAGAAATACCACCAGGCATATCTGCAGAACAGCGCCGAGAGGACCCAGCAACGTGCACGTCTGGCCGAAATCTACTATGAAACCAAGCGGCTGAAGGAAGTAGCCGAAACGGAAACGAAGCGCGCCGATACGCTGGAGGCCTCCTATCAGAAACTGCAGGAAGAAACCGATATCCTTGCCAGTGCCGTCTATCTGGACGCTTTGACCGGGCTTTATAACCGCAAATATCTCGACAGCCGCTTCAAGGAACTGACGTCGGAGAAGCGTCCCTATTCCATCGCGATGCTTGACGTCGATCACTTCAAGTCGGTCAACGACAACTTCTCTCACATGATCGGCGACCAGGTTCTGAGCGCCATCGGGGCGATTCTGCGCAACCAGCTCAGGATCACCGATCAGGCGATCCGCTTCGGCGGCGAGGAGTTCGTCGTCCTGCTGGCCGGCTCTCCCCGAGGGGCCGCCGATGTCTGCGATAGGCTGCGGGCGGCCGTCGAACAATGGGACTGGTCGGAGATCTGCAACGGGCTGCGCGTCACGATCAGCATCGGCGTGGCCGGTACGCTGTCTGCCAATTCCCCGAGCGATATTTTAGCGATCGCCGACCAGAATCTCTACACGGCGAAAAAGACCGGCCGCAACCGCGTCGTTGCGTAACCGCTGCCCGCTTCGGCGCGACATGCTCTATAGCCCCTCGATGTCGAGGATGAAGGCAAATTCGCCGGCAAGCCCCGGCGCGTGGGCGATGACCGGTCCGCCATCGGCAAGCAGCCTGTCGACGCCAGGCATCGCCACCGTGGCGCCGGCCTCTTCGGCGATCAGCGCGCCGGCGAGCATGTCCCAGGCATTGAGATGGCGTTCGTAATAGAGATCGGCAGCGCCTTCGGCGACGCGAAGGAGGTCGATCGCCGCCGCGCCGGTGCGGCGATAATCCATGCCGCGTTCGTGCAGCCGCTTGGAGAGCGCCAGATGGTCGTCGAAACTGGTCTTGCGGGAATGGCCGAGAATGACGAGCGCATTGGCGGGATCAGTGGTTGCGGCCGCACGGATCGGCAGCCCGTCCTTGAAGGCACCGCCGCCGCGGACGGCGTGAAAGACCTTGTCCTCGGTGGCATCGTAGACCACGCCGATCTCGACCCTGCCGCCGGCGACGAAGGCGATCGAGACGGCCCAATGCCGGAAGCCCCTGATATAGTTGGTCGTGCCGTCGATTGGATCGACGACCCAGGTGCCGCCCTCGCCCGATCGCCCGCCACTCTCTTCGCCCATGAACGTATCGCCCGGAAAATGTGAGAGCAGCCCGTCGCGGATCGCCTGCTCGGCCTGCTTGTCGGCGACGGTGACGAAATCCTGCAATCCCTTGTTCTCAACGGCCAGCGTGCCGGGATTGGAGTCGCGCCGAAACCGGGCGGCTTCCCGTCCGGCCTCGAGGGCGACTGTCATCGCGACCTCCGCCCGGCTGCGGATGGCGGCGGCATCGAATGGGGAATTCATCAGGCAGTCCTTCTTCGTATCAGTGTCACCGGCGTGAATTCGACGCGCGCCGTCAGGTCCGGTTCGGCCATCCGGCCCATCAGCAGGTCCACCGTCTGTTCGGCCTGGAGATCGCAGGGTTGGCGGATGGTCGTAAGGTCGTAGGCGGTCCAGGCCGCCTGGGGAATGTCGTCATGGCCGATAATGGGGAGCGGCGGCGCATCGCCGCGGCTGCGGCCCTGCATGACCCGGTCGACCACGCCGCAGGCCATATAGTCGTTGGCGCAGAACAAGCCGTCGATGCCGGATGCGGCAAGCTCGGCGGCGGCATCATAGCCGCTCTTGTAGTCGTTGATCCTCACCTGCAGCAGCTGCGCTTCGACGCCGAGCTGCTTGCAGCGCGCGATGAAGGCCTCGCTGCGCCGCCGCGCCGTATAGGATATGGCGGGAGCGGCCATCACCGCGGGCTTTCGCGCGCCGCTATCGATCAGGTGGGCGGCGGCGAGATAGCCGGCCATGCGATCGTCGGAGATGATGCGGTCGACGAAGGGGATGTCGTTGCCCTTGTTGATCAGCACGATCGGCACGCCCTCGGCAGCACATTGCTCGCAGATCTCGGTCGGCGGCGCGTCCGAGGTGACGATGACGCCCGAGACGGCGTAATGCAGCAGCTGGCCGATAACCGTCGAAGTATCCGCCTCCTGCGAGGTCGGCAGCAGGATGGGGCGGAAGTTGCGGGCGAGCAGCACCCTTGAGAGATGCTCGATCTGCAGCGTGCGGAACGGATTGTCGAATCCGGCGGCGACGACGCCGACGAGATCGGAGCGTTTGTTGGTCAGGCTTCGGGCAAGATAGTTCACGCGGTAGCCGAGATCCTTGGCGGCCTGGAAGACCTTCTCGCGTGTTTTCGGCGAGACGCTGGCATCCGGCGTGAAGGCGCGCGACACGGCGGCGCGCGAGACGCCGGCCGCACGCGCCACGTCGAAGGAGGTTACCTTGCGCGGTCCCTTATCCCTGCCTGGCAACTGCTTTTTCCCTCTCTGCCGACGGCCGCATCAGATCGGGAAGATCGGTGCAGATGCCGAGAACCGGAAGCGTCATGATGTCGTCGAGGATGGTCCGCCGCTCCTCGTGCCAGAGCACGATTTCGCGGCCGGCCTCGAAGGCGCGGCCTATCAAGGCCTCGGTTACCAGATCTTGCGGCCGCTCGCCTGCCCTCTCCCAGCAGAGATGCAGGATATCGGCGCCAGCCTCGTCACCCAGCGCATGCGGATCGTGGCCGACGCGGATCAGCACCGAAAGCGGAAAGTCGCAGCCCGCGTCGCGGAGTTCGCGCACCTGCGCCGTGTCGAAGGAGCCGAGGCAGGCGAAACGCTGGTTCATCTCGGCAAGATGGCGCCAGCAGAGCAGGCCGGTCCCTGATGCCTTCAGCTCGACATAGAGACCGGTTCCGGTCTCGCGGCCGAGAGCGGCGACCTCCGAAAAACGCGGCACGTCGACACCGTCGAGGGCGGCGAGCTCGGCGGCGGTCATTTCGGAAATGCGGCGGTCGATGCCGAAGACGCGCTCGAGATGATCGTCATGCGAGACGACGACCACGCCGTCGCGGGTGAGCTGCGTGTCGAGCTCCCACATCTCGGCGCCGAGTTCGGCAGCGCGGCGGAAAGCGGTGATGGTGTTCTCGCGCTCATGGCCGCTGGCGCCGCGGTGACCGATGCAGAAGGGAAGCCGGCCCTTGGCGGTCGGCCAGCCGTAACGCTCGAAAAATGCCTGGAAATCGCTGGTCATCAGAGCCTCCTGCCGCTTTCGTCGAAGACGAGAACGCCGCGGCTGTCGATCGCCCAGCGGACGTCGTCGCCGACGTGAATATCGTTGCGCACCGGCTGGATCGAGCGCAGCAGCGGCCCGCCGGCCAGCGCCACGTCGTAAAGGTTCTCGCGCCCTTGCGTTTCGGCGAAGGTGACCTTGCCGGACACAGTGACGTCTCCCGCCGGGGTGAAATGCTCCGGCCGGACGCCGAGCATCAGCTTCGTACCCTCGGCGGCGCCGACGGAACCTGGCAAGGGCACGCGGATTTCGCTTTCCGGAATGGCGAAGGCGCCCTTGTCGACGACGCCGCGCAGGAAGGTGATCGGCGGATTGCCGAGGAAGCCGGCGACGAAAGCGGTCTTCGGATCATTGTACATTTCCGCCGGTGTGGCGATCTGGACGATCTCGCCTTCCTTCATGATGGCAATGCGGTCGCACATGCTCATCGCCTCAACCTGGTCATGGGTGACGAGAATGGCGGTGATGCCGGTCTCGCGCTGCAGGCGGCGGATTTCCGAGCGCATTTCGAGGCGCAGCTTGGCGTCGAGATTGGCGAGCGGCTCGTCGAGCAGCAGCACGTCGGGCTTGCGGATCAGCGCGCGCGCCAGCGCCACGCGCTGCTGCTGGCCGCCGGAAAGCTGCGCCGGCCGGCGCTCCATGAGATTGCCGATATGGACAAGCTCGGAAATGCGGTCGACCTCCTTGCGGATGTCTGAGGCCGGCACGCCCTTCACCTTCAGGGGAAAACCGATGTTTTCGGCGACCGTCATGTGCGGATAAAGCGCATAGGACTGGAAGACGACGCCGACATTGCGGGCCTGGCTCGGCAGGTCGGTGACGTCGCGGTCGCCGAAGAGGATGCGTCCGCTGGTCGGCCGGTGAATGCCGCAGACCGCAAAAAGCGTCGTCGATTTGCCGCAGCCGGAAGGGCCGAGCAGCGCCAGCATCTCGCCGTCGCCGACTTCGAGCTGCATGTTTTCGATGACCTTGGTGGAGCCGAAGCTCTTCGAGAAATTGTCGAGGAGAATGCGCATCAGCCTTTGCTCCCGCCGCCGTAGATGTTCATGAGATATTTGTTGAAGAGCGCGTAAGCAATCAGCACCGGGATGAGGTAGAAGAGGCCGACCGCCTTGAACATATTGAAATCGTAATTGTTGTCGTCGGCAAGGAAGCCCGCGAGATAGACCGACAGCACCTGCACGTCGTTGCCCGGCGCCAGCACCTGCGGCAGGATGAACTCGCCCCAGCCGGCGAGGAAGGAGAACAGGCCGAGCGCCATGATGCCCGGTTTGACCTGCGGCAGCACGAGGCTGCGCCAGACGCGGAAACGCGAGGCGCCGTCAACGACGCCGGCCATTTCGATTTCCCAGGGCACGGTGTCGTAGAAACCCTTCATCAGCCAGATGCCGAGCGGCAGGTCGATCGCGGCCTTCACCAGGATGACGCCGATCAGCGAATTATAGAGGCCGATCATCTGCAGCACGATGAAGATGGCGATGATCAGCGTCACCGACGGGAAGGCGTGCAGCACCATGACGCCGGCCAGGAAGAAGCCGCGCGCCGGCACGTTGAGCCGCGACAGCACGTAACCGGCCATCGACGAGACGATGAGCACCAGGCTGGTGGTGCAGGCCGAAAACAGCAGCGTATTTACCGTCACCTGCCAGATATTCGCCTTACCCGCCGTCGTCTGCCACAGGAAGCGCCAGTGATTGAGCGTCAGGCCGGAGGGCAGCAGCGCATCCGGCTGCTTCACCGTCACAGTATCGAGGAAGAGATAGACATACATCAGGAGCAGCGGCAGGCTGACGATGGTCAGCGCCGCTATGACAGGCCAGTTGCTGTAATTTGCCGAGGGCTGCGAGTGTTCGGCCATGGTCAATCCTCGATCAGGGGCTTGGCGACGAGCGTGCCGTAGTTGAAGACGCGCAGATAAAGGAGCGACATCGCCACGCCAATGACAACGAGCACCAGCGCCATGGCGGCGCCGAGCCCATATTCGAGATTGCCGGCATAATTCCGGAGCGCCGTGTGATAGGCGGAGAGCGCCCAGACCTCGGTGGCGTTGCCAGGCCCGCCATTGGTGGCGAGCAGGATTTCATTGAACGAGGCGAGCAGCGACAGCGTCTGGTAGCAGGTGACGAAGAGGATCGGCCAGCGCATCTGCGGCAGGATGATGTAGCGGATCTGCTGCCAGCGCGAAGCGCCGTCGACCTCGCTCGCATGGAACTGGCTCTTCGGAATGGCCTTCATCGCCGAGGAGAACACCAGCATGCCCATCGAGGCGCCGATGAAGCCGTTGATCAGCACGACGAAGAACCAGGCATTATAGGCGGTATCGAGCAGGTAGTTCTTCGGGGGGTAGCCGAATTTGCCCATCAGGACGGAGATGAAACCGCTGTCCCAGGCGAGCCACTTCCACAGCATGACATAGATGACGACGGGCGTGATGCGCGGCAGAAGCCAGATGCCGCGAAAGATCGAGGCGGACGTCGGCGGCATGTAATGCGTCCAGATGGCGAGCAGCAGGGCATAGCCGACATTGAACAGCGTCAGCACCAGCGCGACATAGAGCACGGTGTTGAAAAGTACCCGCGCCATGTCGGGCGAACTGGCCATGCGTGAGAAATTGTCTGATGTCCAGGTCCAGCCGGTATAGGTGATCTTGGCGACGATTTCCTTTTGCTCCGGCGTCAGCTTGAAACCCAGACCGTCCAGCGCTGAAAACAGCTGCTCCTTGCTGTCGAAGCGGGTGTTGAGGACGGAGCGGTTGAACTGTTCGGAGATCTGCTTGACCTCGCGTGTCGAAGGCCGCTCGGCTAGATCCTTGATCATCCGCTCGACGTCGCGGCGTGCCGGGAAGACCTCACCTGTATGTTTGGCGCGCAGTTCCGCGACAATCCCCGGCGCAAGCCCCAATCCCTCGACGGCCGCGAGGCCCGCCTCGTCGATGGTGTAGCGCGGTTCGGCCATCTCGGTGGCGATCTCGGGCATCGCCGATTTCAGCGCGATCAGGGAGTTGGGCGCGATCTGGTAGACGCCACCGGAAATGCCGGTCGCCGTCGTCATGTTGGTCATCGAGAAGACCGCCGTCAGAACCACCGGCATCAGGAAGAACAGGATGATCATGACCGCCGCAGGGGCGATCATCACCAGTCCGAGCGTTCTGGACGATTTCATGGAAGGCCTCCTCGCGGAACCGACCGGGCGGCGGGGTTGCCGCCACCCGGAGGCGTGTTTCAGCGAATGACGATCTTGTCGCCGAGCGTGCTTTTCAGCTCGCTCTCGGCATCGCCGACGGCGGCGTCGACGGTCTTGGCGCCGGTCCAGGATGCTTCGAGGTTCTTCCACATGATGTTCCAATATTTGCCGAAATCGGAATTGTTCGGCATCGCATTGGCATGCGGCAGCAGGCGCTCGGTGGCTTCGCGGGTCCAGCGGTCGGCCGAGTAGAAGTCGACGGTGGACTCCGACTTGGAGATGCCGAGATGGGCCGATTTGACCGCATGCAGCGCGTTGGTGCGCGGCTCGGAGGCGATCTTGACCAGCTGGGCGGCGATCTCGGTGTCTTCCTGGTCGTGACCTGCGGTCAGGAGGTAGACGAGCGGATGGGTCAGCGTGTTGGCCTTGCCGCCTTCGCCGGCGGGGATCAGCGTGAAGATCACGTTACCGAAGAAGTCCTTGAGGCCTTCCTGGTTGACGAGGCGGGCATAGTGCCAGGTGCCGGCGTCCCAGATGCCGGCCTTGCCGGTGGCGACTTCCTTCCACCACTGATCACCAGGCATGCCGATGTGGTTCTTCTTGGTGACGCCCGATTTAACGGCGTCGGCGAAGAACTGATAGGTGCGGGTCATCGCCGCCTTGTCGAAAACGAGCTTGCCGCCTTCTTCCATCGTGCCGCCGAACGAGGTGTAGAACTGCCAGTAGTCGGGGCCGTTGCTGGTGCGCGGATAGAAGCCGTATCCGGGCTGGACGAGGCCCTTGTCCTGCATCTTCTTGGCGTCTTCGAGCACGTTCTTCATGGTGTACTTGCCGTCCTGCACACTCTGCGGCAGCGCATCCAGATCGGCGTCGCTGTAGCCGATCGCCTTCATATAAGGCTTCCAGAAGAACATCGGACGGGATTCGGCATCCTGCGGAATGCCGTAGACGGTGCCGTTGTAGGAGGCGATCTGCAGCAGGTTTTCATAGATGTCGCTGAGCGGCCAGGAGTCGAGATCGACGTAATCCTCGATCGGAACGATGAGGCCTGCCTGCGACCAGGGCGCGATGTCTTCATGGCCGCTGACGACGATGTTCGGGGCGGTCTTGGCTTCCGCCGCAAGGGTCAGCGCCTGCTTGAAGTCCTCCCAGGCGGAATAGGGCTTCTTCTCGACGGTGATCTTCAGGTCTTCGCCCTTGAGGGCGGCTTCGCGCTGCAGCTGCTGGGCTGCGATCTCGATGGCGTCGAGGCGATAGACGTCGTTCGGGCCGGTGCCGCCGGCCCAGACGCTGATGTGAACGTCCTTGGCAAGCGCAATTGCAGAGCTGGAGGCCAGGATGGCGGCAGCAATGGTGAGGGATTTCAGTGTCGGCAAGATAGTCATCTTCTTCGTCTCCCTAGAAGAGCAGTGTGAAGCCTCTTGGCGGGTCAGCACTGCTGATGATGGCCGCTCCGAAACCCCACGAAAACGTGACGATGTCCGCTCTAGGGGTTTGATGTAACGGCCGAATGACAAAATTGAGCACGTGTGCAAAATTATTATGACGATGTCTGCCAGACTTGCAAGCGGCGGTTTTCAGGCGGCGCCTTTTGCGCTTCAAATCGCGCTTTTCCTCCTGCAGCGCTGCGTGTTTTTCGAGACGCGGACGTAATGCTGCAACGCTTTCAATCCGCGCATCGTGCTTTCCGAAAACCGGTTCCGATTTTGGGGCCGATGCGCTAGCATGCGTCTATGAGCCTTGAATCCGTCCGCGCTTTCCTGCGTGCGCATGCACCCGATATCGACATCATCGAAACCGCCGAGAGTTCCTCGACGGTGGCGCTTGCCGCCGAGGCCCATGGCGTCGAGCCCGCGCAGATCGCCAAGACGATCTGCCTGCGCGTCGGCGAGCAGATGATGCTGGTCGTTGCCGGCGGCACGGCAAGGCTCGACAATCGCAAATTCAAGGATACATTCGGCGCCAAGGGACGCATGCTCGACGCCGAAGAGGTGGTGGCGGTCACCAGCCATCCGGTCGGCGGCGTCTGCCCCTTCGGTCTGCCCTCGCCGCTGCCGATCTATTGCGATATCTCGCTGAAACGCTTCGATGAAGTCGTGCCGGCGGCCGGCTCGACGAATTCGGCCGTGCGCATCGAAACCGGACGGCTGGCCGAGCTGACCGGCGCCAGCTGGGTCGACGTCTGCCAGTAAGCGGCGAAAAACTTCAAACCTGGAAAAGAGTACCTATATCCTATCCCAACCATGCCGTGACTGCGCATGACAGGAGATCAGGAATGCCGAGTGCCATTTCGCGTTTTGCCAAGTTCGCGGCGATTGCCGCTCTGACGGGCGCTACCGTTTTTGCTTCCCTTGACGATGCAGAAGCGCGCCGGGCCGGCAGCAGCGGTTTCGGAAGCCGCGGTACCCGCACCTTCCAGGCTCCGCCTGTCACCCAAACCGCGCCCGCGCCTGCCGCGCCGATCGAACGGTCGATGACGCCGCGTCCGCAGACCACGGCGCCAGCGACCGCGCAGCAGCCCTTCGGCGCCCAGCGCTCCGGTCTCTTCGGCGGCTTCGGCCGTTCGATGGTCGGCGGCCTGATTGCCGGCGGCCTCCTCGGCATGCTGCTCGGTCACGGTTTCGGCGGTGGCTTCGGCTTCCTCGGCATGCTGCTGCAGATCGCGCTGATCGGCGGCGCCGTCATACTCGCCATGCGTTATTTCGCCAATCGCCGCCAGCCCTCCTACGGCGCCGGCGGCCAGAGCGGATCCTTCAGCCGGTCCTATAACATGTCGCCCGCCAACAATTCGTCCTTCCATATCCCGGCGATCGGTTCTGGTGCCGGTTCAGGGGCGTCCTCACGCGGCAACCGGCCGAGCGACGAGATCGGACTGGCGCAGGCCGATCTCGATCAGTTCGAGGAATTGCTGACCGACGTTCAGACCGCTTACGGTGCCGAGGATTACGGCACGCTGCGCCGGCTGACGACGCCCGAGGCGATGTCTTATCTTGCCGAGGAACTCGGAGAAAACGCCACCAACGGCGTGCGCAACCGCGTTTCCGACGTCAAGCTGCTGCAGGGCGACATTGCCGAGGCGTGGCGCGAAGACGGCCAGGAATATGCGACGCTCGCCATGCGCTACTCTTCGATCGATGCCATGGTCGAACGCGACAGCGGCCGCGTCGTTTCCGGCGACGACCGCCGCCCGATCGAAAGCATCGAGGTCTGGACCTTCGTGCGCAAGCCCGGCGCTGACTGGAAGCTGGCGGCGATCCAGGGAAGCGAGCAACGCGCCGCCTGAAGCCGTCTGGCGCCTCGCGATGACGTGATGCGGCCTCTGCCTTTGCCGATCTTGCCTGAAACCGCCAAGCCGTTTCGGGCAAGATGCTTTGGCTCGGCAGGCGGTTTTATCAGGTCGTCAGTGACCTTGGTCGACCCCAGGTCTTGGCGTCAGTTTCTCCGCTGTTTCAAGCGAAAATTCGGTGCGCAATACCGCCTTCTGTGCCCGCGAAAAATCGGCCGCGACTTGTTCTGCCTGCTCTTGCGCGGCGAGCCGGGCGATTTTGCGCTGCTCGAGCGATATACCGGCATCGGCTTCATGGCTGCGCAATACGGATTGTCGGATCAGCGCGTCCTGAAGCTCGGCGGCGGAGATAACGCCGCTCTTGCGCAATGCGTCGACGACAGGATTGCCCGCGGCCCGGCTTGCCGCGATGTCGAGCGCTTCGGAGGCTTTCGCCTCCCGCTCCCGCGCTCTTTCGGCATCCGCCCGTGCCTCGGAGAGGCTGCGGGAAAGATTGTCTGCTCGCAGATTGCGTATCTCCAGCAACTGCCTGAGAGACTTCAGCGCCTTCATATCAGCCCTTCAGGCGCCGTTGTTCGTCGTCAGGATTTCCAGCTGGCCGCCCTTGATGACCTTGATGCTGTCGGCCTGCTGCCGGCTCAGCACGTCTTCGACGGCCTTGGTGAAGACGGCAGGCCCGCGCACCAGAACCAATCCGCTGGCGGGATCTTCACGCAACGCGTCATCAGGCAGCAGCGGAAACAGCGCGCGTATGGCGCTTTGCTCGGTCTTCCAGCTGCGGCCACGGCGATCGAGGACGACGGTGGAGACCTCCTGCTTCGGCGCGATGATGATGCGGCTGCCGTCATAGGCGACGAAGAGATTGCTGGCATCGCCAAGCTTGACGAAGGCCTTGGCTCCGCTCTCCCGGACCGACCAGTGCTCGACCTTGCCGCTCAGCGTCCCGACTGTGGTGACCGGGATGCCGGACATGAAGGACAACGTCTGGACGACATCGCCAAGCGGCAGCGAGACGACATCCAGGCGCACTTCCCGCTCGCTGGCCCCGGCCGATAGAGGAAAAGCCGCCAGCAGTCCGATAGCTGCCATGTAAACAAAACGCGCGAACATCTGAGTTTACCTCACGATCCGGATATCGCCCGACAACTAATGAACGAAGGCAGGCAGCGAGTACGGAAGCCAGTCTATTAATAATTATCTGATCTACTGTTGCAGATCATCGGTCCGCTGGGAACAGGATCAATATCCATTTCGCGCATTTGTTGTACATATCGCGAATTAATAACTTTTTAACATAAGCTATTGAATTCGATCTTGAATTCTGCAAGGTTCTGGCCGCCAAAACCATGCAAGGAGTTCAAGACATGGCTACCAGCACTAGCACTTCGACACTTGATGCGGGCATCGGCTCCGCGATTTCCGCCTTCAAGGCGGCCCAGAACGAAGCGACCGCGCAGAGCTTGCAGGTTGCAACCGAGATCACCAAAATCAACGGCGTCGCAAACGCCATCAAGAAGATCGGCCCAGGCTGATTGACGCAATGGCGAGACGGGTTCGCCCGTCTCGCTTCCCCGCTCTCGAAGACAATAGAAGCCGCTCGACGGACGGTTCGGGAACAAGATGGCCATGGATTTAGATCCCTCTTCGCCGACATTCAAAGGCGCCGCCGGCAGCGCTGCGTCAGGCAGTATCGGACCGGCCTTGCGAATCACGCGCGCCGGGCGCAGCTCCATTCTGACGTTGACGACGGAGCGGCAGGTGGTCGGCGGCAGCGCCGATTGCGACCTGATCATCCTCGGCGCCAAACCGGAACCCGCCCTGGCCATCAGTCTGCAGCGCTCCCGCGGCTCCGACACGGTGTCGTTGACCGCGCTGCGCGATGACGTCGCGGTCGACGGTCGTTCGATTGAGCGCGATCGGACAATGACCCTTACGAAGAGACAGACCATCTCCTTCGACGGCACGATCTGTGAGCTCGAAGGTCTCAGGCCCGGGCGCGTGCGGTTCGCGCCGCGCAGGATCGCCGCTGCCGGCCTTCTCGGGCTGGCGGCGATGCTTTTGCTGGCCGGCCTTTACAACGGCGATGCGCCGGCTCATGAGGCCCCGCTCGTCAAGGTTTCCGCCGCTCCCGAACCGGCGCCGTCATCGGCGGCGATCGCTGCCGAAATCCGCCAGGCCATTCGTATGGCCCAGCTTCCCCAAGATCTGAGCATCGTCGCCACCGCCGCCGAAATTCGCATCGGCGAAGGATCGCGGCCTCTCGGCCTGCCCGACAAGACCAAGCTGCGCAGCATCATCGCCTCGATGAGCCGGCGCAGTTCCGTCTCCCTCGTCGATCTCACCGCCCTCTCCTCCGGCCTCGACGGCTTCGTCGCCGCCGCCGGCTATACGCCGGTCAGGTTCATCATCGGTTCCGACGGGCACCGGTACGAGGAAGGCGATGTCGTTCCCAGCGGCTGGCGGATCAAGGAGATCGGCAACGACCAGATGATCGTTTCCCGCGACAGCGAGGACGATACGGTCGATTTCGCCTCGGCCGGCAATGCCGAGCCGAAGCTCGCCGAAATTTCCAGCAGCGAACAAGAATAGGCGATGGCGTCGGAAACCGGATCATGAAGGTAAGGTCATCCGCCATCGCCATGCTTGCGCAGCGCACGGACATGCTGCTTGCGGTGTTTTTCGCCTCCGTCGTCACGATGATGGTGCTGCCGCTTCCGACAATCGTTGTGGACGTGCTGATCGCCTTCAATCTTTCCTTCGCCTTCGTGGTGCTGATCACCACGACCTATCTGAAGAGCGTGCTTGAAATCTCGACCTTTCCAGCGGTCATTCTGATCGGCACGCTGTTCCGGCTGGCCTTGACGATTTCCTCGACGCGGCTCGTGCTGGCGGATGCCGATGCCGGCGAGATCATCATGGCCTTCGGCGACTTCGTCGTTGCGGGAAACGTCGTCGTCGGCCTGATCATTTTCCTGATCGTGGCGCTGGTGCAGTTCATCGTGGTGACGAAGGGCGCCGAGCGCATCGCCGAAGTCGGCGCGCGTTTCACGCTCGACGCCATGCCGGGCAAGCAGCTCGCCATCGACAGCGACCTGCGCAACGGCCATATCAGCACGGAAGCCGCGCAGAAGCGGCGGTCGCGCCTCGAACAGGAGAGCCAGTTCTTCGGCGCAATGGACGGCGCCATGCGCTTCGTCAAGGGCGATGCGGTCGCAGGATTGGTGATTGTCGCCGTCAATCTCATCGGCGGCCTGGCGATCGGCATCTTCCAGAAGGGCCTGAGTTTTGCCGAAGCCGCCCATCTCTATACGCTGCTGTCGATCGGTGACGGCCTGGTCTCGCAGATCCCATCCATTCTGATGGCAGTCTCGGCCGGCATCGTCGTGACCCGCGTGTCCGATGACGGCAATGGCAGCCTCGGCAGCGATATCGGCCGCGAACTCTTCCGGGAGCCCCGCGCATTGGCGATTGCGGCGGCGCTGACGATCTGCGCGGGCTTCGTTCCGGGATTCCCGTCGAGCGTGCTCGGCACGATCGGCCTGTGCCTGGCGGGCCTGGCCTTCATGGTTCATCGCCGGCGCGCAGGCCCGGCCGCGGCCGGATCGGCGAATGCCGTGGAAGGCGCCAATTCCTATCCGCTCGACCGGACGAAATATGGCGATCCTGTTGTCGCCACCGTCTCGATGGCAACGCTGGCGCGGCTTGAAGCGATGCGGCTCGGCGAAATGCTGGACGGGCGTATCCGCATGGCGGCGCGCGCCGTCGGCGTCTCCGTGACGGTGCCGACGTTCAACGCTGATCCCCGCATGGCCGAGGATCTGATCCATCTCCAGGTTGAAAACGTGCCTGCCGGCCTCATCAGCTGCGGTCCTGAACGAACGGCCGAACAGATTGCCGACGACATCGTGCGCATTGTCCGCCGCCACATCGGCGCGCTGTTCAGCGTCGACGATGCCGCGCAATGGCTGGGCAGTCTCGAACCGCGTCTGGGAAAACTGGCAATCGATGTCGCCACCCAGGTGCCGCTGATGCTGACGGTCGCTGTCGTCAGGCGCCTGCTGGATTCCGGCGTGACGCTTTCCCAGCCGCGCGGACTCCTGGAAGTGATGCTGCACGCCGGCACCGATCACGCGCCGGATGCCCTGGCCGAAATGGCGCGGGCCTCGCTGGTCAAGCAGATTGCCTTCGGGCTTCTCGACCGGCGCGGATTGCTGCCGGTACTGGTGCTGCCCGCCGAATGGGAGCACTTCATCCGGTCCTATGAGGCGGGCGGCGCGACCGAGAAGATCGAGATCGCCGAAAGACTGCGGCTGCTGGCCGAGAAAACCAGACAGGCTCTCGAAGATGCCAACGAGCAGGGATACGATCCCGTCATCATCGTGCCGGGCGAATGGCGCCTGCTCACCCAGATGCTGATGATCCGCCACAACTGCCGCATTCCGGTGCTGGCGGCGCAGGAGATCGACAGAGATATAACGATCGAAACCGTCGGAGAGATCGGGCAAATCCGGAACGCTGCCGGATCGAAACAAAGGTCGAGCGCATAGACCAGGTGCAGTAGAAGAGACAACAGGGGGATGAATGCAATGCATGGCGTAGATGGACAAAGACCCATAGACTTCGACAGAACCTCCCATTTCGACCTTGAGTCCGGTTGCCATGGCGGCAGCAATAGGATCGACACGGATTTCACCACCAGCCGAACCCGCAAGGTCTCGCCCTTCGAAGATTCCTCCGGCAACCCGCCGATGCTGAGTTCCTATGTGCCGAAGTCGCGGGAAACGTCGGAAAGCGGCGTGGATTCCGATGCCAAGGACGTGCTGCGCAAGCACATCAACTGGCAGTCCGACTCCAAGAAGCTGGATCCATCCGACGAGAAACAGACCACGACTTTGCTGACCACGGCGGAAAAGCCCGACCTCTCGAATGAAGGCAGCGTCATCACCGTCAACGAGCCGATCGTCGTGGATGGCGGCGTGTTCGACGGCAAGGGCGCGACCTATACGGCCTCTTCCAAGCTCGGCGATGGCGGCCAGTCGGAAACCCAATCGCCGCTGTTCATTCTCAAGAACGGCGCGACGCTCAAGAATGTCAATCTCGGCGAGAATGGCGCCGACGGCATTCACGTCTATGGCGGCGCGACGCTCGAAAACGTCAATTGGCAGAATGTCGGCGAGGATGCGCTGACGGTTAAAAGTGCCGGCGACGTCACCATTCTCGGCGGCTCGGCCAAGGGCGCAACCGACAAGATCTTCCAGATCAATGCCGATACGCATTTCCATCTGAAGGATTTCGTCGCTGACGGCTTCACCACGCTCGTGCGCACCAACGGCGGCAAGCAGATCGACGCCGACGTCACCATCGACGGCGGCGCGTTCTCCAACGGCAGCAACGTCTTCCGCACCGACAGTTCGCTTGCCAGCGTGACGTTCCTGTCCGATATCACGCTGGACAAAGTGAAGAACTGGACGCGTGTCGGTGACAACCAATCGGGCGTCTGAGATATCAGACCACCGCGACCACAAAGTGAAGAAAAAGCGGGCGCCTTGAGCTCCCGCTTTTTCATTGCCGGTCTGGCCCTTGCCTGCGCGGCGGGCCGTTGCGCATTTCCGCGCCGATCTGCCGGCGCGCCGATTTCAGCTTCGGGTCGCCCTGGGTATCCTTGTATTCGCGCCGCGCTTCGGTCTTGGTCATGCGGTGTTCGTGCCTGAACAGCGCGCGCGAAATGCGGATATCGAAAAACGCCGCCGCCACCATGATGCCGGCGGCAATGACGAGGATCGAGCCGAGGAGATGGGCTGCCGTGGAGAGCGAGCATGCTTCTCCGCAAAGAGGCGACCAGAAGATGCTGTTGAGGAAATAGAGGATCGCACCGCCGCCGGCAGCGGCGAGCAAGATAAACTTGACGAGCCCCTTGATGAACTCGGCGACGCTGGCGAGCGAAAATAGCCTTTTGATGCCGTCGAACGGATTGAGCCGGTTAAAATCGAAGCTCATATGTTTGAACGATACGGGAAAGCCCTGCGCGTCGAGGATCGAGACCAGGATGGTCGCGGCAAGACCCATCGCAAGTGGCAGCCAGATGAGATCGAGCAGCGCCACGCCGGTTTCGCTCAAGCCGGTGGTGACGGCGTCGGAGAGGTCGGCCCGGCCGGCGGACTGCAGACCGGCGTCGAAACTGCGGGTGAAATCCTCAAGGATATCGGGCAAGCCCCAGGTGACATAGATCGCGATGGCGAGGACGGAAATCGCAACCGGGAGTTCCTTCGAGCGCGGCACCTGGCCCTCGCGCCGAAGCCGGTCGAGCTTCACCCGGCTCGGCGGCAGGGTTTTTTCCTCGGTATCCTCATTTTTGGCCATCAGCCACCTCCAGCATGGCTTTCACCTCGTTGAATCCATCGACCCAGAGATCGTGGAAATAGCTGGAGATGAAGGCCGTGTAGATGACGAGGATGACCATGACCGCGAAGTTCTTGATGGCCGGCAGGCTGTCGTTCAGCGGGAATTGTTTGGACGAGCGGCCGACGAAGGCCAGCGACAATTCGAGTGCGCAGGTGACGATCATGAACGGGGCGGCGAGCAATCCGGCCGCCTTGAACAGCCGGCCGAAAACACCTGATATCATGTCGAGCGGATCGTCGGGGATAGTGGGCGCCAGCTTGAAGAGCGGCCAGAGCTCGAAGGATTTGTAGAAGATCGCAACCAGATCGATGATGCCGCCGGCGCTGACGAAAATCACCAGGGCGATCGACATCATCAGCGAACCGAGCGGCGCGGTTTCCAGCGCGTTGATCTGGTCGAACAGATTGGCGGCATTGGCGCCGCGATAGACATCGGTCATATCACCAGCCGCCTGGGCTGCCCAGAAGGGGACGCCGAGCCCCATGCCGATGAGCGCCCCGAAGCAGAGTTCCTTGATCGAAAGAGCGGCCAGATCGAACCAGGACGTATCCCCCAGCGCCAGCACCGAATAGGCGAAGGCCACGGAAGGCGCCGAGAGGCCGATTGCGAGACCGAAACGCAGGATACCGACGATGCTGAACAGCGAGAAGATCGGGAAGATCAGCAGGATGCCGAGCGCGCGGGCGGCGCCGAGCATGGCCGCGGCCGGAGCCGCGACCTCGATGCCGACGAGCGGAAGATGATCCGGCCCCATCCGCCTCGCCTCACTGAACCATGGTCGGGAAGTCGTTGAGGATATGAACGGAATGTTCGATCAGCGGCGTTGCCAGCACCCGGCCGAACAGAAGCAGCGTGATGGAGATCACGAAAATCTTGACGATCTGGGCGATGGTCTGTTCCTGGATCTGCGTCGCCGCCTGGAAAATGGCGATGACGAGCCCGAGAAGTGCGGCCAGGCCCAGAATGGGGCCGGCCAAGGCGAAAGTCGCCATCACGGACATGCCGATTTCGGCCGCGACCTGATCCTCACCCATGGCGGCAAGCCTTTCCCGCGGGCGAGGCAGGCACCCGAACCAGTGCTTTCGTGAAGGCGCGATGCTCACTGCGCATAGGACAGCACCAGGCCTTCCAGCAATCGCCGCCAGCCGTCGATCGAGACGAAGAGCAGCAGCTTCAGCGGCGTCGAAACCACGGTCGGGGACATCATCTGCATGCCGAGCGCCACGAGAATGGCGGAGATGGCGAAGTCGATCATCAGGAAGGGCAGATAGATCAGAAATCCGATTTCGAAGGCCCGGGTCAGTTCCGAAACGAGGAAGCTCGGCGTCAGCACGGTGATGTCGTCGGAGGCAATAGGGGTAACCGGCGCATTCGCCCAGACCTTCTGCGAGGCCTGGACGAAAAAGTCGCGGACCTCGGCATCGGAAAATTTCAGCATGAAATCCTTCAGCGGCGCCGCCACCTTGACCATGCCGTCCGCCATGCCACCGATCGTGCCGAAATCGCCGCTATGGGCAAGCAGCAATTGCCAGCTGTTTTGCAGCACCGGGTTCATGACGAAGGCCGAGAGAACGATGGCGATGGCGAAGACCAGGAGATTGGGCGGCGTCTGCTGGATGCCGATCGCATTGCGCACGATCAGCAGGACGACCGAAATCTTGGTGAAGGATGTCGCGATCACGGCAATGACCGGCAGCATCGAGATCGCCGCCATCGCCACGAGGCTCTGGGCAAGAGGAAAACTCTGTTCCATCAGTCGTGCAGCACTGTCACGCGAACGGCGCTCAATCCATCCACGGAGATGATTTCTCCGCGTCCGATGACACGGCCCTGGGCAATGATGTCGACGGCGTCCGACAATGGCCTGTCGAGGTTGAACACATAACCTTCGCCGATCGTCTCGAGCGTGCGAAGCGGAAGCTCCAGCCGTCCGGCATCGAAGACCAGCTTGATCGGGATGCTGTCGACAGGCGACGGACGCGGCTCGCCCTGCAATTCCTGATCGATGGTTTCATTCGTCATGAAATGCCTCATTGGTCCGGTTGGCGTCGACAGCAGCGGCTCGGTGAGAACAGCGCCTTTGTCCGACCGCATACAGTTTGCAAGGTAACGTTCCCCGGTGATCGCGATGACGGTCTCCGTCGTCCCCCCATCGATGACGATGCCGTCCCCCAATCGCAGGGATTTGATCTCGCCAACCGACAGCACGGCATAACCGCGGCGGATGTTGACCATTGTCGTCAGGGCATCGAGCGTGCGGCGCGGCAGGCGGCTCGCCCAGCCGACCAGCCCGGCAAGCAAGGTTTCATCGAAGCGGCCGCTCAAGGGCAGGCTCATGCCGCTCCAGCCGATTTCGAAGCCGAAATTGCCGCTGAAATCCGGCTGCGGCTCGGCGCCGATCTGCAGCAGCGACAGGCCGATGCCGATCTTGTTCTCGATTGCCTCGAAGGCCTCGGCGAACTGATGTTCGACCACCGCCGCCTGTTCGCGCGGCGACAGTTTTTCCCAGAGGAGCAGCGGTTCCAGCCTTTCGGCCAGCAACCGCAATGCTCCGGCCGAAGCAATCAGCATCTGATCCCACTCGCCGACGCGGCAGAGAATGCCGACCGGGTCGGCGATCCGCCCGGCTGCGATATCGGGGGACAGCGGGCGTACGGAAAGCGTCTGCTCCCGGACCGGAATTTTCCAGGCGGCGCGCATCATCGTGTCGGAGCGGGAAAAGAAGCTCTCGGCCATCGATGCGTGGGGCCATGCGGACGCTGCGATATTCATCGGACAAGCTCCTCGAGCGCTTCGACGATCGCGCCGAACGGCTGCGGCTTGCGCTCGCCGTCAAACAGGAAGCGCTTGATAAGGCCGTGTTTGGCGACGGCCTCGTCGACGGCGGCATCGCGCCCTTGACGATATTCGCCGACGCGGATCAGCAGTTCCACCTCGTCATAGAGGGCGAGCAGAGCGCGCAGCCTGTCGGCTGCCTGGCGATGGCTCTCGCTGACCACCGCGCTCATCGTCCGGCTTCGGCTGGCCAGCACATCGATCGCCGGAAAATTGCCCGCCCGGGCAATCTTGTCGGAGAGCACGATATGGCCGTCCAGCAGCGATCGGGTTTCTTCGGCAATCGGATCGTCCTGCTCTTCGCCTTCGACGAGCACTGTATAGAAAGCGGTCATCGTGCCGTTTGCGCTGTTGCCGGCACGCTCGAAGATTTGCGGCAGGACGGCGAAGACGGAGGGTGGAAAGCCGCGCCGCACCGGCGGTTCGCCGGCGGCGAGCCCCACTTCGCGCAAGGCGCGGGCCATGCGGGTGACGCTGTCGATGACGAGCAGCACATGTTTTCCCTGCTCGCGAAAATGCTCGGCGATCGCCGTTGCCGTCATCACCGCCTTGAACCGCTCCAGCGCCGGGCGATCGGATGTGGCAACCACCAGCGCCACGTTCGAGGGAGCGCCTTCCGGCATGTTGCCGGTGACGAATTCGCCGACTTCGCGTCCGCGTTCGCCCACCAGGGCGCAGACGATCACATCGGCCTTGCTGTTGGCGACGATCTCAGACACCAGCGTCGACTTGCCGGCGCCGGGCGCGCCGAAAATACCGATGCGTTGGCCCTGCCCGCAGGTCAGCACTCCGTCCAGGGCGGCAATTCCCGAGGTAAACGGCTGCCGGATGGGGCGGCGCGACAGGGGATTGACCGGCTGGCCGTAGAGCGGCTGCAGGAAGCGCGCCTCATCGCCGGCAGGATTGGGGGAGGGACGCAGGACATTGCCGTGTGCATCGACGATCGCGCCGAGCAGGAAACTGCCGACGGAGATGGCCGGCTCTCGGCCGGTCGGGACGATTTCCGTGCGCTGGGAGATGCCGCGGGGTTCGCCGTGAAGCGAGAGAAGCGCCGTCTCGCCGTCGATGCCGACGACATCGGCAAGGCCGATGCGGCCCCTGCCCGGCTCATGCAGTTCACAAAGCTCGCCGATCCTGACCGAGGGGATGAGCGCCCGTACCAGCAGGCCCGAAACACTCTTGACGCGGCCGCTCTGGCGCCGCACTTCCGTTTGTTCGAGTGTCCGCTCCATCCGAAGCAACGCGTCAACCATGGACGAGAGCCTCGATCACGGTGGCAAGCTGGTCTTTCAAGCCGATCTGGCTTCGTCCCGCCGACGTCTCCAGGACGATCTCGCCTGGAGACATCAGCGGATCCGTTTCGACAGTGATGCGATGATCGATATCCGCAATCGCCTGGGCGATCATGGCGGCATCCTCGGGGGCGACATGCAGGGCGATCTCCTGGGCCTCTGCGGTCTGGGATATGGCGTGGCGGACCAATCGCCTGGTGCGCTCGTCGGCCTCCATCGATCCGAGGATCAATCCGACTGATTTCAGAACCACCGCCTCGACCCAGCTGTCGAGATTGGAAATCTCCTGTTCGGCTTTTCCGAGCGAGGCGGCAAGCCGTGCGGCAGCATCACGAACGCCCTGTTCGAAGCCGTCGCGATAGCCGTTCTGGGCGGCCTGCTCGCGGGCGGCTGCAAGCGTGGCCTCGGATTGGGCGGCGTCCTGGCGGGCAGCCTCCAGAATTTGCGCCGCTTCCCTGATCTGGCCGAAACTTTCTGCCGGAATGATGCGGTCGTGGCGTGCAAATACCGAGCTCATCGTCCGGCGCCTTCCTGTAAGGAGGCAACTTCCTCGACGGCCGCCGCCGCCAGGGCAAGCGCCGGGCCCTTCAGGAGGGAAGCCGAACCGTTTCCGGCCATATTGCGCCAGCCTGCCGACCGCCAGGCCGCGGAGATCCGGTATTCCTCTGCCAAAAGCGCCAGCATCGACCAGCCATCGGCCTCGACGACATGCCTGGCCTGTTCGCTCAACAGATCGAGCGGCGGCGTTGCCGCGGAAAGATGGGTGTGGCCGAGAGCGAATGCGACCGCTTCCTCGCCGTAGGCAGCCCGGAGTTTCGCAAGGGTCGGGCGATCGACTGCAGGGCAGAAGGCCGCGAGATGATAGGCGAGGCCCGCCCGGATCGCTGCCTTTGCGCGTCCGTCTGGGCTCGTAGACATCAGGCGGCGGGCGGTGTCGGGAAATGTGGCGGGATCGCCATGGGCTTCGGCGATCTCCGTGAAAAGCCGCCGATGCAGCCGCGGCGACAGGATAGCCCCATCGGCCAGGAGCGGCGCGGTCCCATCCCATCGGGCGGCCGTCAGCATATCCGCGGAGAGCAGCGCCGCCTTGCGGACCTTTGCCGCATTCGAGATCGCCTCGCCGTCGGACCGCGGCGCGCGCATGCTCAGCGCTCCTTCCGCTGCGGCAATAGCAGCAGCAGGCATGCCCCGATGGCGAAGATGATTGCGCCGATCACGGCCAGATTGGCGGCCTTGAAAGCCGAGAGAGTGCTTTGCACGATCGAGAATGGCGCTGCGGCAGGTGCCGGCGTTGCGGTTACCGCCGGGGCGGGCGCTGCCGCTGCCACCGGAGCCGCCGGCGCGCCGACCTCCGACCAGGGGCTGACCACCACCGAGACATCCTCATAGGAGAGGTCGCGGATGCTGTTGACCAGAACGGATCGGCTTTTCATGTCGATCTCGTTGAGATTGGCGCCGGGGCGATATTGCAGCACGGCCGCCGCCCTCGCCTTCTCCTTGATGAGCCCGCGGCCGTTCTCCTCCGGCAACACCACATGGACGCGCGCCGTCGCCACGCCGTCGAGCCCGGAGAGCGTTTCGGCAAGCTGCTGCTCGATGGCGTAGCTCATCCGGGCTTTCTGTTCGTAGGGCGTCACGAGGAAGCCGTTGCCGGGAAAGAGTTCGGCGACATTGCCGAACGACTGGCGCGGCAGACCGGCGCCGGCCAAAAGCTCGATCGCCCGGGCATGGTCGGCCGATTCAGCGGCGATCGCATAAGTCCCGCCCTTTTCGCTCTTCATCGTGACGGAGATGCCGGCGCGTTCCAGCAAGACCTGCGCATCCAACGCATCGCGTTGGTCGAGGCCCGTCAGCACGTCCTGGCTGCAGGCGGCGAGGAACAGACAGAGGGCGAGCATGGCGGTCTTCGAAAGGACTTTGCGCGCGGGCGAAGAGATCGATGATCTCGAATGGGCCGATGTGGTCATGATGCTCACTGGCCCTGCGTCAACCGTTTGGACGACGACATCACCGACTGGGTGAGCGACGACAGCAGCGTCGTGCCGGTCGCGAATTGCTGCGATTTCTCCAGCCGGTCGATCGATGTGGCGATGTCTTCGATCTTCGGGCCGCTGTGAGCCTTGTCGGTGGCAAATCGCACCAGCGGCGTTTCCGGCTGGCCGCCTGCGGCCACGGGCATGAAGAATGCCGACAACCGGTCGAGAATGCTGGAGGGCCGCGTATTGCCTTCCGGCGAATAGGAAGGCGGGACGGCGTCGGATTCAGGCGCGATCTTGCGGCCCTGGCTATTGGGAATGGATGCGAGTTCGGTTGGCCGAAGGCCGGCGAAATCCGCCGGCTGCAGCCCGATCCGCTCCGCCACGATTTCCGAGGTCTTCAGGACATTGCCTGTCGATACGCCATCGACGGGCGGCGTGAAGGCGCGGCCGGAAAGTTCTTCTCCACTCATTGCAATTCCTCAACTCGGTACACGTCAACTGCAAACGATGAACGGGAACGCTACTCGTCGCTGCCTTCGTCGATCGCCTCCTTGGCGAAATTGAAAAGCGAATTGTTCAGCATCAGGGTGTTGGAAATCATGCCCGGCAGAAACGCATCCACGGCAGCGGAGAGAACCTCGCTCTCGCTGTTCGGATCGACCTTTTTCGTCGTGCTGCCGGTCGTGCTCGTGGAACCCGTCTTATCAGTTGTCAGCTCCACCGAGACAGGGTTCGCAGGCGTCAGGTTCAGGTCGGAATTCACTGCATCTACGGCCATATGAGCACTTCCATCAAGGAGTTATCAAAATGAATGCATGATTTGATATGGATAAAAAAACGGCTGGTCAATTGTTTAAACTTAACCGATGGTTAATTTTCAGATGGCACAGTCTGCTTTGACAATTTTATCGGCTATTATATTATAGTTTAACGATTTTTATCCATAAAACGCAGCCAATATCCAGATTGCGCATAAAATTTATACTTCGATTACTGTCACGTAATGTTCACAAGCCCGGCCGGCGTCGAGCCGGCCGGGCTTGTGAATACCCAGATATTTGGTGGTGTGAAAGCGTCCCGGATCAGCCCACTGGCGTACCGCGGCGCTTCTCGACATCGGCGGTGATCGCGTCCCAGTTCTCAGGCGTAAGCTCGCGCTGTTCCGGTTCGCGGGGCGCGGGATTGACGCCGCCCTTGGCGCCGACGATCGGGCCGGTTTTGGCGTAGATGCCGACCGTGTCGTTGACCGTGCGCTTGAGCATGTCGTTCATCATGTCGGTCTGCTTGTGGAAAGCCTTTTCCTGCTTGATGCTCTGATAGATGGTAAAGCCCGACCAGGCCGCCCAGGACACCGCGCCGGCGACCGCGAAGGCGAGCGAGAAGCCGCCGGAGACCAGCGCTACCGTTGCACCCGTGCGCCCGAGGAAGGTGGAATTCACCAGCATATTGGCAACGCCGGCAATGCCCTCGATCGCGCCGATTGTGTCCGCCGCGGTTCCGATGCCCATGAAGATGAGATCGACCGGGTCGCCCTTGCCGCTCGTGAGCCCCTGCAGGAACTGGTAATACTCCACCGGCAGCCAGGCGACGCCGGCAACGGCGCCGACCGTCGTCCCGGTATTTTTGAAGAAGGCGGAAAGCACGCTGCGCTGCGCCCGCGCCAGCTCGTCGGAAACGCCGACGAGCGAGCTGATCCCATCCAGCAGCGAAAAATTCGACGCCTTGATCGCCGAGCCGAGTGCACTGCCCATGTGAGCCAGCGCGCCAAGGGCGTGCAGAACCACGACGCCGATGCTGTCCCAGGTCGGGCTCGTCATGTTGAGGCCGGCATAGATGGAGCGGGAGGCGGTGAGCACCGACATCACGCCGGAGGAGAGCGCCGCCTTGTATTTCACCGGATCGACGCCTGCCGGCGCCGCGGTGGCGGTCTTGTCGATCAGCTTGCCAAGTTCGGCCTTGATGGTTTCGATGCTGCCGCCCGGACGCATCAACCCCCAGAGCGAGGTGAAGACCGTCGTGAAGTTGGTCTTGTATAGCGCCATGGCTTCGGCATTGCCCTTGAACAGGGTTTCGGCCAGTGCGTCCAGGCTCGGGGCAATGATCTTCTTGATCGCCTCTTCGGCGGTTTTGCCGTCGACCATGATCGGATCGATCACATCCGTACCCGGCATCAGCGTCTTCATCAGCCCCGACATGGAAAGCCCCATGTCCTTGAGGCTCGATGTCAGATATTCGCTGTCGATATAGGGCAGGTCGAGAGCCTGGATGGTCTTGCTCCAGCCGTTGTCCTTGGTGCCGAACATGCGCTCGGCGATCCAAGCGTCGCCGCCGCTGCCTGCGAAGAAGCGCCCGTCACCTGAGCCGTTGGCGGCGATCCCCTTGCCGGCCAGTCCGGTGCCGACCATGATCATCGCCATGACGTCGTTGAACGAATAGCTGGCGAGATTGCTGGAGGGTAGCGGCGAGATGCTCTTGTCCCAGTCGGTATTGGTCGGCAGCTTCGAGACCAGGCTGGTGCCCATGACGAGCCCTTCCAGTGCCGTCTGCACCGCATGGCGGTAGCCCCAGACCTCCTTGCCGCCGGGGGCGTTCAGCCGCGACGTCAGGCGCTCCAGATTGCCGGCGAGATCGCCGATGCCGATTTCTCCGGCGCCGACCTTGTCGAGCAGCGGACCGAGAAGCGCCTTGACGTCGGCCTTGAACTGATCGCGAACCTCGGCGCTGTCTCCCCCGTAAAACTGGTTGGCCATCGCCTGGATGGTTGGGTTGAACAGGTGGGTGATATTGTTGGGAACGGTGCTGCCGAATTCGGAAGCCGCAACCTTCTTCAAACCGTCGAGGTCGATCTTCAGATCCGGGAACAGGCTGCCGCCGAGCCCGAGCGACTGGTCGGAATCGACCACCGGCAGAACGGAGCCGAGCCCCTTCAGCTCCCGTTCGGTCTTGTCGCCGGCCAGTCCCATGCGGATCAGGCCATCGAGCGCCGTCGTCGGATCGGAGATCGTCGGCAGCACGTTCTTGTCGAAGAATTCGGCATAGGTCTTGTCGGCGATCGCCGAGCGCTGCTTCACGAAATCGTCGGGAAGCACCATGGAATAAAAGCCGAGCGCGGCATTATATTCCTTGAGAATGGTGGCGACATCCTTGCCGGATTTGAGGCCGTCGTTCAGCAGGCCGCCATTGACGATGTCGCGCTCGAAGGCATCCTCGACCTTCGTACGCAGGTCCTTCATCTTCTCGTCACGCGTGATCGTGTCGTTGATGATCTCGGACGCATCCTTGTTCGTATCGGCCGGTGCGACGCGGTAGCCGGAGAAGATCAGCTTGAAGGCCTTCAGCGCCTTCTCCGTCATCAGCGAGTTGACGTCGGGGTCCGATCCCAGGATGGCGATCGACTTGTCGAGATCCTTCAGGATCTCCTGGTCGTTATAAATGCCGCGCTGGTTGTCACCGAGGCTGTCCTTGTATTTGCCGAAGGTCGCCTTGGTCTGAAGCAGATCGAGATACATGATCAGTTTCTGCTCGGCGGTGTAATTCTGCGGGTTTTTGACGACGTCGATGCTCTCGAAGGACTTGTCCTTGTCCTTCAGCCCTTCCATGAAGCCCTGGTTGATCTCGCTCATGAAATCGGAATTGAACAGGAGATCGATGACCGGCTGGATCGGCGCGGTCGGGCTGGAAACGCCATTCGATGTGCCGGCGAGCGAAACGAACTTCGGGCTGGTCGTCTGCGCCGATGTGGACGAGAAAATCGTCAGGCCTGCCGTCGTCGTCCCGTCAGAGGCAAAGGGCGATGCCTTCTTGACCGTGGTGCTCGTGGTCTTGCCCTGGCTCGTGGAATTTTCGGACTTAGGATCGGACTTGGCGTTTAGCCGGAGAAATGAAACCGTATCGATATCCGAAGATGCTGGTGCGATCGATGACATGCGTTCCCTTTGATTTTCTTTTTCCGCTTTCCGCGGGTGACGTCGTTTACCTTACGTTAGGCATAAGATCGACCTTTGCGTGATAATTCAAGCCCGATCGCGACATCGCGGTTGCATAAAATGCGGCGGCCTCGCGCGGAGAGATCAAAAATCGCATTTTACCGGGGCTCGCACGGCATTTTCCCGGTTTTTGCCGGGGCGGCGGTCATCGTTGCCGCCGACGAATGCCTTTACCAGATGAATGACGGGTCCGGCCGGAACTCGAGATGCACGGACTCGCCGGTGTAGCGCTCCAGCTTCTCGTTCAGCTGCTTTTCCATCTTGTCGAGCTTCTTCACGCCATTGGCCATATCCCATAGGCCAAGCGCCAGCCCGACGCCTGATGCGACGAGGCCGGTGACCAGCCCGGCCGCGGCAAGGCCGGCTTTGGCGGCGTTGCTGAAGATGGTCACCACTTCGGGCGCCACCGTTCCAAGCCCTGAGAAGGCGCGGGACATGGCGTTGGTCAGATAGAGCATCGCTTCGGAGAAGCCGATCAGTGCATTGCCGGTGCCGGCAATGCCGCCGATGATTTCGAGCGCGCCCTTGGCGCGGTCACCGGCCTTCATCGACCGCGACGCCGAATAGAAGCCGAGGCCCGCCATGGCGAGGCCGCCGGCCGCGCCGAGAATCTTGCCGGCCGCTTCCATCGTCTTCGGCGAGAAGCTCATGGAGATCCCCTTGCCCCAGCTGCCCGGCTGATTGCCGAAGGCGCTGAACGGCTTGCCGGCAACGTCGAGATTCTTGCCCAACCCTTCCATCGTCATGCCGACGATCTGCGTCGCCGAGCCGACCGCGGCGGCGATATCGGCCGGCGTCCACTTGCCGCCGACGCCGAGGCCGCGCGCCACCAGCACGCTCGACATGCTGAGCATCTGGACGGCATGGACGAGGCCGGCCTTGTACACCTCGGCATCGATGCCGGCGGGTGTGCGGGTCTGGCGCGGCAGGTCGAGCGAATCCTTGAAGGAGGCGACCGCGTCGTCGAGCTTCATGCCGCCGCGCACCATGCGCAGAACACCGTCGACGTCGCGCGCTATGTCCTGCGCCAGGTTCTGTTTCAGGGTTTCGCCGCTATCCGCCGGGCCGTTTTTGCTGATGAAATCCTCGGCGAACGTGTTTGCCAACTGGCTGATGGCGTCATTCGTCGCGCCGGGCACGAAGGTGTCATCCGGCCCCGACAGCAGCGGCTGGAGATCGACGCCCTGGCCGTCGCCGATATAATGTTCCTTGACGATGTTGGCGAAGGTGACGTTCGCGGCGTCGATATGCGCGTCGATATAATCCTGGGGCAGGAGATCGACGAGCGTGTTGAGCTCGGAATAATAATTCTTCAGGGCGTCGTCGAAGCTCTTGCCGGCGCTGAGCGCCCGGTCGATCGCCTTGCCGCCGCCGATATCGATCAGATAGGCGTCTTCGATGTTGGTGAGCAGATCGGAATTCTCAGGACGCTGCAGATATTCCTTCATGCCGCTCGCGAATATGTCCGAGAGATGCTGCTGCGTCGCAGGATCGGCCGTCAGCTTTTCGATCCGTGCGTCGAGGTCCTTGCCGACGCGCTCGCCATCGGGCACGCTGTCGCCATATTGGCTCATATAGCCATTGAACTGCTGCTTGATCTCGATGAGGTCGTAGAGCAGCGTCGCCTTCTGCTCCGGCGTCAGCTGGTCGAGGTGGTCCATGTTGTCGGGCGCGACGAAATCGCGGTTCACGTCCTTCACGGCGTCGCCGAGAATGCCGTATTTGAGTTCGTCGAGCTTCTTCAGCGTCGGTTCATAGGCCGTCGACGGCGCATAACCGCGCAGCACCTTGCTTTCGAGGATGTCGTTCTCGTCGATCGGGCGCTCCACGACGGGCTCGGTGACCTCCACGCCCATGGCGCGCGCCATCTTCTTCAGGCTCGATGTTAGATATTCGCTGTCGATATAGGGCAGGTCGAGAGCCTGGATGGTCTTGCTCCAGCCGTTGTCCTTGGTGCCGAACATGCGCTCGGCGATCCAAGCGTCGCCGCCGCTGCCTGCGAAGAAGCGCCCGTCACCTGAGCCGTTGGCGGCGATCCCCTTGCCGGCCAGTCCGGTGCCGACCATGATCATCGCCATGACGTCGTTGAACGAATAGCTGGCGAGATTGCTGGAGGGTAGCGGCGAGATGCTCTTGTCCCAGTCGGTATTGGTCGGCAGCTTCGAGACCAGGCTGGTGCCCATGACGAGCCCTTCCAGTGCCGTCTGCACCGCATGGCGGTAGCCCCAGACCTCCTTGCCGCCGGGGGCGTTCAGCCGCGACGTCAGGCGCTCCAGTAGGCCGCCGAGGTCAGCTTGACTGACCTCTCCGGCGCCGACCTTGTCGAGCAGCGGACCGAGAAGCGCCTTGACGTCGGCCTTGAACTGATCGCGAACCTCGGCGCTGTCTCCCCCGTAAAACTGGTTGGCCATCGCCTGGATGGTCGGGTTGAACAGGTGGGTGATATTGTTGGGCACGGTGCTGTCGAATTCGGAAGCCGCAACCTTCTTCAAACCGTCGAGGTCGATCTTGAGGTCGGTGCCCGGATCGGTTTCGGTCGTGCTCGCCTTTGCATCGACCAGTATCGCGGAGCCGCCGCTTTTGGCCGGCGTAGGCCCGACGAAGCCCAGCCGCGCGGCGGAGATGTCGAGCGCCTGGCCGTCGCCACTCGGCGCGATCTTGCGTATTTCGCTGGCGTCGATGGTTTTTGCCGATGCATAACGGCCGGTCACGTCTTTCTGCCCGAGGTCCACGACCAGGGTTTCAACCTCTTTCGATCCGCTGCCAACACGTTCCAACATGATTTCGTCACTCCTGATCGACGGCCGCACCAGCGGAGACCCGGACGTCTCGTTAGGTCAGAAGTTTTTCAGTTATGTGACAAAGTGGAGCGTTGGAACATCGGTAACGGATCGTACCGGACGTCGTCGCGGTGGCTCTTTCCGTCGACGGTCGAAGCTAATTGACCGCGACCGGTTTGGAACGCATGCGCGAAACCGTTTCGCGTTCCGCCCGCTTGCAGCGCATCGGCGGCAGGCCGCGATCCATCAGGTCCATATCCTCGAGCACCATGTCGCCCATCTTCTTGAAGGCGCTGTCGAGGGCGCCGGCCCGATGCGCCGAGCGGATGAAGCCTTTCAGGCTCCGCACCGGGTGGTCGGCCGGCAGCGGCTCCTCCGGGTAGACGTCGCTTGCCGCGACGATATGACCAGACGAGACGGCCGCCATCAGCGCTTCGAAATCGACGACGTCGGCGCGGCTGAGCAGGATGAAGGCCGCCCCGCGGCGCATGCCGGCGAAGGCGTCGGCACCGAGAAATCCCTTGTTTTCACTGGTGACGGCGGCGACGACGAAGACGAAATCGCTCTTTGTCAGCACATCCTCCAGGCTTGCCGGCTCGACGCCGTTTTCCTCGAGGATCGAGCGGGGCAGCCAGGGATCGAACACCCTGATGCGCGCCCTGAAGCCGGACAGCAGCCGGCGCAGGGCCTTGCCGAGATCGCCGAAGCCGACGATGCCGATCTCGGAACCGGCGATCAGCCGGGCACTCGCATTGCCCTCCCCGCCCCAGAGTTCGGCGCCCTGGCGGAAGGCGACATCCGCATCGACGATGCCGCGCGCCAGGGCCAGCGCGAAGCCGAGACCGATTTCGGCGACCGGCTCGGCGAAGACCTGGCCCGTCGTCACGACATGGATGCCGCGCTCGAAAAGCACCTCATAGGGCATGTTGTTCAACAGATTGCTTTCGACGTTGAGGATCGAGCGCAGGGCCGGCATTCCAGCCAGCGTTTCCACTGAGAGCGGCGGCTGGCCGATGATGTAACGGGTCCTGCCGAGGATCTCGTCGCCGAGCCCGGCGATATTTTCGGGATCGGCCTCGACGATTTCATATTTCGCCTGCAGTTCGGCGCGCGCCTTGTCGGTGAAGATCAGATCGAGCGTGCGCGGCTCGGGCGCGCTGATTACCAGCGGCCGTTCGGTCTTCGTCATGGGGATCTCCTCCATCGCGGCGATCTGCCGCCTCGGCTGGATTGATAGCCGCTGTGCCTGGCTCTTTCCAGCATGCGGAAGAAACTGTTTAAAACGCGAAGGGGCTCGGCACGCCGGCCGAGTGATGGGCGGCGCTATCGAAAGCGGCATCTGCCTATCAGATAAGCAATTGAATCGGCTTGGTATTTCACGGCATTTTCGTTGACGGCGCGAATTCTTTGAACTAGCGTGATGCGCGCGACCTGGAACCGGGCCTGTATTCGGCCGCCGCCGGATTTCGAAACCTCACGAGGAAATGAACCATGAAATCAGCACTCAAGAGCGGCCTGCTGGCCTTGGCTGCCGCCGCGCTTCCAGCCGTCGCCTATGCGCATACCGGTGTTGGTCAAACCTCCGGTTTTGTCCACGGCTTCAGTCATCCCGTTTCCGGTCTCGATCATGTCCTCGCCATGGTGATGGTCGGCGTTTTCGCATTTCAGCTCGGTGGCCGCGCCACCTGGCTGGTGCCGGCGACCTTCGTTCTGGTGATGGCGCTTGGCGGTGCTCTCGGCGTTTCCGGCGTCAATCTTCCCTTCGTTGAAACCGGCATTGCGCTTTCCGTGGTCGTCCTCGGCGCGATCGTTGCGCTCAATGTCAAGGCGCCGACCGCCCTTGCGATGGGTGTCGTCGGCCTCTTCGCGATCTTTCACGGGCATGCCCACGGGGTGGAGATGCCGGAGGATGCCGGCGGTGCCGCTTATGCTGCCGGTTTCATGATTGCGACCGCGCTTCTCCATGCCGCCGGCCTCGGTCTTGGCTATGTCATCGGCCGTGCCGGTGAACGGCAGGGCGCCTTCGTAACGCGCGCGGCTGGCAGTGTTGCCGCCATAGCAGGCGTCGGCATCCTTGCCGGCATGATTTAAGCCAACGGCATTCCGTCTGCCTCCATCAGTGGCGGCAGTCGCGTCTATCATCGCAGTTCAATCAGAACGCCCGGTAACGCATTGCCGGGCGTTTTTGCGTTACCGCGGTAAAGTGTGGCGGAATTGACCCAAATCAAATCCAGCCATGTTGCGTCAGGCTATAGCTGACGCAGGATCGAAGAACGGGCATCCAAATTGACGCAGGACCGCCTTGCCGATTGTCGGCGAGCTGTAACAGTGAGTATAGTGATTTCAGAAATTTCTGAAATCACAGACGTAACGGAAACAACGATGAACCTGCCGCCTCTTGTCCAGTCCTTCGTTCTCCACTTCGGCGAAATGGGCTCCCGCTGGGGAATAAACCGCACGGTCGGCCAGATCTATGCCCTGCTATTCGTCTCGCCGTCGCCGCTTTGCGCCGAGGAGATCGCCGACTCGCTCGGCATCTCGCGCTCCAATGTCTCGATGAGCCTGCGCGAATTGCAGGCCTGGAACCTCGTCCTTCTCAGACACAGGCCGGACGACCGCCGCGATTTCTTCACGACGCCGGATGATGTCTGGCTCATCTTGCGAACGCTTGCCGAGGAACGAAAGAAGCGTGAGGTCGATCCGACGCTGTCGGTTCTGCGCGAAATCCTGATGCAGCGCCCCGCCAGCGAGGCCGAACGTCATGCGCAGCAGCGTATGAGCGAAATGCACACGCTGATCGAGCAGCTGACCCATTGGTATGAAGACGTAAAACAACTTGAAACCGAAAGGCTCGCAACGCTACTCTCGCTGGGCGCGAAAGTGACAAAGCTTCTGGAGGCCAAGGACCGGGTGGTTTCGCTCGGCCGCAGCCGCCGGCCGAATCCTGCGAACAAGAGTTAGCGCCATGGGCACTGCTTTCTTCGACGCGACAAACGGATCAGAGACGCCACCGCCGGACGGCGATGCCGTTTCGGCCCGCGGTGAGGCGGCGAAAGCCGGGCTGCGCGGGGCGGCTATGCTGCAGGCGCTGGCCGCCGTCATCTGGATCCCGCAGGCCGGCTTGCTCGCCGTCTCGGTCGGCCGCATTGCCGATGGCGGCGGCTTGCACGACGTCCTCTGGCCGGCTCTCGGCATCCTCACCCTCGGATTGGCAAGAAGCTGTCTCGACGCAGCCGGCGGCCGTCTTGCCTTTCAGGCTGCGCGCGCCGAGCTCAGCCGCAGGCGGCAGGTCGCGGCGGCGGCCCTTTGCCTGTCGTCGCCGATCGATCGTGGCCGGCCGGCCTCCGGCGAAGCCGCGAGCGTCATCGGCGAGCAGGCCGAACTCATCGTGCCCTATCTCGCCCGCTTCCAGCCGGCGCGGGTGAAGGCGAGCCTCGTGCCGCTGGTCATCCTTGCCGCGATCCTTCCCGTCTCCTGGATCGCCGCGCTGGTTTTGCTGTTCGCCGCGCCGCTCATCCCCATCTTCATGGCGCTGATCGGCTGGCGTGCGCAGGCGGCCAGCGAAAAACAACTCGTTGCAACAGGTGGCCTCAACGGTTTCCTGCTCGACCGACTGCGTGGACTGGCGACGATCCGGGCGCTCGATGCGGTGGAGGCCACCGCGCTCAGGCTGCGCCGCGAGGCGGAATCGTTGCGTATGCGCACCATGGCGGTGCTGAAGATTGCTTTTCTCTCCTCGGCCGTGCTCGAGCTTTTTGCCGCACTCGGCGTGGCGATGATTGCCGTCTATGTCGGCTTCAGTCTGCTCGGTGAGATCCGCTTCGGCACGTGGGCAGGCCGGCTCGACCTGGCCGAGGGATTGTTCATTCTGCTGCTGGCGCCGGCCTTCTTCGAACCGCTGCGCGAGCTTTCGGCCGTCTGGCACGATCGGGCGGCCGGCGAAGCGGCGCTGAAAGCGCTGGATACTCTGGCTGCTGGTGGTTTGCCGATCCGGGGATCGGCCGAGGCCGCGGCGCTTACCCGCACCGAGGCGCCGGCCATCCGCTTCGATAGTCTCGCTTTTCGCTATGGCGCAGACGAACCGCTGATCCTCGACGGTTTCAACCTCGATATCGCTGCCGGCGAACATCTGGCGCTTCTCGGCGCCAGCGGATCCGGCAAATCGACGCTCCTGTCGCTGATGGCGGGACTGGCCCCCTGCACCGGCGGCCGCATCGTCATCGGCGATGTCGAGCTCGCGGATGAGACTGCTGCGGCATTGCGCAGCGGCATGGCCTCGATCGGCCAGAAGCCGCATATCTTTGCCGGCACCGTTGCGGGGAATATCGCACTCGGCAGAGCCGGCGTGCTGCGCGGCGATGTGGCCGACGCACTGGATGCCGCCAGACTCGGAAAGGTGGCGGAGGCCTATGGCGGCCGGCCGCTCGGCGAGGGCGGCATCGGACTGTCCGGCGGCGAGGTGCTCAGGCTTGCGATCGCGCGGGCGGCCTGTAATCCGCATCTGAGGATCATCCTCGCCGACGAGCCGACCGCGCATCTCGATGCCGCCACCGCAGCCGACGTGACCGAGAGCCTGCTTTCGCTCGCGAGGGGCCGCACGTTGATCGTTGCCACTCACGATCCGCGGCTGGCCGCGCGCATGCATCGCAGCATCCGCATCGACGCCGATATCATGATGAGGGAGGCCGCCGAATGAGCAGATTTGCTGCAGACCTCAAGCCGATCCTGCGTCTGTTTCTTGCCGAGCGCCGGCCCGCTCTGCTGCTCGGCGCCGCCCTTTCGGCGGCGACGGTCACGGCGGGCATCGCCCTGCTCGGCCTGTCCGGCTGGTTCATCACCGCCACCTCGCTTGCCGGCCTTTCCGCCGCCGCCATCACCTTCGATGTTTTTGCGCCCTCGGCCGGTATCCGCCTGCTCGCCATTGTCAGGACGGCGGCGCGCTACGGGGAAAGGCTTGCGACCCATGACGCGACGCTCGGTGTGCTCGCAGCCTTGCGCGAAAGACTGTTTCGCGGCTTTGCCGAACCGGGCGCGGCGCGCGCGCTCCTGCATCGTCCGGCACGGCTGCTCTTCCGTCTGACGGCCGATATCGATGCGCTCGACTCCCTTTATCTCAGGATCCTCGTGCCGGCCGCGGTGGCGATCGGCGCCACCTTTGCGGCAAGCCTGGTGCTGGGACTCATGCATCCCTTGCTCGGTCTGTTCTCCGGCCTTTTTCTCGCCGGTGCCGGCCTCGGCCTGCCCTTGATCGCCGCCCGGGCGGCTCGCAAACATGCCCGCCGGCGCGCCCACGGCATCGAGGCGCTGCGGTCGCGGACGATCGATCTCGTCGCCGGCCAGACCGACCTCCTGATGGCCGGCCGGCTTGCGGCGCAAAGGCAGGCAATCGCTGCGGCAGACCATTACACCGCCGGCGCCGACGACCGATTGAACCGCGTCGAGACCGGCCTGACCTTCGGCTTCGGCTTGGTCTCCACCCTGCTGTTGACGGCATCGCTGCTTGCCGTCGCCGCTCTTGCGGAGACCAAGGCGATCACCGCTCCCGTCGCAGCTCTCGGCCTGCTGGTCGCCTTCGCGGCGACCGAACCCTTCGCGGCACTGCGCCGCGGCGCGCTGGAACTTGGGCGGACGCTGCTTGCGGCAAGGCGCGTGGCGCCGCGGCTTGCCGGCGCGCGGGCATCCGATCCATTGGCGGCGGCGCTGCCGGGATATGCTTTTTCGCTGACGGATGTCTCCGCCTTCCACGAAAATTCCGCCGTGCCCGCACTCCAGGGCATCGAGCTGACGCTTCGGCAAGGCGAACGCTTGGCCGTGATCGGCAGCAGCGGCGCCGGCAAGTCGAGCCTGCTCGCCCTGCTTTCCGGCGAGCTGCCGGCGAGCGCGGGGGATGCTGCGGCGACAAGGGCGACCTTGCTGACGCAGCGGACGGAACTCTTCGAGGATAATTTGCGCGGCAATCTCGCTCTTGCCAACCCAGGCGCCAGCGAAGCGCGTCTGCGGGAAGCGCTCGCTGCCGCCGGTCTGCTTGCGGATGTCGAGGCCATGGCGCGGGGGATCGATACGCCGCTCGGCGAAGGCGGGCTCGGCCTTTCCGGCGGTCAGTCGCGCCGGCTGGCGCTGGCCCGGCTCTTCCTGCGCGACACGCCGCTCTGGCTGCTCGATGAACCCACAGAGGGCCTCGACGGCGCCACGGCCCGCGACGTGCTCGGTCGCCTGTCGGCGATGGCGGCCGGCCGCTCGCTGGTGATCGCCACCCATATCCGCCGCGAGGCTGTTATCGCAGACCGCATCGCCGTCATCGAAGGCGGCCGCATCACAGAAGTTTCGCGCCGCGGAGAGGCGGCGTTCGAAAAGGCGCTCGACCGGCTTCGGCCGGACTGAGCGAATTCGCATGCCCTCAGGCGCCACCCGGCGCTGAGGAACGCTCCGTACCCCGTGGGACCGTGGGAGAAAGACAATGGAACTAGATATCGTTGCGCTATCGCGCTTTCAATTCGCGCTGACGGCGCTTTACCACTTCCTGTTCGTACCGCTGACGCTCGGTCTGTCCGTGCTGCTCGCGATCATGGAAACCGTCTATGTGATGACCGGCCGCCAGATCTGGCGGCAGATGACGAAATTCTGGGGGACGCTGTTCGGCATCAATTTCGTGATCGGCGTCGCCACCGGCATCGTCATGGAATTCCAGTTCGGCATGAACTGGAGCTATTATAGCTATTATGTCGGCGACATCTTCGGCGCGCCGCTGGCGATCGAAGGCCTGATGGCCTTCTTCCTCGAGGCGACCTTCGTCGGCCTGTTCTTTTTCGGCTGGGACAAGCTGTCGAAGGTCGGCCATCTCGTCGCCACCTGGGCGGTGGCGCTCGGCTCGAATTTTTCAGCGCTCTGGATCCTCATTGCCAATGGCTGGATGCAGAATCCGGTGGGATCGGCGCTCAATCCGCAGACGATGCGCATGGAGATCACAAGCTTCTTCGACGTGGTCTTCAATCCGGTCGCCCAGGCGAAATTCGTCCATACGGTATCGGCGGGTTATGTCTGCGCCTCGATCTTCGTGCTCGGCGTCTCGGCCTGGTATGTGCTGAAGGGCCGGCATGTCGAGCTTGCCAAGCGCTCGATGACGGTCGCCGCTTCCTTCGGTCTCGCTTCGGCGCTCTCGGTGGTCGTGCTCGGCGACGAGAGCGGTTATCTCGCCACCGAAAACCAGAAGATGAAGCTCGCGGCGATCGAGGGCATGTGGAAGACCGAGCCGGCGCCGGCCGCCTTCACCGCCTTCGGCTTCCCGGATCAGGAAGCGCGCGAAACGCATTTCGCCGTCCACATTCCCTGGGTCATGGGCCTGATCGGCACACGGTCGCTGACGACAGAGATCCCCGGCATCGACAAGCTCGAACAGCAGGCCGAAACCCGCATCCGCGACGGCATCAAGGCTTACGACGCGCTGATGCAGATCCGCTCAGCCCCGGCGCAGGATCAGGTGGCGCAGGAGGTGCGCAGCTCCTTCGAGGATCTCGGCCATGATCTCGGTTATGCCCTTCTGCTGAAGCGCTATGTCGACGATCCCCGGCAGGCCACCGACGCGCAGATCGTCCAGGCGGCGCGCGATACGATCCCGCATGTGCCGACGCTCTTCTGGTCCTTCCGCATCATGGTCGGCCTTGGCATCTTCTTCATCCTCTTGACATCAACCTTCTTCTGGCTTTCGGCGCGCCGCCATCTCGACAAATATCCGCTGCTTCTCAGGATTGCCGTGCTGGCGATCCCCCTGCCCTGGGTCGCGATCGAGCTTGGCTGGGTCGTCGCCGAGTTCGGCCGCCAGCCCTGGGTGATCGAAGGCGTCCTGCCGACGGCGGCGGCCGTCTCCAGCCTCGGCGCCGGCACCGTGTTGCTGACGATCATCGGTTTTGCAGCACTTTACACGGTGCTGATCGTCATCGAGATGAGCCTGATGATCAAGACGATCCGCCAAGGGCCGGAGCCGGACGACGAGCCGGAAGCCGTGCTGATTTCCGAAACCCTCGTCCCGGCCGCGGAGTGAGCCGCCATGATCCTTCACGAACTCCTCGATTATGAAACCCTGCGTCTCATCTGGTGGCTGCTGCTCGGCGTTCTGCTGATCGCCTTTGCGGCGACAGGCGGCTTCGACCTCGGCGTCGGCACGCTTCTGCCCTTCGTCGCCAGGACCGATACGGAACGGCGCGTGGTCATCAACACCATCGGCGCCACCTGGGAAGGCAACCAGGTCTGGCTGATCCTCGGCGGCGGCGCCATCTTCGCCGCCTGGCCGCCGCTTTATGCAGTCTCGTTTTCGGGCTTCTACCTGGCGATGTTTGCGATCCTTTTCGCGCTCATCCTGCGCCCGGTCGGCTTCAAATATCGCTCGAAGCGGGACAGCGCCCGCTGGCGCAACGGCTGGGACTGGGCGCTCTTTATCGGCGGCTTTGTGCCGTCGCTGATCTTCGGCGTCGCCGTCGGCAATGTGCTGCAGGGCGTGCCCTTCCGCTTTGCCGACGACATGCGGATCTTTTACGAAGGCTCGTTCTTCGCTCTGCTCAACCCCTTTGCCCTGCTTTGCGGCCTGCTCTCCCTCGCCATGCTGACGATGCATGGTGCGGCCTGGCTGGTGCTGAAGGCGAGCGGCTTGGTTGCGGAACGGGCCAGAAGTTATGGCAGCATCGCCGCCCTTGTTACCATCGTGCTGTTTGCGCTGGGCGGCCTCTTTCTGTGGGTCGGCGTCGGCGGCTACCGTATCACCAGCGATATCAGCCCGATCGGACCTTCCAATCCGCTGCTGAAAACGGTGGTGATCGAAAAGAGCGCCTGGCTTGTCAATTACGCCGACCATTCCTGGATGATCGCCGCACCCGTTCTCGGCTTTGCCGGCGCGGCCCTGGCCTTTATCGCCATGCGGGCAAGGCGCGAGGTGATGACACTGCTCTTCAGCACCGTCGCGATAACAGGTATCATCTCGACGGTCGGTCTCTCGATGTTCCCGTTCATCCTGCCCTCCTCGCTCGATCCGCGCTCGAGCCTGACGGTCTGGGACGCATCCTCCAGCCATATGACGCTGTTCATCATGCTGGTGGTGTCGGCGATTTTCCTGCCGATCATCTTTGCCTACACGGCCTGGGTCTACAAGGTTCTGTGGGGCAAGGTCGACGAGAAGTCCGTGACCGACAAGAACAGCCACGCCTACTGAGGGAGACGAAACGATGTGGTATTTTGCATGGATCCTCGGCCTGCCGCTGGCAGCCGCCTTCGCCGTCCTCAACGCCATGTGGTATGAGCTGACGGACGACGCAGCCCGGAAGAAGGGGTCTGAGTAGTAACGAAGCAGAAAGGGCGATTCTGGCTCGACCCGAGGTTCGCTGCTCAGCGATTTGTGAGAGAAGCGGCCCTCAATCTGCCATTTTGCCGGCACTCAATTCGAGGATGTTCAAAGTCGTCATTGTTGAAAATCACGTATGCAGTTGAAGCCGGTAAGCTGAAGCGTTGGTAGATATCAAAGGCTGGTCGATACCGTTCTGCATAGAGGAGGCGAGCGGTCTCTACGCCTCCGAGACGGCTTGCATCCCTGTTGATACCTCTCTCCTCCGAAACAAGTTCCGAAGTTTCGACGAAGATCGTCAGATCCCATCCGTTGCAGAGTTCGGGCCGCTGGAGAAATGTGCCGTCGACGATGAGAATGGCATTCGCCGATGCCAATTGTGCCTCCTGTTCAATAGGCTGGTCAGTGTCGAGATCGAACGAGGCTGTGCGATATCGGCGATCGCCAAGTGGGCCCAAAGGAGCGAGGAGAAGTGTATTGATAGCCTGAAGGTCACGAGCGTCATGGTAATAGCCTTCAGCGGAATACCGTCCGCGTGCATAACGTTCCGACTGCGGTCTATGGAAGCCGTCGACAGAAGTACGAATAACCTCCCTACCTTGAATTAACGCGGCCAGTTCGTTCGCCAGCGTTGTCTTCCCCGATGCCGTTCGCCCATCAATTGCGATCCGGACGGGGGATGCTGAACGCATGTCTGCGATGTCCGACGCCAGCATTTTCAGCGCAGCAAGTCGATAATTTCGCATTCAAATATCTCCCGACAATCGAGACAATATCCTCTCGCGCGCGACGCGCGATGCAACAAGACGGTGCTTGGTATCCTCCAACACTTTCGGTGATGCTTCCTTTGGCGTGCCGGAAGAAAATGGCGGTGCAGGAGTTTATTCCAGTGCGAGCTGGATTATTTCTGCTTCTGTTCGTCCGAAAAGCGCAGCAATCACGGACAATCCGAAATCGATGCCCGAGGTTACACCGCCTGCGGTGATCAGATTGCCATCCTGAACGACACGCTCCTCGACAGGCGTGGCGCCAAAGCGAGGCAGGAAATCGAGCGCATTCCAGTGGGGTCGTCGCGCGTTTGCCCTTGAGCAACCCCGCTCCCAGCACCAGCGCGCCAGTGCAGACGGATGTGATGTAGCGCGCCTTCGCCGCCCGCTGCCGAACAAAAGCGAGCACCATTTCGTCGAGCAACAGCGCGTTGATACCGCTTCCGCCCGGAATACAGAGAACGTCGAGTGGCGGGCATTCCGCAAAGGTCGTGGTCGGCGTCAAAGACAGTCGGGTAGAGGCCAGAACGGGCTGCAAATCCTTCCAGATCAGATGAACCTCTGTTCCTTCAGCCGAGGCGAAGACCTCGTAAGGGCCGGTGAGATCGAGTTGTTGAACATCGGGGAAGACGAGGATTCCGCAAGAATGCGGCATGGGGAAACTCCTGATTGACTTTCCCAATCCTAGTGGAACTATGATTGGCGAATCACCCCTCGGTTTATGCCAAATAACCCTCGCCGTATCGAAATCCTGACCTTCCCCGACAGCCAGCTTCTTGATGTGGCCGGCCCCTCGGAAAGGGCGCGGCTTCGAGCCGCGCCCTTTCTTCTATTTATCAGCCTTCCAGCCATTTCACCTGATCGGGCGTCAGCTTGATATCGAGCGCCGAGAGGCTGTCTTCCAGCTCGGCAACGGTGCGCGGCCCGATCAGCGGGATGACCGGGAAGGGCTGGGCGATCACATAGGCGAGCGCGATGTGGATCGGATTGCGGCCGAGCTTGTTGGCAAGCTCGATGGCACGGTCGCGGCGTCCGAAATTGCGCTCGGAATACCAGACCCGAACGATCTCCTCGTCATCCTTCTTGTCGCGGCCGGCGCGGTCGGTGAAGAAGCCGCGGCCCTGGCTCGACCAGGCGAAGTTCGGGATCTGCCTCTCGTTCAGCCACGTCTTCCAACCGTCATCGGAGGCGGCGACGCAGCCGGCCCAGATCGGATCGAGCATCTCGGCAAGCGAGAAGTTGTTGGAGAGCGCGGCCGGCGCTGCCTTGCCTGATTTTTCGGCATAGGCGATCGCCTCGTCGAAACGCGCCCGCGTCCAGTTCGAGCCGCCGAAGATGCCGCGGATGCGGCCGCGCTTGACCTCGGCATCCATGGCATCGACAAACTCGCCGACGGGCACGTCGGTATTGTCGCGATGCATGAAATAGATGTCGACATAATCGGTCTTCAGCCGGGCGAGCGATTGATCGAGCTGCTTGGCAATCATGTCGGGATAGCAGAGGGGCGAATGCGCGCCCTTGCCGATCAGCACGATCTCCTCGCGCGGCACCTTGCGGCTCGTGTGCCAGTCGCCGAAGATCGCCTCCGTCTTGCCGGCGCCATAGACAAAGGCCGTATCGAAGGCATTGCCGCCGGCCTCGTAGAAGGCGTCGAGCGTCAGCGAGGCGGCGGCGAAGTTCGGGAAGAATTCGAAGCCGAGTGTGACGACCGAGGCCGGCTTGGAAATGCCGGGAATCTGCCGCTGCGGAATGCTGTTGCCGCGCGTGACCGCACCGCCGGCAATGTTGGCCGTGCGCTTTGCCGCCTTCTCGACGCCGTATTCGAGGCCGACCGAGGCGCGCCACTGGTCGAGCACGCGCAGGTTTCCGATCGAATCCACCCAGCTCATGCCCGGAGCGCTGAACTCGGTTCTGCCGGCGCGAATGGCATCGCCCGCCGCATCGGCCTCGAAGGAATAGAGCCAGCGATCTTCCTTGATCTCGACGGTTTCCTGCTTGCCGCCCTTGAAGATCTCGATCTTGCCGACGCCGCCCTTATGGCCGGAGGCGAACCAGAAGTCGGCGACTTCGATCCGGCCTTCGGAGCCGATGATGCGCAGCACATTGTCCTGCTGCGCCATGATCGAGCAGGAGACTTCGGCGATGATCTCGTTCGGAAATTTGAGCACGGCCGACGCCCATTCATCGACGCCGCTCTCGCCGAGATGGGCGACACCAGACACCTTCTCCGGTTCGAGGAAGGCCTTGCCTTCCGCAGCGCCCGCGATCAGCCGCGCCATCGAGACCGGGTAGCCGCCGACATCGAGAATGCCGCCGCCGGCGGTATCGTTGGCGAACAGCCGGTGTTCCGGCCTGTAGCTGCCCATGTTGAAGCCGAAGCTGGAGCGAATGATGCGCGGTGTGCCGATGACGCCGCTCTTGATGAGCTCGACCAGCTTTTCCGTCTGCGGATGCACGCGGTACATGAAGGCCTCGCCGGCAAAGACGCCGGCCTTCTTGGCCTCGTAATAAACGGCTTCGGCATCATAGGCCGAAAGCGCGATCGGCTTTTCCACCAGGATATGCTTGCCGGCGCGCGCGGCCTTGATCGCCCATTCGGCATGGCCGGTATGGGGCACGGAAATATAGACCGCATCGACCTCGGGATCGGAAAGCAGCGCTTCATAGCCATTGACGATGCGGGCGCCGGGGAAGTTTTCGGCAAGTCCCGGCTTGGAGGGATTGCGGGTGGCGATCGCCACCAATTTGCCGGTGCGTGAATGGGCGACGCCGTCTGCAAAGGTGCGGGCGATGGTGCCGGGGCCGATGATGCCCCAGCGGATCGGTTGATCGGAAGTCATGGAAACCTCTTTCGTCTTTCTGCCTTGGGAGGGGTTTAGCGAAGCCGTTTGCCGGCGCCGTCGAAAAGGAATGTGTGGCGTGCGGGAAGGCCGACGGTCAGTGTCTCGCGATTGCCTGTTGTGCGCGATTCCGGCCGTTCGATGATCAACTGCTCGCCGCCGAGGGCGGCATAGATGTAGCTGGTGTTGCCGAGATGCTCGGCGACGTCGATGGCGACGGTGAGATCGGCATCGCCCATGCCGGCATCGACGAAATGTTCGGGACGGATGCCGAGCGTCACCTTCGTGCCGGATTCGATGGGTTCGGTGACGGGCAGCGGCAGGCGCATATTGGCGTCGCTTTCCAGCGCGATCACCGCCCTGCCCGGCTGCGTCTCGACTACGACGGCTTTCAGGAAATTCATCTTCGGCGAGCCGACGAAGCCGGCGACGAACTGGTTGGCGGGGTCGTCGTAAAGGTCGAGCGGGGCGCCGATCTGTTCGATATTGCCGGCGCGCAGCACGACGATCCGGTCGGCGAGCGTCATCGCTTCCGTCTGGTCGTGGGTGACGTAGATCATCGTCGTGCCGAGCTGCTTGTGCAGCCTGGAGATTTCGACGCGCATCTGCACGCGCAGTTCGGCGTCGAGGTTCGACAGAGGCTCGTCGAACAGGAAGACCTCCGGTTCGCGGACGATGGCGCGGCCGATTGCGACGCGTTGGCGCTGGCCGCCGGAAAGCTGCTTCGGCCGCCGCTTCATCAGCTCGGTGATCTGCAGGATCTCGGCGACGTGGCGCACACGCCGTTCGGTATCGGCCTTCGGGTTGCCGTTCATCCGCAGACCGAAGCTCAGATTTTCCTCGACGGTGAGGTGCGGATAGAGCGCATAGGACTGGAAGACCATGGCGATGCCGCGATCGGCCGGTTCGACGTCGTTGACGACCCTGCCGCCGATCCGCAGCTCGCCTGAGGTGATGTCCTCGAGACCGGCGATCATGCGCAGCAGCGTGGACTTGCCGCAGCCGGAGGGACCGACGAAGACGACGAATTCGCCATCCTTCACCTCCAGATCGGCGCCATGGATGATCTCAAAGCCGCCGAAGCGCTTGACGATATTGCTGAGTGAAAGCTCTGCCATGCGGCCTCCCGATTATTTAATTGCGCCGGCCGCGATGCCGGCGATGAAATGGCGCTGAAGAGCCACGAAGACGACGAGGATCGGCGCCGTCAGCAGCACCGCGCCGGCCATAATGCCGCCCCAGGAGACCTTGGTGAGGCCGATCAGCGTTCCCAATGCCACCGGTGCCGTCATCATCCCCGGTCTGGAATTGATCAGCAGCGGCCAGAGGTAATTGTTCCACGAGTGCAGGAAGAGAATGATCGCCAATGCCGCCATGGTCGGGCGCGCCAGCGGCAAGGCGATGCGCAGGAAGATCTGCCATTCCTTGACGCCTTCGACCCGGGCCGCATCGAAAAGCTCGCCCGGCATCATCGAGAAGGATTGCCGCATGAACAGCACGCCGAGCGAATTGAACAGCGGCGGCACGATCAGCGCCACCCAGGTGTTTGCCAGCTTGAATTCGCGGGCCACCATGATGAATTGCGGGATGACGACCACGGAGAAGGGAAGCGTGATCGTGCCGAGGATGATGGCGATGACGACGGAGCGGCCGACGAAACGGTAACGTGCCAGTGCCCAGCCGGCCATCGAAGTCAGCAGCACCGAGAGCACCGTATAGATGAGCGCCACGCCGATGGAGATCACCATGGCCCCGATGAAATCGGTATCGGCCTGCAGGTTCTTGAAATTCTCTACGAAGTTGGTCGATGGCCACAGCACGATGTCAGGGCTGAAGATGCCGTTGTCGGGCATTGTGGAGAAGACGAACATCATCCAGAGCGGAAACAGCCAGATTATCGCAAGCGGCGCCAGTGCGGCATGCAACGCGATCTGACGCAGCAGAAGGGATTGCGATTTGGATTTCATTTCGGATCCCTCCCGACCCAGAGATTGAGAAGCGAGATCGCCACGGCAAGCGCAGCCATCGTATAGGCGATCGCCGAGGCATAGCCGAAGTTCAGCGAGGTGAAGCCCTGGCGATAAAGCAGCAGGCCGAGCGTCTCCGTGCCGCCGCCGGGGCCGCCACGATTGGTGATCAGGAAGGGCTCGGTGAAGAGCTGCATGGTGCCGATCACCGAAAGCACCACACAGAAGAGGATGATCGGTTTGAGAAGCGGCAGGGTGATATGAAAGAACTGCTGGACCTTGCTCACCCGGTCGAGCGTCGCCGCCTCGTAAACGTCATCGGGAATCGACTGCAGGCCGGCAAGAATGATGATGGCGTTATAGCCGGCCCAGCGCCATGTGACGGCGAGAATGATCAGCGCCATGGCGGCATTGGCATTGTCGAACCAGGACACCGGGCTGAGGCCGACGGCGGAGATCAGCTTGTTGATGATGCCGAAATCGAGGCTGAACATCAGCCGGAACACGGCGGCATAGGCGACCTCGCCGACGACGACGGGCGCAAAGAAGGCGAAACGGAAAAGCGGACGCGCTTTCAAGAGCGGCGAATTGAGCATCACGGCCATGACGGTCGCAAGCGCGATCATGACCGGCACCTGGATCACCAGGATGATCAGCGTGTTATAAAGAGCGTTGTAAAAGGCCGGGTCGTAGAAGAGCCTGCCCCAATTGGCCTGGAAACTGTATTTCCACGGGTTGATGCGGGTGTTCTGAAAGGAAATCAGGAACGAATTGATGATCGGCCAGACCCAGAAGGTGGCAAAGACCAGCAGATAGGGGGCAAGGAACGCATAGGCGCTCCGGGTTCTGAACGGCATCGAGCCTCCTCCTCACGAACGAATGACCGGCCGCCTTGCAAGGCGGGAGAAAGCCGGGCGCCGAAGCGCCCGGCATCGTCATTCATTGCGCCACGGGAAGCCCGGTCGCCGAAGCGATCTGCTTGGCGGCATCGTCGAGGGCTGCCTTCGCGTCCGGATAACCGCCGGCGAAGAATTTCGTCTGTGTTGCCTTGAAGATGGCCTCGGCATCGCTCTGGAAGGCGGTGCCGCGGCTCGGCACGATCTTCGGCAGCGTCGCCAGGATATCGGCCCAGACCTTCTGGCCGCCCCAATAGGGCTGCGGTTCGCTGATGAAGGGGTCCTTCTCAGCCGAGAGCAGCGACGGCACCAGGCCGAATTCCTTCAGCATGGTGATCTGGCCTTCATTGGTGCCGAGGGCGTAGTTGACGAATTTCCAGGCGGCTTCCTTGTTTGCCGAGGTCGCCGAAATGGCGAGCGACGAACCGCCGAGATTGGCCGCATGCGGGCCGTCGGCCGTCAGGCTCGGCATCCTGTAGACGCCCCACTTGCCCTTGAGGTCGGGCGAGGTCGAGCGCACGGTGCCTTCGTACCAGCCGCCATAGAGCTGGCTTGCGGCCTTGCCGGCGGTATTGGCCTGGATCTTTTCGTCCCAGTTGGCTGCCGTCAGCGTGCCGGCATCCTTCATTTCCTTCACCTTTTGCAGCGAGGCGACGCAGGCCGGCTGGTTGATGGTGATATTCTGGCCATCGGTCGAGTAATAGCCGCAGCCCTGTTCGTTGGCGATCATGCGAAACCATTCGCTGTCGCCGTTGAAGTCGGCCTGGGCCATGACGACGCCGGGATTGGCGGCGGAAATCTTCTTGCCGGCGGCGATGAAATCGTCCCAGGTGCTGATGGTGCTCGGATCGACGCCGGCCTTTTCATAGAGATCGCGGCGGTAGAAGACGGCGACAGGGCCGGAATCCCACGGCATGGCATAGGCGACATCGCCGACTTCGAGCTCGGTGCGCTTGAAGTCAGGGAATTTCGCCTGGATCTCGGGGGTGTAGCCGAGTTCCTTCAGATTGGCGAAGCAATCCGGGAAACGGCTCCAGAAGATTTCAGCCTCGAAATTCTCGATGCTGACGATGTCGGGCAGGCCGTCGCCGCCGGCGGCGCAGGCAGCCAGCGTCTTGTCGAAGACCTGGCTGTTGCCGAGGTCCTCGACGGTGATCTTGATATCGGGAAACTGTTTGTTGAAGCCTGGAAGCGTGGACTTCAACGCCGATGCGGCGACATTCCAGCTCCAGATGGTGAGATTGGCCGACTCAGCGAATGCGGAGCCGGAAGCAAGCAGTGCGACAGCTGCCGTCGCAGCGAGAAGTTTGAAGCGCATTGAAAATCCTCCCTTTTCAATTGCCGATTTTTCACGAACGCGGTTAGACTATCCGCAAGGGAGCGGCTGTCTCCTAAAAAGGGAACATGGATTTGGCGGAAAGTAAGGTCGGCACGAGTGCAATCTATCAGCCCGGCGCAAGCAGCATCGAGGGTTCGCCGACGGCGCTGCAGATGTTTCATGACCATCCGCTCGTCATGGCCATGCCGCACTGGCATGCGCAGGTTGAGGTCAACTTCGTCGTGCGCGGCACTGTCCATTATCGGATGAGCGACCACGAATTTCGGCTGAACGCCGGCGAAATGTGCCTCTTCTGGGGTGGCCAGCCGCATCAGATGGACGAATCCTCGGATGATTCGCTCTATGCCGGCGCCCATCTGCCGCTCATTTATTTCTTCCGGCTGCGTCTGCCGATCAGCATTTCCAGCCGGCTGATGAAGGGCGAGACGCTGCTGACCTCGGCGACCGATGCCGCCGACAACGAGAATTTCGCCCGCTGGTTCCGCTATTCCAAATCAGGCGATTCCGCCAAGGCCCAGCACGCGGTCGACGAATTGCTGCTGCGCATCGAGCGCATTGCGCTCGAACCCTATTCGATGACGACATCGAAGACGGTCGCGAGCCTTGAAGGCGATCAGCCGCATCCGAATTCCTCGCGCAGCGTTGCGCGCATGTGCGATTTCATCGCCGCCAATTTCCTGCAGGACATCGATACGGTCGATATCGCCCGCGCCGCCGATCTGCATCCGAAATATGCGATGAACCTGTTCAAGCGATCGACGGGTATGACGCTCAGCAAATATGTGACGCTGCTCAGGCTGTCGCGCGCCCAGGCGATGCTGATGAGCGAAGGCGCCAACGTACTGCAGGTGGCGATGGACAGCGGCTTCGGCTCGATCAGCGCCTTCAACAAATCCTTCCGCCATATCGCCGGCATGTCGCCATCGGATTTCCGCCGCGATATCCGGCTGGTAACGACGGTTCCAGCCGGCGCCTTCCGGAACTAGATCGGGGACGTGTCGCAATTCGGCATTCCACGTGTTCTGCTGGCCGCTTGCCTTTCCTTTGAGCAGAGGGGGTCGGCGCCTAAGGAGACGGCAGAATGCGCACATTTTCTGTGCAAGTGCATGCACTATGCAGATTGCTGGGAAAAGGGATCCTGTTCACCCTCAATGAATTCAACAATTTATAATTTGGCACACCCTTTGCTTCGATAGTTGCAGAGTTGGTGGCTAGGGTTCCGGCGTCGCAGGGCGCGGCTGGTCCGAGAGCTACCACCGGCGGGGGAGACATCCCGCCGGGTGCACGGCGGGATAAAAGCCCGGGAGACCTCGTAAGCCAAGGGATTGGCGGCACGATGGTCATTGCCGATCCCTTTTGACGAAAAGCAAAAGGGGAATTTCAATGCAGACTTTTTCGAAGCTTCTTTCCATCACCGCGCTGACGGCATCCTTGGCCCTGGGCTTCGGCTCTATTGCGAAGGCCGAACAGAAGACCGATTTCAAGGTCGCATGGTCGATCTATGTCGGCTGGATGCCGTGGGGTTACGCGGCCGATCACGGCATCGTCAAGAAATGGGCCGACAAATACGGCATCAAGATCGAGGTCACCCAGTTCAACGACTACGTCGAATCGATGAACCAGTATACGGCCGGCGCCTTCGATGCCGTGACGCTGACCAACATGGACGGCCTGTCGATCCCGGCGGCCGGCGGCGTCGATACGACAGCCGTGATCGTCGGCGACTTCTCGAACGGCAATGACGCCGTCATCCTGAAAGACAAGGCGAGCCTTGCCGACATCAAGGGCCAGAACGTCAATCTCGTCGAATTCTCCGTCTCGCACTATCTGCTGGCCCGCGCGCTCGAAAGCATCAAGATGACCGAGCGCGACGTCAAAGTGGTCAATACCTCCGATGCCGATATGGTTGCGGCCTACAAAACGGCTGACGTAACGGCTGTCGTCACCTGGAATCCGCTGGTCTCGACCATCCTCGAAGATCCCACGGCCAAGAAGGTTTTCGACAGTTCGCAGGTGCCGGGCGAGATCATCGACCTGATGGTCGCCAACACCGGTGTGCTGAAAGACAACCCGAATTTCGGCAAGGCGCTTGCCGGCATCTGGTATGAGACGGCAGCGCTGCTGACATCAGACAGCGCCGACGGCAAGGCCGCGCGCGAGGCGATGGGCCAGGCGTCGGGCACCGATCTCAAGGGCTTCGAATCCCAGCTTGCCGCCACCAAGCTGTTTGCCAAGCCGGCCGATGCGGTTGCTTTTACCGCGTCGGGCAGCCTGCCGAAGACGATGGATCTCGTCCGCACCTTCCTGTTCGAAAAGGGTCTGCTCGGCAGCGGCGCACCGTCCGCTGACGTGATCGGCATCGAAATGCCGGATGGCAAGGTTCTCGGCGACAGCGGCAACGTCAAGCTGCGCTTTACCGAGACCTACATGAAGGCGGCCGCCGACGCTTCGCTCTGAGCAATCTTCGAGAGCGGCGTGGCTTGCCCACGCCGCCATCCTTCATCAGCGGAGCTTCTCTCATGCGTTGGATCAACACGAGGCCGAGCCGGGGTGCGCAGCTTGCTTTGACGCTGCTGCCCTTCGTGCTGCTAATCGTCGCCTATGTTTTCGGCTCTGCGGCGCGACTGGCGGAAAACGCCAATGACAAGCTGCTGCCGGGCTTCGCAGATTTCGCCGATGCGATCAATCGCCTGGTCTTCGTCGCCGATCCGCGCACCGGCGAATACCTGCTGTGGTCGGATACGGCGGCGAGCCTGGTGCGGCTGTTTGCCGGTCTCGGCATCTCCACCGTCACTGCCCTCGTCATCGGCATGCTGATCGGCATGCTGCCGTATCTCAGGGCGCTGCTCTCCCCATTCGTCGCCGTCATCTCGATGGTGCCGCCGCTGGCGCTGCTGCCGATTCTCTTCATCGTCATGGGGCTTGGAGAAGCCTCCAAGATCGCGCTCATCGCGATCGGCGTTGCGCCGACTATGATCCGAGACCTCGCGCTGAAGGCGCTGGAACTGCCGCGCGAACAGATCGTCAAGGCTGAAACGCTCGGGGGCTCTTCCTGGCAGATCGGCCTGCGCGTCGTGCTGCCGCAGATCCTGCCGCGGCTCATCACCTGCCTCCGGCTTCAGCTCGGTCCTGCCTGGCTGTTCCTGATTGCGGCCGAAGCGATCTCGTCGGATTCCGGCCTTGGTTACCGTATCTTCCTCGTGCGCCGCTACCTCTCCATGGACGTGATCTTTCCCTATGTCGTCTGGATCACCCTGCTCGCCGTGGTCATGAATTACATCCTCGATCGCATCCGCATCGCTCTCTTCCCCTGGTCGGAACTGGAGAAGCAGGCATGAGCGAGTTGGTGATCGAAAGAGTCTGGAAGGAATATGGCGACCAGATCGTGCTTGAGAACGTGTCGCTGACCGTCGCCTCGCGCGCCTTCGTCGCTCTAGTCGGCCCGTCCGGCTGCGGCAAGACGACATTCCTGCGCATGCTGCTTGGCCAGGAACGGCCGACGCGGGGCACTATACGGCTTGACGGCGAAGCGCTGCCGCTTGAGCCGGGGCCGGATCGCGGCGTCGTTTTCCAACGCTACTCGGTCTTTCCGCATCTGACCGTGCTCGGCAATGTGCTGCTCGGCCGCGAATTTTCCACGGCGCGCTACAAGGCAAAGCTTTTCGGCGCTGCCCGCCACAGCGCGGTCGACGAGGCGCGGCGGTTGATCGGCGAAGTCGGCCTTGCCGGCGCCGAGGACAAATACCCGGCACAGCTTTCCGGTGGCATGCAGCAGCGCCTGGCGCTGGCGCAGGCGCTGCTCATGAAGCCGAAAGTGCTGTTGCTCGACGAGCCCTTCGGGGCGCTCGACCCCGGCATTCGCGCCGAAATCCATACCTTGATGAAACGGCTCTGGCACGAAACCCAGATGACCGTCGTCATGGTGACGCACGATATGCGCGAGGCCTTCACGCTGGCGACGCGCGTCGTCGCCTTCGAGCGCCGCCGTGACCGGCCGGAGGAGAAGGAGCGTTACGGCGCGACCATCACCAAGGACATTTCCATCTGGCCGCCCAGGCTCGCCGGCGCGCCGTCCATCTTCAGCCCCGACCGGGACGGCCCGGTCATTTCTCTGGGCCATCGCCGGGACGACCCGGCTTCCAGTCCGTCAGGAGAAAAGCCATGATGCATGTCAGACGTTCGCCCGAAGAAATATCAGCCAACCGGCAGCGTTACGAGGAACATCAGAAGAAGGGGCTGGAATTCGCCCCGAAGGCCCTGCCGGCCCCGAGCCCCCTGCCCGCCCCCGCCATCGATGCGGCTGCGATCATCCACCAGGAAACCATTCCCGGCGGCTGGTACTGGTCGACCGCGCTGAAGCGCGGCGAAGCGCTCCGCATCGATCAGGGCGAAGGCGGATCGACGGTGGCGCTCGTTGCCTGGAACGCCGCTGACACGAGCGAGCGGCTCAATCTCGTCGATACGGTCAAGGTGCAGTGGACGACCGCCCTCGGCAAGGGCCGCGTCATCTTCTCGGATATGGGCCGGGTGATGCTTTCGCTGATCGAGGACAGTTCCGGTGCTCATGACTGCCTGATGGGCGGCTCGACGGCCGCCTCGAACGCCGCAAAATATCCTGGCGTCAAAACCCGCAACACCCGCGACAATCTCGTGCTCGTCGCCGGCAAGCTCGGTCTCACCAGGCGCGACATCCCTGGGATTCTCAATCTTTTCGCCCCTGTTCGGGTCGACGACGACGGTGGCTTCCACTGGCGCGGCAAGTTTTCCAACAACGGCGATTATGCCGAACTGCGCGCCGAGATGGACATGATCGTCGGCTTTTCCAATTGCCCGCATCCGCTCGATCCAGATCCAGTTTATGCGCCGAAGCCGGTGATCGTGACACGCTTTCGTGCAGGTGCGCCCGCGGCCGACGATCTCGCGCGCACGGCGACCGCTGAAGCCCTTCGCGGCTTCGAGAACAACGCCGCGATGCTGGCCTGAGGAGGGATGGAGATGACCGATTTCATCAAGACTTCAGCCTCACGCAGCCTCGAAAACGCGGTGCAGGATCATTTCATCCCGGCCGAAGCGCCGTGGTCCGGCATCGTGCGCAAGGGTCAGACGATCCGCATCGAAGACAGCTACGGCCAGCAGGCGATCGACACGCTGTTTTATCGCGCCGGTGACTTTGCCGAGCGCTATTCCAACCAGGACACGATGCGGGCGCAGGGTGGCGCCTATATCGGCGTCGGCACGAAGATCATCTCGAACGAGGGCAACGTCATGCTTGTCATGACGGCCGATAGCTGCGGCCGGCACGATACCTCCGCCGGCGCTTGCTCGTGCGAAAGCAACACGGTGCGCTTCGGCCATGGCACGAAATACCTGCATGCCTGCCGCGACAATTTCGTGCTCGAGGTGACCAGGCACGGCATGAGTAAGCGCGACATCGTGCCGAACATCAATTTCTTCATGAATGTCCCGATCAGGCCGAATGGCGAGATGACCATCGTCGACGGCATTTCCGCGCCCGGCGACTATGTCGAACTGGTGGCTGAAATGGACGTGCTCTGCGTCATCTCCAACTGCCCGCAGGTCAACAATCCTTGCAACGGCTTCGATCCGACACCGATCCGGGTGCTGATCTGGGACGGCGAGGACTGATCGATGTTCGCCAAGGTTCTCATCGCCAATCGCGGCGAAATCGCCGTCCGGGTGATCCGGACATTGAAGAGGATGGGCATCGCCTCGGTTGCCGTCTATTCCGATGCCGATCGCTTCTCGAAGCCGGCGCTGCACGCTGACGAAGCCGTGCGCCTCGGCCCGGCGCCTGCTGGAGAAAGCTATCTCAACGTGGATGCCGTCATCGCCGCCTGCAAGGCAACGGGCGCCGAGGCTGTGCATCCGGGCTATGGCTTCCTCTCGGAAAATATCGGCTTTGCCGAGCGGCTCGCCGCGGAAGGCATCGCTTTCATCGGCCCGCGGCCGAAGCATCTGTCGGCTTTCGGCCTGAAGCACACGGCGCGTGAATTGGCAAAAGCGAGCGGCGTGCCGCTGCTGCCCGGCACCGATCTGCTGCGAAGTCTCGAAGAGGCGCTCCTGGCCGCCGAGACCGTCGGTTATCCCGTCATGCTGAAAAGCACGGCGGGCGGCGGCGGTATCGGCATGCAACTCTGCGCCGATGCGGCCGGTCTCAAGGCCTCTTTCGAAAGCGTGCAGCGGACGGCGCGTGCCAGCTTCGGCGACGCGCGTGTCTACATCGAGCGTTTCGTTGCCGAAGCACGCCATGTCGAGGTGCAGATCTTCGGCGACGGCAAGGGCAGAGTGATCGCGCTCGGAGAGCGCGACTGCTCGCTGCAGAGGCGAAACCAGAAGGTCGTCGAGGAAACGCCTGCCCCCGGCCTGTCCGCGGAAACACGGGCGCTGCTGCACAAGGCGGCGGTCGATTTGGGAAGCTTGGTCTCCTATGAATCGGCCGGCACCGTCGAATTCATCTATGACCCCCAGCGCGGGGAATTCTATTTCCTCGAGGTCAATACCCGCCTCCAGGTCGAGCATCCCGTCACCGAAGCCGTCTTCGGCATAGATCTCGTCGAGTGGATGATCCGGCAGGCGGCGGGCGAGGATGTGCTCTCGGGCGCGAGCGACCTGACGCCGAAGGGTGCGGCGATCGAAATCCGCATCTATGCCGAGATGCCGCATGCCGATTTCCGCCCGAGCGCCGGCCTGCTCACCGAGGTCGTCTTTCCCAACGACGCCCGTGTCGACGGCTGGATCGAGACGGGAACCGAGGTGACGCCCTTCTACGACCCGATGCTTGCCAAGCTGATCGTGGTGGCGGAGGACCGGCCGGCGGCGATCGAGAAGCTGAAGGCAGCGCTTGCCGCGACAGCGATATCCGGCATCGAAACCAATCTCGATTATCTCAGGGCGATCGCCGCTTCCGAACTGCTTGCCGGCGGTAAGGTGGCGACGACGGCGCTGCGTGACTTCGTCTTCGTTCCCGATATCGTCGAGGTTATCGCACCCGGCGCGCAATCGAGCATTCAGGAGCTGCCGGGCCGGCTCGGCCTGTGGCATGTCGGCGTGCCGCCGAGCGGGCCGATGGACGAGCGCTCCTTCCGCCATGCCAACCGGCTGGTCGGCAATGCCGATGAGACGGCCGCGCTGGAACTGACGGTTTCCGGTCCGACGCTGCGATTTTATGCCGACCAGACGATCGCCCTTGCCGGCGCGCGGATGGCGATGACATGCGATGGGGTCAGGCTTCCCCACGACCAGCCGGTCCTGATCCGGGCCGGTCAGGTGCTGTCGGTCGGTGCGATCGAAGGGGCGGGACAGCGCGCCTATCTCGCCGTTGCCGGCGGTTTTGCCGCGCCTGTTTTGCTCGGCTCGCGGGCGACTTTCGGCCTTGGCCAATTCGGCGGCAACGCCACCGGCACGCTGAAGACGGGGCATGTGCTGCATTTCGCCCGGCAGGCGCCGGTGGAACCGGCCAAACCTGCATCCGAGCCGGCCGCCTTGTCCCGAGAATGGGATGTCGGCGTCGTCTACGGTCCGCATGGCGCACCGGATTTCTTTCAGAATAGTGATATCGAGACGCTGTTCTCCGCAGCTTACGAGGTGCATTTCAACAGCGCCCGCACCGGGGTGCGCCTCATCGGCCCCGCCCCGCTTTGGGCTCGCCGCGACGGTGGCGAGGCGGGGCTTCACCCCTCCAACCTGCATGACAATGCCTATGCGGTCGGCGCGATCGATTTCACCGGCGATATGCCGATCATTCTCGGGCCTGACGGCCCGAGCCTTGGCGGGTTCGTCTGCCCGGCGGTGATCGCGCGTGACGAGCAATGGAAGATGGGGCAGTTCAAGCCGGGCGACCGTATCCGTTTTCATGCCGTGGCCCGGCCGGAAGACCCGATCGCCGGTCCGGCGGTGCGGCGGACCGCGGAAGAGACGGGTTCGCCGATCGTCGGCGCCAGCGAGGACGGCCCGGTCTCGGTCGTTTATCGCCGTCAGGGCGACGACAATTTGCTCGTCGAATATGGACCGATGACGCTCGACATCGCGCTCCGGCTGCGCGTCCATCTGCTGATGCAGGCTGTCGCCGAGGCCCGCCTGCCCGGTATCGTCGATCTTACGCCTGGCATCCGCTCGCTGCAGATCCATTATGACGGCACGCAGCTGACGCGCCGGCGCCTGCTCGGGCTGCTCGCCGAGATCGAGACAAGGCTGCCGGCAGCACAGGATGTCAAGGTGCCGAGCCGTATCGTGCACTTGCCACTGTCGTGGAACGATCCGGACGCGGCGCTTGCCATGCGCAAGTATCAGGAGCTCGTCCGCCCAAATGCGCCCTGGTGCCCCGATAACATCGAGTTCATCCGCCGGATCAACGGTCTTCCCGACGAGCAGGCCGTCCGTAATATCGTCTTCGATGCGAGCTACTTCGTTCTCGGTCTCGGCGACGTCTATCTCGGCGCTCCGGTTGCGACCCCGATCGACCCGCGCCATCGTCTCGTCACGACCAAATACAATCCCGCCCGCACCTGGACACCGGAAAATGCGGTGGGTATCGGCGGGGCCTATATGTGCATCTACGGCATGGAAGGACCGGGCGGCTATCAGCTCTTCGGCCGGACCATCCAGGTCTGGAACACGTGGCGGGAAACGCCGGCCTTCGCCAAAGGCAAGCCCTGGCTCCTGAACTTCTTCGACCAGATCCGTTTCTTTCCGGTCAGCAATCAGGAGCTGACGGAGGCGCGCGCCGCCTTCCCGCATGGCGGCTATCCTGTCAGGATCGAAGAGACGGAGTTCTCCTATGCCGCCTATGATGAGGAGCTGCAGGCGAATGCGGCATCCATCGGCCGCTTCAAGGCGACGCAGCAGGCGGCCTTCGATGCCGAGCGCCAGCACTGGAAGGAAGCCGGGCTCGACAGCTTCGTCGCCGATGAAGGCACGAGCGAGAATCCGGACGCGGATATTCCCGACGGATGCTTCGGCGTTGCCAGCGCCGTGCCCGGCAATATCTGGAAATTGCTGGTCGAGCCGGGCGCCCCGGTTGCGGCCGGCGACACGCTTGCCATCATCGAATCGATGAAAATGGAAATCAACGTCACCGCCCATGCGGCAGGCCGCGTCCGCGACCTGCGCGCCGGGCCGGGGAGAAACGTCAAAGCCGGCGATATCATCGTCGTCCTGGAGGAATGCTGAACATGCTGCCGACCATTCTCGATCTCTTAAGCCTTCGTGCTGCCTATCGCTCCGGCCTGACGCCGCTCGACATCGTCGAAGAGGTGATCGCCCGCCGCGCCGCCTCGGAAGATCCGGCAATCTTCATTACCCCGGTGCCGGACGACGAGTTGCGCTCTGCCGCCAAAGCGCTGATGGCGCGTGCGCCTCAGGCAAACAGCCTGCCGCTCTGGGGCGTGCCCTTCGCGGTGAAGGACAATATCGATGCCGCCGGCCTGCCGACGACCGCCGCATGCCCAGCCTATGAATATCGGCCGGATGTCGATTCCACCGTCGTTGCCAGATTGAAGGCAGCCGGCGCCATCGTGATCGGCAAAACCAATCTCGACCAGTTCGCGACCGGCCTCAACGGCACGCGCTCGCCCTATGGGGCGCCACGTTCGGTCTTCGATAAGGCCTATATATCCGGCGGCTCGAGCTCGGGATCCGCGGTCACGGTTGCCTCCGGCCTCGCCGCCTTTGCGCTCGGCACGGATACGGCAGGCTCCGGCCGCGTGCCGGCGGCGCTCAACAATCTGGTCGGCATCAAGCCGACGCCGGGGCTTCTTCCGAATACCGGCGCCATTCCGGCCTGCAGGAGTGTCGACTGCATCACGATCTTCGCGACGACCGTCGGCGACGGCATTGCGATCCGCAAGGTTGCCGAAGGGTTTGACGCTGCCGATTCTTTCTCGCGTCGAGCCACGCCGGCGACGCTGCCGGTGTCGGGGTTGCGCATCGGCGTCCTGACCGGCGCGGAACGGGAATTCTTCGGCGATAAGGAGGTGGAGGCGCTTTACGACCAGGCGATCGAGCGGGCCAGAGCGCTCGGCGCGACCATCGTGGCTTTCGACTACGCGCCCTTCCGCGAGGCCGCCGCCCTGCTTTACGACGGGCCGTGGGTCGCCGAACGCCTGGCGGCGGTCGAGGACTTCCTCGCCACGAATGCGGCCGATTTCGACCCGACGGTGCGGGGGATTATCGAGGGCGCCAGGGGCAAATCAGCGGTCGACGCCTTCAATGGCCGATATCGGCTGGAAGAACTGCGCCGGAAAACCGAGGCCGAGTGGGAAAAGGCAGACGTGCTTCTGCTGCCGACCGCGCCGACCACCTACACGGTCGCAGACATGCAGGCCGATCCCGTCGTGCTGAACGGCCGTCTCGGCCGCTACACCAATTTCGTCAACCTGCTCGATTGCGCGGCGATCGCCGTTCCGGCCGGCTTCGGAAAGGGCGGCTTGCCGGGCGGCGTGACAGTGATCGCGCCTGCTTTCACCGACGATGCGCTGGCGCCGCTTGCCGATGCGCTGCATCGCGCAGCCGCTTCCGGCATGGGTATCGACCGGCAGGCGGCAATTCCTGAGGCGAGCCGCGTTGCGGCCGTCGATGACGGCTTCGTCGAGATCGTCGTCGTCGGCGCGCATCTGACCGGCATGCCGCTCAATCATGAATTAACCGGCGTCGGCGCCCGGTTGGTCAAGACCTGCAGTACATCAGGCGAATATCGTCTCTTCGTGTTGCCGGACACGGTGCCGCCTAAGCCAGGCCTCATCCGTGAACCTGGCCACAAGGGCGCCGGACTGGAGGTTGAGGTCTGGGCATTGCCGGCCGATGCCTTCGGGCGCTTTGTCCAAAAGATCCCGGCGCCGCTCGGCATCGGAAAGGTAGTGCTTGACGACGGCACGAGTGTTTCCGGTTTTCTCTGCGAGGCACATGCGGTGAACGGCGCCGAAGACATCACCTCGCTCGGCGGCTGGCGGAGCTATATCAGCGCCAGATTGGCGAGCTGAGCGTGAGGAGCGAAAAATGGCGACGATGTTCAAGCAGCTGGTTGCGCTTCTCCTGACGGGGCTGATCGCGCGAACCAGGGCGATCGGCAGCCCCGGCCAGCGCTGACGGCTTAATGCATGTCGCCCGGAAGTGTGCAGCGGTTCCGGGATAACGACATGCATCAAAACAAGGAGCTAAAGCGCGTCACATGGACAAGTGTAATGCGACGCGCTTTAGCGTTTTTCGGCGAGCTCGATCTGAATGCCGTCGGGATCGCGCAGAAAGGCCACCTTGTGCAGCACCTCGGCGTTGACAGCCAGGCGCGGCCGTTCCTTGATCTCGACGCCGGCCTTTTCCAGTCGGGCGAAGGTCTCATCGACACTGTCGAACAGGAAGGTCAGGTGACGTAGGCCAGCCCAACCCTCCTGCACATCCACCGCCCTTGCCGCACCGCCCGCCGGCGCGACGATTTCGAGCATGCCGTCGCCGGCATCGAGAAAGGCGATCTCCCCGCCGTCAGCCATGACCTTGCGCAGATGCAGGCGCAGGCCGAGCAGGCCACAGTAGAAATCGACCGTGCGGTCCATGTCGCTGACCGTCATGCCGACATGCTCGAAGGATTTCAGCATGAACCGCCCTCCCCCGCTCAGTCCGCGGCCGGGCGCCGTTCCTCTTCCGGAAGCCAGGACCGGTAGAGCGGGTGATCGGCGGCGATCGGCATCGGCGTCGGCCGGCCGGTGCGCTGCGAGAAATAAGCTGAGGTCACCAGCTCCAGCGAATTGCGGGCATCCTGCAGCGTCACCGGCGGCTCCCTGTCCTCGACGATCGCCTTGTGGAAGAGTTCGAACTGACGGGTGTAGCCATCCTCGCCGGGCACATAGGCTGAGAGCGCCGCATCGATTTTCGCCTGATGTTCCTCGGTTCCCGCGGTGAAGACCCAGGGATCGCGGCCCATCGTGTAGGGCTCGATGATGCTTTCGGCGACGAGATCGCTGAAGCAGAAGCGCAGCCGCGATATTTCCTTGCGCGAGCCGAGCGTCATCGACAGCGTCGCCAGCGAGCCGTTCTGCATCTTCACCGAAAGCGCCGCCGTATCCTCGACCTCAATCGGATTGACCAGGGTGGCGCCATAGGAAAACACCTCGGCGCAGGGGCCGTGCACATAATTCAGCATATCATGGGCATGGATCGCGTGACCGAGAAGTCCGCCACCGAGTTCGGTCGCCCATTTGCCGCGCCACGGCACGGCGTAATAATCCGGTCCGCGCCACCAATGCGTCTCGATCGTCGTCAGGAACGGCTTGCCGGCAAGGCCGCTTTCGATCAACAGCTTCAGCTTCTGCAGGCCGGAGCCATAGCGATACTGGAAGATCGGCATCAGTTTCCTGCCGGGGAAGCGGGCGAGGATGCGGCCCATCTCGTCGACCTCGGCGATCGAGCCGAACAGCGGCTTCTCGCAGATCACATGTTTGCCGGATTCGATGCCCTTGCGGCAAAGCTCGAAATGCGAGCTCGGCGGCGTCGAAATGTCGATGATATCGAGGTCTTCGCGGGCAAACAGCGAATCCGTATCCTGCGTGTATTCGCCAATGCCGTATTCCTCGCACAGCGCCCGACCGCGCTCCTCATCGAGCGAGCAGAGCACGGGAACCTCGAAGAGATCCTTGTTCCAGCCGAAGCCGGCCAGATGCCGCGCGGCAATGCCTGCGCCGATGACCCCGACGCGCAATTTCCTCGTCATGATATCCTCCTCAGCGAGCGCCGATGCGCGCGGCTTTCGCCTGGGCGTCGAGCGAAAGGCGGCAGACCTCGAAAACGTGATCCTGCGTCATCGCCGTCTGCGTGCGGTTGCCGACATCGGCGGTGAAAGCATCGAAATAGTCGAGTTTTTCATCGCTGCAATCGATATGGGTCATCTCCTTGCCGTTGACGAGGAAGAGGTGATCCTTGCCCGGCCGGCCGGCGATATCGATATATTTGCGCAGCTCGATATAACCCTCGGTGCCGAGAATGGTCAGGCGCCCGTCACCCCAGGTCGGCAGCGCCTCCGGCGTGAACCAGTCGACGCGGACATAACCCGCCGCTCTGTCGGAGCGCAGCAGCACCTCGCCGAAATCCTGGAAGGCGGGTTTGTCGGGCATGCCGAAATTGCCGATCGAGCTGGCGATGACCTCGCCCGACGTTGAGCCGGTATAGAACAGGAACTGGTCGACCTGATGCGAGGCGATGTCGACGATGATGCCGCCGAAGGCTTCCGGATCGAAGAACCAGTCCGGCCGGGTCGGCAGCTGCAGCCGGTGTGGGCCGACGCCGAGCGTCTGGATCACCTTGCCGATCGCGCCTTCGGCGACGAGCTTGCCGGCCTTGACGGCGGAGCGCACGCAGTGGCGCTCGGAAAAGCAGATCGAAAAGATCTTGCCGGTCTCGGCAACGGTGCGCCTGACTTCTTCGAGCTGGGCAAAGGTGGTCACACCTGGCTTGTCGGTCATCACGTCCTTGCCCGCTTTCATCGCCCGGATGGCAAGCCCGGCGCGGTCGCGCGGGATCGCGGCAATGCAGATGACGTCGATCGACGGATCGTCGAACAGCTTTTCCCGGTCGATCTGCGGCGCGTCAGGATAGGTCTTCTCGAACATCTCACGCAATGCCGGCACCGAGGTCTGCGGGCAATAGCCGACGAACTCGCCGCCTGCGGCCAGCAGTCCCTTCACGTGATCGAACGTATGCCCATGGTCGATTCCGACGACGGCAAATCTCAACATCGCTGCAATATCCTCCCGGGATTTCTGAGCGCCGGCTGAACGCCGGCATCCTTCATATCGGGCAAAACAGATAACGAAACTTGCCTCCTGTCAAGGCGAGACAGAGGCTGATAGTGCGCATCTATATATGTAAATATTTGAAATTAAATAGATATTTTGTATCTAAATAGTTATTTACCGCGTTCTGGCGCCGTTTGCCGACACGCCGCTCATTGGATCCGATTGGACGAAAGTCTTTTTCTCCAGCATCTCTTGCCCCGTCTGCGCGAATGTGGTCGATTTCAGCCGCTGCCGGCTTTGGGGGCGGCACCATCTCGGAAATTTTCAAAGCACACGCCTCGCTTGCCTGTGACGGAGGATCACCATGTCTCATCCCCTTCTCGATGCCGCTGCATCGGCAGGTCTTTTTGTCGGCCGTGTCTGGTCCCCGGAGGTTGCCGGGCCGAGCGTCGTGACGCTACGGGAGGGCCTGCTGGTCGACATCACCTCGCGCGAGGCGCCGACACTGAGCGCCTTGCTCGAGAGAGCGGATACCGCCGACTTCGTGCGAGCTGCAGATGGCAAGGCGATCGGCTCGCTGGAAGAGATCGCCGCCAACAGCACCGGAGCGCCGGATGAAGCTCGTCCCCATCTACTGGCACCCGCCGACCTTCAGGCGGTCAAGGCCTGCGGCGTGACCTTCGCCCAGTCGATGATCGAGCGCGTCATCGAGGAGAAGGCCGCCGGCAATCCGGAGCGCGCCGCCTCGATCCGCGAGCGCGTCAGCACGCTGATCGGCGGAAGTCTCACCAATCTGAAGGCCGGCTCGCCGGAGGCGGCCAAGGTCAAGCAGGCGCTGATCGACGAAGGCATGTGGTCGCAATATCTCGAAGTCGGCATCGGTCCCGATGCCGAGGTCTTCACCAAGGCGCCGGTGCTCTCCTCGGTCGGTTGGGGTGCGGATGTCGGCCTGCATCCGATCTCGACCTGGAACAATCCCGAGCCGGAAATCGTCCTCGCCGTCAACAGCCGCGGTGAAATCAAGGGCGTGACGCTCGGCAACGACGTCAACCTGCGCGACGTCGAGGGCCGCTCGGCGCTGCTGCTCGGCAAGGCCAAGGACAACAATGCCTCCTGCTCGATCGGTCCGTTCATCCGCCTGTTCGATGCCGGTTACGGCCTGGACGACGTGCGCAAGGCCGAACTCGACCTGAAGGTCACCGGCGAGGACGGATTCGTGCTGCACGGCAAGAGCTCGATGTCGCAGATCAGCCGCGACCCGACCGATCTCGTCAAACAGACGCTCGGCCCCCATCATCAGTATCCCGACGGGTTCATGCTCTTTCTCGGCACGCTGTTTGCGCCGACCCAGGATCGCGACGCGCCGAAGCAGGGTTTCACCCACAAGATCGGCGATGTCGTCGAGATTTCCTCGGCAGGCCTCGGCGCCCTCGTCAACACCGTACGGCTCTCCACCGAATGCCCGCCCTGGACCTTCGGCATTTCGGCGCTGATGGGCAATCTCGCAAAGCGCGGACTGCTGTAAGTTGTTGAGCGCATAGCTTGTCGCGAAATGTACCGGCTTGGCGTCAGCCGCTCTGATCACAGGTTTGCTATGACCAATAGCTCTTTACAAAGCGGTATCCACGCACGCTCAGATGAAGAGAAAGTGCACCTTTGTGCCGCTAACAATGCCGATCTGTATCAGGCAATATTCCGTGCCCATGGATTGCCTGATCAGCGAACCAGCGCATTTTGGGCAAGTGATGCAGTCGCACCTCCATACTATTCCAACATGACGACCCTCGACCGGGATGCAACAGAGGAGCAGCTGATTGAAATCGATCGGTTGACAGATCGGCTAGGACGGAGACCTGGAATCAAAGACGGCTTTTCCAAGCTAGATCTCAACAACAACGGGTTCCGGTCGTTGTTTTCCGCATCATGGATTTGGGCTGAACCTCATAAAACTTCATCGAGTGCGCCTCAAGGTTGGGTACGCGTTCGCGAGGCGGCAGCGCTGGATCGCTGGGAACGTTCCTGGAAAGAATCTGGTAGCCCGACCGATGCCAACGTCTTCACACCTGCCCTGCTTTCCGATCCCGACATGCACATCTATGGTCGACTGGCCGGCGACGGCTTTGATGCGGGATGCATCGCAAATCGATCGCCGCAGGTTGTAGGGATCTCCAATATTTTTAGTTTGGCTGGTACGCCGCAGGCCTTCCAGGATGCAATTTCATTGGCCACTTTCGCCTTTTCAGCCGATTTGCCCCTTGTCGGATATGATCGCGGTGAAGCGCTAGACGAAATGAAAAAACTGGGTTTCAAGCCCGTCGGCCAATTGCGGATCTGGCTATCTGATGAGGGCGCCTAAACGCTTTCCCCTTGTTCTCCATCAGCCTTGTCTAGCGGGAAAACAACGTGACGCCTCCTACTGATTCCGCCGCCTCCCCTCCAGCAGGTCGAGGACGGAGTTTGCCGCCTCGAGGACGTTGGTGCCCGGACCGAACACGGCCGCAACGCCGTGTTCGTGCAGGAACTCATAATCCTGCCGCGGGATGACCCCGCCGCAGACGACGATGATATCGTCGCCGCCCTGCGCTCTCAGCCTGTCGATCAGCTGCGGCAGCAGCGTTCTGTGACCTGCCGCTAAGGACGAGACGCCGACGACATTGACCTTTTCGCCAAGCGCCATCGCGACGGCCTCGTCAGGCGTCTGGAACAGCGGGCCGGCAAGCACGTCGAAGCCGATATCGCCGAAGGCCGAAGCGATCACCTTGGCGCCCCGGTCGTGCCCGTCCTGGCCGAGCTTGGCGACCATGATTTTCGGTCGGCGCCCCATCGTGTCCGTAACCCCCGCCATGCGCTCCTTGAGGACGGCGAGTTCCGGCTCGTTGTCATAGGCCTCGCCGTAGACGCCCGCGATGACCTCGGGTGTTGCCGCATGATCGCCGAAGGCAGCGCGCATGGCGTCCGATATTTCGCCGACGGTGGCCCGGGCTCGCGCCGCTTCGATCGCGGCTTCGAGCAGGTTGCCGCGGCCGCTGCGTGCGGTCTCGGCCAGGGCGGACAGCGTCTCGCGCACGGCGCTGCCGTCGCGGCGGCGCTTGGTTTCCTCGATGCGTTTGATCTGCGCGGTGCGCACCGCGCTGTTGTCGATCTCCAGAATGTCGATCGGCTGTTCGTTGTCGAGCCTGTAGCGGTTGACGCCAACGATGACCTCCTCGCCCTTGTCGACGGCAGCCTGGCGGCGCGCGGCGGCCTCCTCGATCAGCCGTTTCGGCAGGCCCTCGTTGACGGCCTTGGTCATGCCGCCGAGCGCCTCGACTTCCTCGATCAGCGCCCAGGCCTTGTCGGCAAGTTCCTGCGTCAGGCTCTCGACGTAATAGGAACCTGCGAGCGGATCGACCACCTTGGTCACACCGGTTTCATGCTGCAGGATGAGCTGGGTGTTGCGAGCGATGCGGGCGGAAAATTCCGTTGGCAGCGCGATCGCCTCGTCGAAGGAATTGGTGTGCAGCGATTGCGTGCCGCCGAGCACGGCCGACATCGCCTCGAAGGCGGTGCGGATGATGTTGTTGTAGGGGTCCTGCTCCTGCAGCGAGACGCCGGAGGTCTGGCAATGGGTGCGCAGCATCAATGAGGATGCCTTCTTCGGCTCGAACTCCTCCATGATCCGGGTCCAGAGCAGCCGTGCGGCGCGCAGTTTTGCCGCCTCCATAAAGAAGTTCATGCCGATCGCGAAAAAGAAGGACAGCCTTCCGGCGAAGTCGTCGACATTGAGGCCCTTGGCGAGCGCAGCCCTGACATATTCGCGGCCGTCGGCCAGCGTGAAGGCGAGTTCCTGGACGAGCGTCGCGCCGGCCTCCTGCATGTGATAGCCGGAGATCGAGATCGAGTTGAATTTCGGCATCTCTCTTGCCGTATATTCGATGATATCGGCAACGATCCGCATCGAGGGTTCCGGCGGATAGATATAGGTGTTGCGGACCATGAACTCCTTGAGGATGTCGTTCTGGATGGTGCCCGACAGATCGGCCTTCGAAACGCCCTGCTCTTCGCCGGCGACGATGAAGGAGGCAAGGATCGGGATGACGGCGCCGTTCATGGTCATCGACACCGACATGTCGGCAAGCGGTATGCCGTCGAACAGGATCTTCATGTCCTCGACGCTGTCGATCGCCACACCCGCCTTGCCGACGTCGCCTTCGACGCGTGGATGGTCGCTGTCATAACCGCGGTGGGTGGCGAGATCGAAGGCGACGGACAGGCCCTTCTGGCCGGCAGCCAAATTCTTCCGGTAGAAGGCGTTCGACGCTTCCGCCGTCGAGAAACCGGCATATTGGCGGATCGTCCAGGGCCGGCCGGCATACATCGTCGCGCGCGGGCCGCGGGTGAAAGGTGAAAAACCGGGAAGCGAGCCGAGGTGATCGGCGCCCTCAAGATCCTCTGCCGTGTAGAGCGGCTTGACGGCGATACCCTCAGGCGTCTGCCAGGTCAGCGTCTCGGGCGAGGCGCGCAATTCCTTTTGCGCAAGCTCCGTCCAATCCGGCAATGTCTTCTTCGTCATGCGTTCCTCCGGCTTTTTCATCGGCAGCCTACCATTTCACAGGATCGCCGTGCGATACAAATCCTTGAATTTTTATTCCCGGCCGAGGAGCCGTCCCATGAAGACAATGCAGATCTATGCCTTCGACATGAATTGTGTCGGGCATATCAACCACGGCCTGTGGACGCATCCGCGCGACCAATCGACGCGCTATACCGATCTCGGTTATTGGACGGAGTTCGCCAGGACCGCGGAGCGCGGTAAGCTGGATGGAATCTTCTTAGCCGATATCGTCGGCGTCTATGACGTCTACAAGGGCAGCCCAGCCCCGGTGATCGAGGCGGCGGCGCAGATCCCGGTCAATGACCCGCTGATCCCGATTTCGGCGATGGCCCATGTGACGAAAAACCTGGGTTTCGGCGTCACCGTCAACACCACCTACGAGCCGCCCTTCCTGCTGGCGCGGCGCATGTCGACGCTCGATCACCTGACCAAGGGGCGGATCGGCTGGAACATCGTCACCGGTTATCTCGACAGCGCCGCCCGCAGCATGGGCTTCGCCAGGCTGCCGGAGCATGATGCGCGCTACGACGCAGCCGAGGAATATCTCGAGATCCTCTACAAACTCTGGGAAAGCAGCTGGGACGACGATGCGGTTTTGCGGGACAAGGCGGGCGGCATCTATGCCGATCCCTCGAAAGTGCGGGTCGTCAGTCACGACGGCAAATATTACCGGATGGAGGGCATCCATCTCTGCGAGCCCTCGCCGCAGCGCACGCCCCTGCTCTTCCAGGCCGGCGCCTCGGCCCGCGGCCAGGATTTTGCCGCCCGCCACGCCGAATGTGTCTTCATCGCCAGCCCGAATCCTGGGGCGGCCCGGCCGACCGTCGATGCGCTCCGCGCGAAGACGGAGGCATTCGGCCGCGGCAGAGCCGCGTTGAAGATCCTGAGCCTGATCACCGTTGTGGTCGGGCGGACGGAGAGGCAAGCGCAGGACAGGCTGGAGGATTATCGCCGCCATACGAGCGTCGAGGCTTCACTTGCGCACTACTCCGCCTCTATCGGCATCGACCTGGCGAAATACCGGTTGGATGACGTCATCGACCAGAGCTCGACCAACGCCAATCAATCGGCGCTAGCCACAATCACCAAGCAGGCAGCAAAGCCGGTGACGAAGCGCGAGATCGTCGACCAGATGGTGCTCGGCAGCCGGATGAAGCCGATGGTGGGCTCGCCGGAGCAGATCGCCGATCGTCTGCAGGCGTGGATCGAGGAAGGTGATATCGATGGCTTCAACCTGGCGCGGACCGTAGCGCCGGAGAGCCTGCGCGATTTCGTCGATTTGGTGGTGCCGGTGCTGCAGGAGCGCGGCGTCTTCAAGGCGGACTATGCGCAAGGGCCGTTGCGGCAGAAGCTTTTCGGCGGCGGAACCGGCAGATTGCCCGCCGCTCATCCCGCCGCCAGGTTCCGCCGCTGACCTATCTCCGGTCCAGCCTGGCGACGAGCCGGTCGCCAAACCACTGGATGCCGCAGACGAGGACGATGAGCACGGCGACGACCGCGATCATCACGCTGGTTTCGAACCGCTGATAGCCATAACGGATGGCGAGATCGCCGAGGCCGCCGGCGCCGATCGCGCCAGCCATCGCCGAGGCGCCGATCAACGTCACCAGCGTGACGGTGAAACCGGCGACGATGCCGGGCAGCGCTTCGGGCACTAGCACCTCGCGGATGATCGTCCAGCGGTTGCCGCCCATGGCGCGCACGGCGTCGATCAGCCCGCGGTCGACTTCGCGCAGCGACACTTCGGCGATGCGGGCATAATAGGGCGTCGCTGCGATGGCGAGCGGCACGATGGCCGCCCAGGTGCCGAGCGCCGTGCCGACGATCAGCCGCGTCAGCGGGATCAGCGCCACCAGCAGGATGATGAATGGCACCGACCGGAAGCCGTTGATGACGGCGCCGAGCGTGCGGTTGATCCAGAGATTTTCGGCGATGCCGCCGCGTGCCGTGGCGACAAGGGCAAGGCCGAGCGGCAGGCCGGCGACCAGCGAGATCACGCCCGAGGCGACGGTCATCAGCACCGTCTCCCACAGCGAGCGAAGAAGCAGTTCAAGCATGATCGGTGTCATAACCAAGTACCTCCACCCGGGCGGACCGGGCCGTCAGAAATTGTTCGACCTTTCCGGCAAGCGCGGGGTCGCGTGCGGCAACGGCGATGAAGAACCGCGCCACCGGCTGGTTCTGGATGTGGTCGATGCCGCCATGGACGAGGCGGAAGGAATGCGGCAGTGCTGCCGAGAGTTCGGCAAACAGGGCACCCTGCGCTTGCGGCCCGGCGAGATCGACGCTGAGGATCGCCTCGTCGCCTAATGTCGCCGACAGCCGGCCGGCGATATGATCGGGAAGCTGGGGGCGGATGCCGCCGAGCAGGCTCCTGGTGATGGTCTCTCGTGGATCGGCAAAGACCGACCAGACCTGCCCCTCTTCGACGATCCGTCCGGCGTCGATGACCGCCACACGATCGGCAATGCCGCGCACCACTTCCATCTCGTGGGTGATCAGCAGAATGGTCAGGCCAAGCTTACGGTTGATATCCTTGAGCAATGCCAGGATCGACCGGGTCGTCTCAGGATCGAGCGCCGATGTCGCCTCGTCGGACAAGAGCAGCGCCGGGCGCGCCGCAAGCGCCCGGGCGATGCCGACGCGCTGCTTCTGGCCGCCGGAGAGCGATGCGGGATAGGCTTTCGCCTTGTCGGCAAGGCCGACGAGATCGAGCAGTTCATGCGCCCGTTTCAAGCGTTCGCTCCTGGCGATACCCTCGATCTTCAGCGGCAGCGCGACATTCTCCTCGACAGTCTTGGCGGACAACAGGTTGAAATGCTGGAAGATCATGCCGATGCGGCGGCGCAGCGGCTGCAAGTCCTGCTCGGCAAGCGTCGTGATATCGCGGCCTTCGATGAGGATCTCGCCGCTGTCGGCGCGCTCCAGGCCGTTCAGGCAGCGGATCAGCGTTGATTTGCCGGCGCCGCTGCGGCCGATGATGCCAAGGATCTCGCCTCTCCTCACCGTCAGCGAAATACCGTCGAGCGCGGGTGTGGTTCCGAACCGCCGCTTCACATCGGTCAGCCTCACCACCTCTTCGGCAGCGGCTGCTTGCGGCTGTGCCGCGATCGCCGTGGTGGAAACAAAGGAATTCATGTGCTTTTCCTTACAAAGACCGAAGGCGGCCCGGGCAAGCAACGCCCGGACCGCCTCTCGGCAGGCCTTAACCCCGGCCTATTGCGGATCAATAGGCGCTGAGACCCGTCCCCTTATAGACCTTGTCGAACTCGGCCTTGACGGTGTCGTTCTGATAGGAAGAGACGAGCGTCTTGACCCAATCCGCATCCTTGTTGTCGTCCTTGACGGCGATGAAGTTGCGATACGGATTGTCGGCGATCGGCTCCTGCGCAATGCGCTCGGCCGGAGAAAGGCCGCTCTTCAACGCCCAGTCGGTGTTGACGACACCGGCATCCAGATCGTCGATCGAACGGCCGACGATGCCTGCGTCGAGCTCCTTGATTTCGATCTTCTTCGGATTGCCGGTGACGTCGGCGACGGTCGCCAGAATGCCGGTGCCGTCCTTCAGTTTGATCAGGCCTTCGTTCTGGAGAACGCGTAGCGCCCGGCCTTCGTTCGAGGGATCGTTCGGCACGCCGATGACGGCGCCCTCAGGAATCTCCGCGACGGATTTGTACTTTTTGGTGTAGAGGCCGATCGGCCAGACACCGGTATAGCCGACCCGAGTGATGTGGTAGCCGTGCTGCTTGATCTGGTTGTCGAGATAGGGCTGATGCTGGAAGGCGTTGGCGTCGAGTTCGCCGCGCTCCAGCGCTTCATTCGGCTGCGTATAATCGTTGAAGATGATCGTTTCGATCTTGAGGCCCTTCTTGGCGGCCTCGCTGGCGACCACGCGCCAGATATCCTCCTCCTCGCCGGCCATGATGCCGACCTTGATCGACTTGTCCTCGGCAAAGGAGGGAGCGGGTGCTGCAAAGGCAAAGAGTGTGGCAGCGGAAACGGCGACAGCGGCAAGGGCCGCGCGGCGCGAAAGGTGGAAGCCGTGAAGATTTTTGTTCTTGGTCATTTTATATCCCGTCTGACTGAATGAGGCCGAACGCCCCGAGCAGGCGGATATTGGCAAATGCATGGATCGGGAGCGACGAAGGAAAGTCTGATGTGGAGGAAGGGCCGGAAAAACTCTTGCCCAGTCATCGAGATCGGCAGGATAAATTTCTACCAAATTTATGGATTAATCGCGGCTTGTAAGCATATTCTAAAAATGAAGACGGCGCCCTCGGAGCGCCGCCTTCGAGCCTGTTCCGCGACCTTTACTCGGCAGCGATGAGGGTTTGCGTGCGGGTGGGAAAGAAAGCCGAAAGCTCGCCGATGACTTCTCCAATCCGCTTGGCAAGCGGTTCGGATGAGACACGGTAATCGGTGAAGTCGCGATCGGACGCATAGACGGCCGTTGGCAGCGTATGCGACATGAAGAAGCCGAAGAGCGGGCGCAGCTGATGCTCGACCATCAGCGCATGCCGGTCGCCGCCGCCTGTCGCGGTGATGACGATCGGCTTGGCGCGCAGCTCGTGCGGGTCGATCAGGTCGATCAGATGTTTGAACAGGCCGGGATAGCTGCCCTTATAGGTCGGCGCGCCGATGACCAGCAGATCGGCATTGACGATATCGTCGATCACTTCCCTGGCGCGGCTGTCGAGATCGCTGCGGCGCAGCGCCTGGCCGAGCGAGGGGCCGACATCGGTGAGGTCGTAGAGGGTGTTTTCGAAGCCGTACTTCTCGCCGGCAAGGCCGGCAATGTTTTCGACCAGCGTGAAGGTCTTCGAGGGACGGTTGAAGCTACCCGCCAGGCCGACCAGTTTGTAAGCAGACATGCCATTTCCTTCCGATATCGTGCCGCGACCGATTATTGGATAGATATTATCTATAAAAATAGTGGATTAAAGCAAGCCTATCCCTCTTCATCATGATGAGGAGAAAAATACATTCTCATCCGCAGGTGATCGCCTGCTTGCGACACCGCATCATACATTGAGCCCGGAATATGGCGGATATTCCGGGTCGATGCGTTGTCGAAGCGTGATATCGCCTCAGGCTGGTTTGGACTTCGGGATGCGCGGCAGGAAGATCGTCAGCAGGCCGAGAAGCGGCAGATAGGAACAGAGGCGATAGACGAAGTCGATGCCGTGGGTGTCGGCGAAACTACCGAGCAGTGCTGCACCCAGCCCCCCTGCCCCGAACGCAAAACCGAAGAAGACGCCGGCGATCAGCCCGACGCGGCCGGGCACCAGTTCCTGTGCGAAGACGACGATCGCCGAAAAGGCCGAAGCGAAGATCAGGCCGATGACGACGCTGAGAACGCCCGTCCAGAACAGGTTTGCATAGGGCAGCAGCAGCGCGAAAGGAATGACGCCGAGGATCGAGAACCAGATGACGAAACGGGCGCCGAAGCGATCGCCGATCGGCCCGCCGAGGAACGTGCCGACGGCGACCGAGCCGAGGAAGAGGAAGAGCATCAGCTGAGCCTGCTGGACGCTTAGCGCAAACTTGTCGATGACATAGAAGGTGAAGTAGCTCGACACGCTGGCCATGTAGACATTCTTCGTCGCCGTCAGCAGCACGAGGATCAGCAGCGCCCAGATGACCCTGTTCTGCGGCAGCGGCAGAGCCCGGCTCACCGCCGGTTTGCTGGCGTTCTGGCGGCGATGGCCAATATACCAGTTGCCGACCCAGCTCAGCACGACCATGCCGACCATGGCGATGGCGGCAAACCAGGAGACGCTGTGCTGGCCGAGCGGCAGCACGATGAAGGCGGCGAGCAGCGGACCGATCGCCTGGCCGGCATTGCCGCCGACCTGGAAAAACGACTGCGCGAAACCGTGGCGGCCGCCGGAGGCGAGGCGGGCGACGCGTGAGGATTCCGGATGGAAGACCGCCGAGCCGAAACCGATCAGGCTGGCGGCGACGAGCAGCAGCGCAAAGCTGCCGGCATTGCCGAGCAGGATGAGGCCGCAAAAGGTGCTCGCCATGCCGACCGGCAGCGAATAGGGCATCGGCCAGCGGTCGGTGACGATGCCGACCAGCGGCTGCAGCAGCGACGCCGTGACCTGGAACGTCATGGTGAGGAGGCCGATCTGGACGAAATCGAGATCGTAGTTCGCTTTGAACAGCGGATAGAGCGAGGCGAGCAGCGACTGCATGATGTCGTTCAGCATGTGGCAGAAGCTGACCGCCACCAGGATGGACATCGTTGTTTTTTCGAAACGGGGCGCGCGTTCGGCAACGGTTGCCATGGACATTTCTCCTGGACGGCCCGGTTGGTCGCCGTGCCGCGTCGCTTTGTTCGATGGATTTCGGGCGATCGGGGCTGGGAAGATGATCAAGCGACGGTCGCTGACTTGGATTTAGCGTAAGGAGGACGGCAATTACAGCCCAGTTTCATCAGGATCGGTACGGCTTTTGTTCGATTTGCCCTTTTGCCGTCTCATCCTGCTTCGCTTCACCTCTTGCCGGACGGGGGTTTTCCTACCACACTCGGTTGCGATCATCGCCTATCTAGTATGCGATGTGAAAACAACCATGGAAAACCGGGGCGGGGAATACTACAGCTGCGCCGATTGAAAATGCGATCGAGGCTGAAAACACGCGATGAATGTCAAGACACCGAATGCGATAGACGGCTATGTCGGAGCGCGCATAAGAATGCGCCGGCAGTTGCTCGGAATGAGCCAGGAACGGCTTGCCGAGCAAATCGGCGTGACCTTTCAGCAGGTTCAGAAATACGAGAAGGGCATCAACCGCATCGGCGCAAGCCGTCTGCAGCGGATAGCCGATGTGCTTCACACATCGCCGAGCTTCTTCTTCGAACAGGAAAATTCCGAGCCGTTGACGTTGCAGGGGCTGGATCTGCCCGCAAATGCCGACCCAGTCGCCGAATTCCTGCGAACGAAAGAGGGATTGGTGCTCAATCGCGCCTTTCTGAAGATCGCCGACCGGAACATCCGTGAAACCATCATCCAATTGGTGAAGGCGATGGCGCAGGCGGAAAGCGGCGGTATCGCATTGGGTGTTCCCGCCGCGGACATCACCCTTCCGCTCGGAGAATAGTCAGGCACTATCCGCATGAAGCTCAGGCTCGAGTCATTTGGTGAGTTGCGGCTGATCGACCCGGCCGGGCGACCTGCGGCTTTCCCGGAAAAAGGCCTGCTGGCGATTTGCTATCTGCTGGACCGGGATCTGCGGGACGGAGCCGGGAGCGAATATCCGCGCTCGGCGCTGGCGCGGTTCCTGTGGGACAGCCATGACAAATCCGACATCATGGCCAACCTGCGCAAAACCATATCGCGCATTCAGACGCGTCAGTCCGAGCTCGGCGCCGAGCTTCTGGCCTTCACGGCAACCGGTGTGCGGGTCAGGCCGGATGCATTTTCGGGAGATCTCGTCGAATTTGCCAACCCCGAAGGTGAAGGCGCCCTTGACAGGCTGCAGCGGCTGGTTGCCATCCTTCGCCAGGATTTCCTGGCTGGGCTCACCGACCAAAGCGCCAATACGCGGCAATGGATCGCCGGCCAGCGCGACCGGCACATGGCAGTGCTGGTGGATGCGCTGAAGACGGCGCTGCCGATGGCGCGGTCGCGAGAGGATGTCAGCCTGATCAAGGAGGCGGCGCTCAGGATTTTCCGCGAGGCACCGGATGACGAAAACATTCGTCGTATCCTCCTCGAGGCCTATGAGTCCGAAGGACAGCTGGAGAAAGCCCGCCGGCTGTTCGAGACGAGCAGGCATGCGCTGGAAAGCACATTCGATATCGGCCTTGACGTCCAGGCGCTGGGAGAGGTCCGCAAAATCTTTGCCGGCAGTCAACAACCGCAGAGCTTTGCGGTGCCGCTCACCGACGGCGGCGTTCGGGTGCCTGGTCCCCTGCCCCGTGGCCCTCTGCCCCGTCTGGTACTGTTGCCGCCGGGCGGAACGGATGCGCTCGGCGCCTTGCCGATGCTCTCCGAGGCGCTGATCGAAGACGTGACTATTGGCCTTTGCGCGCTGAATACGGTTTCGGTGGTGGCGCCCCATACGGCTGCCCGCATCGCACACAATGCCGACAAGGCTCAACTGATCCAGCGCCATTCGATTTCATATGTTCTCGACACCAGGCTGACCAACAGCGCGGGCATCCCTGCGCTCTTTGTCCAGCTGATCCATGCCGACAGCGATGAAGTCATCTGGGCCGAGCGTTTCAGCCTCGAGAAATACGAATTAATAAGCCACCGGCGCGACATCGCGCGGCAGATTGCCAGAGAGCTTGCCGGCCAGGTCCGCCGGCATGAAACCATGCGCGATTCCTTCGAGGGTAATTCGGCCGCCTATCACAGCTACCTTCTCGGTCTGCGGGATGTGAAGCGGCTTGCCCTCCCCGACGTGCGCCGCTCCCGAAAGGCTTTCCGCGAGGCGCTTCAACATAGCGCCCATTTCGCCCCCGTGCTCAGCGGATTGTCGCGCACGTTTCTCGTCGAGTGGCTGCTGACGGCACGCGGCGACAGCCAGTTGCTCGGCCTTGCGGAGGACTATGCGAACCGGGCGATCGTCGCCGATCCTTCGTTTGCGGCCGGCTTTCGTGAGCTCGGCGTTGCCAAGCTCTATCTCGGCGACCTTGATGAAAGCGTCCTGGCGTTGAAGCTTGCCGAAGAGCTGAGCCCGCATTATGCCGACGGCATTGCGAGTTATGCCGATACGCTCGTCCATGCGTCGCGCCCGGCCGATGCATTGGCCAAGATCGAGCGGGCCATCTCGCTCAACCCGCTGAGCCCGACCGACTATCTATGGACGGCGGCCGGGGCGAATTTCGCCCTCGGCCATTATGCCGAGGCGCTCGAGCAGATCTCCATAATGGACGACCGCACTCCGGCGGACCGGCTTTCGGCTGCCTGCTGGGCCATGCTCGGCGATATGAAAAACGCGCGTATCTATATGCGCAAGGTGCGCGCGATCTACCCGGATTTCGATGTCGACAAATGGCTGTCGGTCGTCCCTTTCAAAGAGCAATGGCAGAAGGAACAGTATCGCGAGGCGTTGCGCAGGGCCGGCTTCTGAAGTCTGGCCCCGAAACTGTAAGCCGGCAGATCCTGTCACGCCTGTGTCACGCGCATCTTTCGTTCAAGAGGACTAAACTGACTTTGCTCTGCCGGCATACACCGGCAAGGGAAGCCGGAGAGTTCTCAGATGTACGACGCAACCGAAGCAACGATCACCCCGAAAAGTGACGAAGAGCTCAAGGAACTGGTATCGCTCGCCAGGCTCGTTGCCTATGCCCGAGAGAACGCCAAAGACTTGAATGCCGAATTCTCCGCCTATTGCCTGGACCTTGCGCTCGGCGCCTTGCTGCAGGACCTCGACAGAAGCGGCGTGTCCCTTTCTCCCGAGAGCGGCCAGGACAGTAGTCTGCTCGGCACGCGGCACTGAAGCTCGGCGCGCAGCGATATTTCGATTCCTGCTTATTGCGATCGGCTATGATGCCGATGCGATTTTCGTTGCGGCGATTCGGCCCGTCAAGACGCGATTGCCGCGTGGACCCGCCATAAGGCGGGTATGTTCAAGCCTTTGAAAAAGATTGGACAACCCAGCGGTAGGGTGTTGTTAACCCTATTTGCCTTGCCACTCCTCCAGAATCGGCGCTAAATGCGGTTTCAAAGCTTGCAGGGCTTTTAAATCGCATTTTCGAGATTTCCATGAATATGGCACCGCAGATAGAAAAAGCAATTTCCGATGTCGACCAGCTGATCATTGGCCAGGCGCAGGAGCTATCGGACAAGCTGAAGCAGCATCGGCTCGAAATGTTTCCGCCACGCGCACTGAAGGGCCTTAGGGAATTTCAGCTGGCCGAAGTGGCGCGTTTTCTCGGCGTGACCAGCGGCTATCTTCGCAATCTGTCGCTGGAAGGCAAGGGCGCCCTTCCCCAGGTCACACCGTCGGGCCGCCGGTCCTATACGGCCGAGCAGATGGAAGAGATGCGCAGCTTCCTGGAGCACAATGCCCGGGCCGGAACGCATTATATGCGTCACCGCCAAGGCAGCGAACATCTCCAGGTCGTTGCCGTCGTCAATTTCAAGGGCGGCAGCGGTAAGACCACGAGTGCTGCGCATCTTGCCCAGCACCTTGCTCTGACCGGCCACCGTGTGCTTGCCGTCGACCTCGACCCGCAGGCGTCGCTCTCCGCCATCCACGGCTTTCAGCCTGAATTCGACGTCAGCGAGAATGAGACGCTCTACGCCGCCATCCGCTATGACGATCAGCGGCGGCCGCTCCGAGAGATCATCCGGCCGACGAATTTCCCGAACCTGCATCTGGTGCCGGGCAATCTCGAGCTGATGGAATTCGAGCATGATACGCCGCGCGTGCTTGCCCAGGGTAAGGCGGGTGACTATGGGCGCGTCTTTTTCGCGCGGCTGGACGAGGCGCTGTCCTCGGTCGCCGACGATTATGATGTCGTCATCATCGACTGCCCTCCCCAGCTCGGTTTTTTGACGATGAGCGCCATTTGCGGCGCAACGGCGGTTCTGATCACCGTCCATCCTCAGATGCTCGATGTCATGTCGATGTGCCAGTTCCTGCAGATGCTCGGCGAGGTGCTGAATACGCTGAAGGGTGCGGGCGGCGACATGAACCTCGACTGGCTGCGTTATCTCGTTACCCGCTACGACCCGCAGGACGGGCCGCAGACGCAGATGGTCGCGTTCATGCGTTCGATGTTCAAGAACCATGTGCTGACCAATCCGATGTTGCGCAGCGTTGCGATCTCGGATGCGGCAATGACCAACCAGACGCTTTACGAGGTCGAGCGGAGCCAGTTCACCCGCGCGACCTATGATCGCGCCATGGAGGCGATGGATGCCGTCAACAATGAGATCGCCGATCTCATTCACAAGGCCTGGGGGCGGAAATGACCGAGAAGTTTACTGCGGTAAACTGGGACGAGGAGCTGGCTGATGGCGCGTAAGAATCTCCTCTCGGGCCTGATGGACGATTCCAAGAAGTTTACTGCGGTAAACAATGAGGATGAGCCGCTCCATAAGGACGACAAACAACAGATCACCTATAAGGGAATCGGCGCTCTCGGAGCCGTTACCCGCAGTATCGATGCGCTGGCCGCCAAGGCGGATGCGGCCAAAGCGATCGAGGAGAAGCTGGCGACCGGCGAAACGGTGATTGATCTCGATCCTGCGCTGATCGAAGATTCGTTCGTCACGGATCGGCTGGCGCATGCCGACGAACAGTTTCGCGAATTGGTCGAGGCGATCCGTCTGCGTGGTCAGGATTCGCCGATCCTCGTCCGCCCGCATCCTGAGAAGGATGGCCGATATCAGATCGCCTTCGGCCATCGTCGTGCCCGCGCCGCCAAAGAACTTGGCAGACCTGTCCGTGCCGTCGTCAAGAAGCTTGACGATCGCGACCATGTCATCGCGCAGGGCCAGGAGAATTCGGCGCGCGCCGATCTCTCGTTCATCGAGAGGACAATGTTCGCCGACAAGCTCGACTCGCTGGGTTTCGATAGGGAAACGATAATGTCGGCGCTCAGCGCCGACAAGACGACGGTTTCCAAGATGCTGTCCGTTACCAAGCGAATCCCAGCCGAAGTCCTGGCCGCGATCGGTGCGGCAAAGACCACCGGCCGTGACCGTTGGCACGACCTGTCGGTCAAATTCGAGACTGAAAATATTTCTGCCCGGGCAATCGAGTTCAGCAGGTCGGCGGAATTCGAGACGGCGGAACCGGATGCCCGCTTCGATATGCTGGCTGCCTTCATCAGCAGACGGCAGCAATCGGCGTCATCGATAGCGGCGGCTCAGCCCGCGGCTCACGCCTGGCAGCGCAAGGACGGCGCGGTCAAGGCGAAGATCAAGGATGACGGGAAACAGTTCACCATCGCGCTGAAGGCGGAAAAGGCGTCTGCCTTTGGGGCCTATATCGCCAGCAATCTGGATCGTCTCTACGAGGCGTTCGAGAAGACACAGGATTTGACGAAGAACGGAGATCAATAAGCAAAAGAAAAGGCCCCCGAACGTTGCCGTCGCGGAAGCCCTCTCTGATCTAGACACCCAGAGAATCACATTTCCGCGAATCATAGTCAAGAGTCTTTGGCACCGAATTTGGTGAGCTGCGATCTTTTGCCTTGAAGAAGGCGAAGACAATGGAAAGCGGAAGTGTGACGACGCCCTTCGGGCGGCGGCCGATGACGTTTGGCATGCTGGCAAGCCAGGCGGCGGCTCGAAAGATCGAGCCCGGCCAATCAATTGATAAGTGGAAACTCTATCGTGCGCTGTGCGAGGCCAGGCCGCTGCTCGGCGTCACCGACCGGGCGCTCGCTATTCTGAACGCCTTGCTGAGCTTCTATCCGAAGGGGGAGATCTCTGAAGACAACGGGCTTGTCGTGTTTCCGTCCAATGCACAGCTGTCCCTGCGTGCGCATGGAATGGCGGAGCAAACCATCCGCCGGCATCTGGCGAGCTTGATCGAGGCCGGGCTGCTGATCCGCAAGGATAGCCCGAATGGCAAGCGCTACGCCCGCAAGGAGCAGGGCGGAGAACTGCGCGAGGCATTCGGCTTCTCGTTGGCCCCGCTGCTCGCGCGCTCCGAGGAGATCGAGCGGCTGGCAGCGGAGGTGGTTGCGGAGCGATTGCACCTGCAGCGGCTGAGAGAGCGGTTAACGCTTTGCCGGCGCGACGTCACCAAGCTTATCGAGATGGCGTTGGAGGAGGGGGCTGCTGGCGATTGGGATGCGATCCATCTGCATTTTCGCCATGTCGTCGAGCAGTTGCCGAGGTCGTCATCCGCCGCGCAGGTCGCATCCGCACTCGACGAGTTGGAACTGCTGCGCGAGGAAATCACCAATCAGTTGGAAATGCAGATTAAAACGCACAATCAAAGCGGCAATGCCCAACATTTTGAGCGGCACATACAGAATTCAAACCCACATTTCACTTCTGAACTTGAACCAAGCTTCGAACCGAAGCAGGGCGCGACGGCGGAGGATCGATCTGCAGGTCGGGCCGAACCGATAGCCCAGATACAGAAAGACGAAGGGAGAAACGAGCATGTCTCCGGGGCGCGGGCTGCCTCGGCCGCCAACGGTGGGCTCAAATCTTTCCCGCTGGGGCTGGTGCTGCAGGCCTGCCCCGAGATTGCAGCTTATGGGCCCCAGGGCTCGGTCGGCACATGGCGTGATCTGATGGCCGCGGCTGTCGTGGTGCGTTCGATGCTCGGCGTCAGCCCGTCGGCCTATGAAGAGGCCTGCGAGATCATGGGCGCCGAAAATGCCGCCACCGTCATGGCCTGCGTCCTGGAAAGGGCAGGGCATATCAATTCCGCCGGCGGTTATCTGCGCGATCTGACACGCCGCGCCGAGAGAGGCGAATTCGCCATCGGCCCGATGTTAATGGCCCTTGCCCGCACCAATTCGCCGGTGAGAGGGAAGACGGGATGAAGGTTTGCTTCGCGGCCGGTCCCGCTCAACTTTTATGGTTAACGAAATGTGACGGAAGTGAAAGTGGAGATAACTTCTGATTGAGAGCTTCTCGGCTTGAGATCAATGAGTTAGAGGCTGCTCGGGTCCACGGGGACAGGGGGAAGGAACGCGTGGGGATCGACCAAGCCGGTCCAGCGCGGAATCGCCATACCCTGCAGTTGACTGGAAATGCTTTTTTGACGATACGGCAAGGCGAGGGCAAAGGCGGAAGCCGCCGGTAAGCATGGAAGAGCTGCGGAGCATGGGGTTGAAACGGGCGGTGGATTTTTTCCTGGCTTTGATAGCGTCCGCGATCCTGCTCGTCCCAATCCTTATCGTCGCTCTCTGTGTTCGCCTTACCTCGCCGGGACCAATTCTCTATTGGTCAAAACGTGTCGGTCGTTTCAACCAGATCTTCCTGATGCCGAAATTCCGCAGCATGCGCGTCGACACGCCAACGGTCGCCACGCACCTGCTCGAAAACCCGGATCTGTTTTTGACACCCATCGGCTCGTTTCTGCGCAAATCGAGCCTCGACGAACTGCCGCAACTCTGGTGCATTCTGGGGGGGAGGATGAGTTTCGTCGGCCCACGGCCGGCGCTCTACAATCAGGATGATCTGATCGAGTTGCGGACGGCCCATGGGGTCGACAAGCTTCTGCCCGGATTGACCGGGTGGGCGCAGATCAACGGCCGCGACGAGTTGCCTGTTCCGGAGAAGGTGAAGTTCGACGTCGAATATCTTAAGCGGCGTTCATTCTCCTTCGACATGCGCATCCTGTTTCTGACCGCGGAGAAGGTAATCCGCCGGAAGGGAATTCGGCATTAGGCTACCTACTTCTGATAGATAAGCGGTGCGGAAGACCTTGGTTTCCGATTATTTCAGTTGCGCTCGTTGCAGAAAGCGACAAGAAGGTGGTTGTCTGTTGATCTGCGAGACGCTGGTAAGCGATGCCTGAAAATTCTTCCTCTGAGACATCGCGCTCACGATGGTTGTTAGTGCCGATGCAAGCGCTCGTCGCCCCTTTGCTGGCGATGCCGCGGGTTGCCAAACGGGCTCTGGCATTGCTGGTGGATTCGAGCTTTTGTGTTCTGACGATCTGGCTGGCCTATTGCTTCCGGCTGAACGAATGGACGGTGCTGACCGGCGTGCAGTGGTTGCCGGTTTTCGTTTCGCTGTGCATGGCGCTTCCCATCTTCATCGTCATGGGCATGTATCGGGCGATCTTCCGTTATGCCAATCTGGCTGCGTTCATTACCGTTTTAAAGGCGATTGCGATCTACGGCTTCGCCTTCATGACGATATTTACGGCTCTCAGCGTTCCGGGTGTTCCGAGAACCGTCGGTATTCTCCAGCCTTTCCTGCTGCTGATCGGGATCGGACTGTCGCGGTTGGGTATCCGCTATTGGCTCGGGGATGCCTACCAGCGAATCCTGCACAAGAATATGCTCGCGAAGGTCCTGATCTATGGGGCAGGGAAGGCCGGGCGGCAACTGGCGGCTGCCCTGACGAACAGCGCCGAACTCAACGTCGTCGGCTATCTGGATGATGATCCGCGCCTCAAGGGCGGCGTCATGGGCGGCCTGCCGATCTATGACCCCTCGGATCTTCCGGTGCTTGCCGAAGCCCTTGGTGTGCACAATGTGCTTCTTGCGCTCCCATCTGCCTCCCGGCAGCGGCGCAACGAAATCCTGGAGCATATCCGCAAAGCCAGGGTGAATGTTCGCACATTGCCGGATCTCACGGCGCTTGCTCAGGGACGGGTCGCCGTCTCCGACATTCGTGAGCTGGAGATCGAAGATCTGCTGGGCAGAGAAGCGGTGGCGCCGCGCCAAGAGCTGCTCGACAAGGCGATGCGCAACAAGGTGGTGATGGTCACCGGCGCCGGCGGTTCGATCGGCGGCGAGTTATGCCGCCAGATTCTGCGCAACGCGCCTTCCAGCCTGATCCTCCTCGATCAGAACGAGTTTGCGCTTTATAATATCGATGCCGAATTGCGGAAGCTGGCCGAACTCTACGAGCATGAAAATCTGCAGATCGTTCCGATCCTCTGTTCCGTCCGCGATCAGGACCGCATGGAGCATATCATCCAGAGCTGGCGGCCGCAGACCCTTTATCATGCCGCCGCCTACAAGCATGTGCCGCTTGTCGAACACAATGCCGTCGAAGGCATCAAGAACAACGTCATGGGTACGCTTGTTGCCGCACGCGCGGCGCATAAGTACGGCGTCTCGAATTTCGTGCTGATCAGTACGGATAAGGCCGTGCGTCCGACAAATGTGATGGGCGCCAGCAAGAGGCTGGCGGAGATGGTTCTGCAGGCGCTCGCCGCAGAATCGGCGGCCGACAGAATGCGAACGAATTTTTCCATGGTCCGCTTCGGAAACGTCCTCGGCTCCTCCGGATCCGTCGTGCCGCTTTTCAGGCAGCAGATCAAGGAAGGCGGCCCCGTCACGCTGACACATCGCGAGATAACCCGCTATTTCATGACCATTTCGGAAGCCTCGCAGCTGGTCATCCAGGCAGGCGCGATGGGCGAAGGCGGCGATGTTTTCCTGCTCGATATGGGAGAACCCGTTCGCATTGCCGATCTCGCCCGCAAGATGGTGGAGCTGTCCGGATTGACCGTCCGCGACGACAACAGTCCCGAAGGGGATATCGAGCTTTCCGTGACCGGTCTCAGGCCCGGCGAGAAGCTCTATGAAGAACTGCTGATCGGCGATAATCCTGAGACAACCGAACATCCCCGGATCATGAAGGCGCGGGAGGATTTCCTGTTCTGGCCGGAGCTTTTGAAAAAGCTCAACGCGCTCAACGCGGCATTGGATCGGAACGATATGGTCGCTGCCCGTGCGACATTGGCTGAACTTGTTTCGGGCTATTCGTCAACCGGCGAGGTCTCGGATCTGGCTTTCACCGGCGCCGAAACCAATACGGCCGCCTGAGCCATCACAGACGTCAAAACGCGACTGCGTCAAACTTGATTCATGCAACGCGCTTTTGGCTTTATGCGTGTCGTGATCTCGGAACCGCTGACCCCTTCCGGGCCGACCTGCATCAGTTTCGAACGACGGGCAAAAAGCCCGTGCTGCCGCGATCCACGCAAATAAGAGCGACGAGATAGGCGAAGATCGGATCCAGGGCCTTCTGATTGAACATGATGCCGAAGCTGCCGGTTATGACGTAGCTGCTGACGAGCAGCAGAGCGAGCGCAATGGCCAGATCCCGGCCCGGCCCGGCTTCCTTTCTCCAGGCGCCGATCACGGGCGTTGCCAGCATCAGCGAAAGCGCTGCAATGCCGAAAATGCCGGCGTCGATCCCCGCAGTCAGAAAACCGTTGTGAACATGCGAATAGGTCAGCTGCGGCCTGATACTGTCGGGCAGCTCCGCCAACACCGAAGCCATCCGGTTTTGCGGGCCATAACCAGTCAACGGGTCCTTGCTGATCGCCGATACTGCGCCTTTGTAAAGGGCAAACCGTGCACTGAGCGATGTAACCTCGCCGTCGCTGCGTTCGAGCGATGCCATATTTTCCTGCAGCGCCTCGATGCGATGGAGGATTTGGCCGCTGCCCAAAGCGATAAGTCCGGCAAACAGCAAAGAGCCGGTGATGGCGAGGCTGCGCAAACTCAGATGGAAACTGTGTTTGCGGAAATACCAGAGAAAAATGACGATATGAACGGGAATGACCAGCCAGGCCGAGCGCGTTCCCGAAAGCAGGACGCAGCCTAGACCGGCGGCATATCCCAATATGGCGATTCGCTGCTCGACACTCTTAGGCGATTGGACGTTGAGGAGCGCAATACCGCCGAAAAGCACGCCTATGACGCCCAACAGGGCAGCGTTCGATGTCCCGGCCTCTGCCCTCTCCATCAGGAACATGATCTGCAGCAGACTGAAGAGAAAGGTAACGATCATGCCGATACCTGCGCCGAGGATAAACAGTGGCACGAGGCGGCCATCGGGAGACTGGCGCATTCGCGACAATAACAGCCAGACCGAAAAGAAAGGCAGCAGCCGGAATATCCAGTCCAGTTCTTCGGAGTAAGGTGGATTGACGAAGATGCTCGCGATCATCACCAGCGGGTAGATCGACATGCCAATGGCGACCAGCCGGTCGGATTTTGACAGGTTCAAGGCCAGGCTGCCCGTCGCCAGACAGTAGAGGCCCCACACCATCGATGCCAGAAGGATGAATGAGTTAAAGTTCGGCGAAAGTCCGGGAAGGATTGCAAACAGAAAGACCGCAATGCGGTTGTTTCGATCGAGTGCGCTTCCCGCCCCATTTTCGGGATAGAGCACTGCTATCTTCAGTTGTCTGAGGTATTTCACGTGCCGATCCTGACCATGCCGATGCCGTCTCGCTAAGGATCGTCATCACGCCTGTCAAGCGGGGGGAATGCGTGCAATCTATGGCTTTGGGCCTCGTGGTATTCCAGCAACAGGATCTGTTGCCGGAGGTGGCTTCATGAAATGCCGGAATCCGAGACGAGGCCAGCTTCAGCAGTAAACACGTCTGAGGTGCAGCTTTGGTCGTGACATATTCTTGCATAAGATAAGATTGCTGAGCGCGACGTCACACTCGAGGAGTGCAGGGCAGGCTGCGAAGCATTGACTGATAATGCGGTAGGTCGCCTCGAGGCGACCAGCTCATAATCACTCCGCCCCTGTGTCACCGCTATCACCAATATCGGCGTGTCATATTATCGGTCGACGATCGACCGAGGAGATAACCGAGGCCGAATGCCAGAATGCCGGTGCCGAGCAATAATGCGCTTGCGGTTTGCGGGTGAGACCTTGCGCCCGAGACGACGGCGTAGGCCTCCCGCTTCACCCCATCGACCGCCGACTTCGCGGCTTTGGTCAATCCTTCCGGCTGCTCGGCGGGTGTTCCGGTGAATCCGGCGTTCAAGTTTTGTTTGTCGGCCATGTCGAGACCTTTCCTGAAATGAGCTCGAGGCGGAAGTTCAACTCTGCTCGCGCGTGCCGGGGGAGGCTTCGCGTTGATCGGCATCTTCGAGATCCGTTTTGACGAGGAATGCATCGGTATGTTCGCGCAAGGCCTCTCGCAGTGCGGCGAGATCTGGAGGATTGCCGGTCGCGCCCTGTGCATCGAGTTCATGCTCGGCCAAGCTCCAGTGATGCCGGTGCTGGCCTTCCGGCCTGCCTTCCTTCTCCCAGAGGGAATAGGCCCTTTTGCGAATTTCCTCCTCGCGGTTGGCTGCCGGCGACCCGCTGTTCTGCCTGTCGGTTTCGTTTGCGGCTTGCCGAACTCTCTTTTGTCGGCGCGCATCCGCGGCGGATGGAAATTCCGGCTGGGCACCGTCTGCCTTCGTTTCGCTTGTCCTGCGTCTTGCTGGATTTTTCATGAGCGTCTCCTTGGAGATTTCAACCAACTCGGCCGATCTAAGTTCCCAACAAAGGGTCATGACGCGATGCATGCCGTCACCTCGGCGGCATGTGTTGGCAAGGCGAGGTAACTGGTATACTAGTATGCCAAACAGTTGCATCCTCCTGGTATCGTCATGCCGCAGGCATCAGAAGCCGAAGTTTTGGTCGTCCCATCGCAAGCAATCAGCGGCAGGCTGCGTCGGGTCACCACGGCCGGCGCCATTTATGAGCGCCTGCATGCCAATATCGTCTCGCTGCGGATGCCGCCTGGCATGGCACTGCAGGAAAAACGCATCGCCGACGATTTCGGTGTCAGCCGCACGCCGGTGCGGGAGGCGCTGCTCAGGCTTTCCGAAGGCGGATTGGTCGACATTTACCCACAGTCGGGCACCGTTGTGTCGCGCGTGCCGGTTTCTGCTATTCCCGAGGCGGTCGTCGTGCGCAAGGCGCTCGAAGGCACGACCGTCGAGACTGCTGCGCTGCTCGCCAACGCTGCCGACATTGCCCGTCTCGATGCCATCATCGCCCGGCAGCGGTCGCATGCCGCAACCGGCAATGCCTCGAGCTTCCATGAGGAAGACGAGAGCTTTCACGAGGCGATCGCACAAATATCAGGGTATCCCGGAATCTGGGTGATCCTGAAGACGGTCAAGGTGCAGATCGACCGGGCGCGGCGGCTGACGCTGCCGGTGCTCGGGCGGATGGACAATGTCGTGTCCGAACATATCATCATCCGCGATGCGCTCGCCGCCCATGATGCGGCGGCGGCACGTGCTGCAATGATCCATCACCTGAGCGCCGTCATTCCCGATGTCGACGAGCTGCGCTCGCGTTATCCCGATTATTTCTGCTGACGGCAGGCTCAAACACAAACGAAAAGGCGAGGAAGGAAGAAAGATGCGGCAAGGTTGGAGATGGTTCGGACCGGAAGCGCCGGTGACGCTCGATGATGTCCGCCAGACGGGGGCGACCAATATCGTCTCGTCGCTGCACCAGGTGCCGATCGGCAGGGCGTGGACGGAAAAGGAAGTGCGCGAGCGCCAGTCGCTGATCGAGACGACGCCTGGCGACCGGTCGCCGCTCGTCTGGTCGGTGGTCGAGAGCATCCCGATCCCCGATGCGGTCAAGCGCAAGGGCGGGGAGGCGAGGGCCGAAATCGAGGCGTGGATCGCCAGCCTCGAAGCGGTCGCCGCCTGCGGCATTCCAATCGTCTGCTACAATTTCATGCCTGTGGTGGACTGGACCCGCACCGAGCTCGATTTCGTGACGCCGACGGGCGCCACCGCCATGCGTTTCGATCACGAGCGCTTCGCGGCCTTCGACCTCTTCGTTCTCGAACGGCCGGATGCGGGCCGGCACTATTCCGCCGAAGACCGTGAACGGGCACGTGTCGTCTTCGAGGCGATGTCGGAGGAGGAGATCGCCGAGATCACCCGTATCATCACCTCGGCTCTGCCGGGCTCCACCACCGAGCCGCTGACCATTCCGGCCTTCCGGGAAAAGCTGGTCGCCTATGCCGGCATCGATGCGGCCAGACTACGCCGGCACCTGATCGAATTCCTGGAAGCGGTGACGCCAGCTGCCGAAGCCCGCGGCGTCAAGCTGACGCTGCATCCCGATGATCCGCCGCGTTCGCTGTTCGGCCTTCCCCGCATCGCCTCGACGGGCGATGATTATGCCGCTCTCTTCGATGCGGTGCCGTCGCCGGCCAACGGCATGTGTTACTGCACCGGCAGCCTCGGCGTGCGCGCCGAGAACGACCTGCCGGCGATCGCCCGGCGCTTCGCCTCGCGCATCCACTTCGCCCATCTGCGCGCCACCACCCGCGAGGGCGACGGCCGGACGTTCCATGAAAGCGCCCATCTGGAAGGCGATGTCGACATGGTCGCGGTGCTCAGGGAACTGGTTGCAGAAGATAAGCGCCGCAGTGCCGAGGACACCATCGTCTTCCGCTCGGACCACGGCCACCGCATGCTCGACGATCTCGATAAGACGGTCACCCCCGGCTATCCCGCCATCGGCCGCATGCGCGGCCTCGCCGAACTGCGCGGCATCCTGCATGCGCTGGGCGCCCCGCCGACCTGACCACGCCTAGCCGGCGTTGCCGGCTGGCGATGAAGCCCGGATGACGCGTCAGCGCCATGAACGATCTCGTTCATGGCGGACGTGCGGGCTTCGATAGAAATGCTAATGCATGTCGCCCGGAAGTGTGCAGCGGTTCCGGGATAACGAGATGCATCAAAACAAAGAGCTAAAGCGCGTTGCATGAATCAAATTTGATGCGACGTGCTTTATTGTAAAATCTCGACGGTAAAGGCGAAGCGAGCGACCGCGCCCGGTGCCAGGATCGTCGTGGATGGCCGCTTCGAAAGCTCGTTCGAACGTCCCGCTTCCGCGGCCGTTCCATGCCAGGGCTCGATGCAGAGGAAGGGCGCCCCCGGTTTGGTCCACAGGGCAAGATTGGGCAGATTTTCGAACCGGAACTGCATGGTCGGCCCGCCTTCGGCGCCATACGTTAAGCCTTCGCCTGCCCCTTTCGGAAAGATCATCGCATCCTCATCGAACATTGCGTGATCGAGCACCAGCCGGCCGGCCTTGAACGGCGAGGGCAGCGGCGCAGGATTGATGAGGCCAGCCTGCAGGCGCACAAGCGGCGGCTCGCCCTTATTGTCGAGCGCAACGACATGGGCGTGCCCGGCAGCCCCCGGCAGCGGCCAGGCAAACGCCGAATGGAATCCGAGACCGAACGGCATCGCTTTTTGGCCGCGGTTGGTGACTTCCGCCGTCACCGTCAGCGCGCGGCCCTCGATCGCATGGGTCACCGCCAGCTGAAAATCGAATGGGTAAACCGCCCGGGTGGCCGGCGAGGCGAGCAACTCGTATCGGCACATCGTCGCGGTGGATGCCGCCAGCGCGAATTCGCTGCGGCGGGCAAAACCATGCTGAGCCATCGGATAGATCGTGCCGTCGATTGCTATCTTGTCGTCGGGCGCCTTGCCGACGATCGGAAACAGGATCGGCGACCGTCCGGTCCAGAAGGCTGCATCGCCCGTCCACAGCCATGAGCGTCCGTCGCTGGTGGCGAGCGCCTGCATCTCGGCGCCGAGGGAGGAGACGTCGACGGTGAGATGCTGGTTTCCAATCCGGATCGAGCTTGGCATCACAATTCCTTTTCGCCTGGTTCGGCACCAAAGCCATATCTTTCTGCGCGGTTGATTTCCACTCAATAGGAAGGGGCACGGCCCGCGCCGTCGCCGCGCGTTATTTCCGCACCGCGCCCAATCTCGCGATCACTTCATTCGGGATGCCGTAGCGCTGAATGGCGTCGCGGTTGTTCCGCAGTCCGCAGATCTCTCGCTGGATGAAGAAGGCCCAAACGGCGTCGGAGGCTGCATTGAGAAGTGCCTCGCGTTCCCCGGCACTCTGGCGGTCGGCGGTCCAGGCCTTCAGCGCGGCAAGTGCTGCCTCCACCTTCAGCCCGTGACGCCCGAGCGCATCGGCGCGTTCCGACATCAACTCGTATTCGAGGACGTTGAAGCCGTTTCTGTCCTGCTCGGATTGTCTGAAGGACTGCGGCGGACGAACGCTCATTGGCACAGGTCTCCGTTGGCGCGAGCCGCAATATTATCCAAATCAAACGCGCCGATCGAGAGGGTCGGAAACGGGACTATCCCCCGATTTCCCCGCATGGCATAAGCGCGCCAAAATCTCTTTCCCAGGCTCCTACGCACACCATGATTCGTATCGAGAATATCAGCAAGCAGCTCAGCCACCGCATCCTCTTCATCGAGGCATCAGCAGCGCTCAACAGAGGCGAAAAGATCGGTCTCGTCGGCCCGAATGGCGCCGGCAAGACGACGATCTTCCGGATGATCAACGGTGAGGAACAGCCCGACGAAGGGCAGGTCTCCTGTGAGAAGGGCGTCACCATCGGCTACTTCAACCAGGACGTCGGCGAGATGGCGGGACACAGTGCCGTCGCCGAGGTGATGAACGGCGCCGGCCCGGTCAGCGTCGTTGCCGGGCAATTGCGCGAGCTCGAGGCGGCCATGGCCGATCCCGAGCAGGCCGATGATATGGACAAGATCATCGAGCGTTATGGCGAGGTGCAGGCGCGCTATGAGGAGCTGGACGGTTATGCGCTCGAAGGACGCGCCCGCGAAGTGCTCGCAGGCCTGAGCTTCAGCCAGGAGATGATGGACGGCGATGTCGGCGCGCTGTCGGGCGGCTGGAAGATGCGCGTGGCGCTCGCCCGCATCCTGCTCATGCGTCCCGATGTCATGCTGCTCGACGAGCCGAGCAACCATCTGGATCTCGAAAGCCTGATCTGGCTGGAGGAATTCCTGAAAGGCTACGAAGGCGCGCTGCTGATGACCTCGCACGACCGCGAGTTCATGAATCGGATCATCACCAAGATCATCGAGATCGACGGCGGCACATTGACGACCTATTCGGGCGACTACGAATTCTACGAGCAGCAGCGGGCGCAGAACGAAAAGCAGCAACAGGCCCAGTTCGAACGCCAGCAGGCAATGCTCGCCAAGGAAATCAAGTTCATCGAGCGGTTCAAGGCGCGCGCCTCGCACGCCTCGCAGGTGCAGAGCCGCGTCAAGAAGCTGGAGAAGATCGACCGGGTGGAACCGCCCAAGCGCCGTCAGTCGGTTTCCTTCGAATTCCAGCCGGCGCCGCGATCCGGCGAGGACGTGGTCAGCCTGAAGAACGTGCACAAGAAATACGGCAGCCGCAGCATCTATGAAGGGCTGGATTTCATGGTGCGGCGCCGGGAACGCTGGTGCATCATGGGCATCAACGGCGCCGGCAAGTCGACACTGCTGAAGCTGGTGACGGGTACCGCCGAGCCTGATGAAGGCAGCGTCGCTCTCGGCGCCAGCGTCAAGATGGGCTACTTCGCCCAGCACGCCATGGATATTCTCGATGGTGAGCACACCGTCTTCCAATCGCTGGAGGACCGGTTTCCCCAGGCGGGGCAGGGGCCTTTGCGGGCGCTTGCCGGATGTTTCGGCTTCTCCGGCGACGATGTCGAGAAGCGCTGCCGTGTGCTCTCCGGTGGCGAGAAGGCGCGGTTGGTCATGGCGATGATGCTGTTCGACCCGCCGAACCTGCTGGTGCTCGACGAGCCGACGAACCATCTCGACCTCGACACCAAGGAGATGCTGATCAAGGCGTTGTCGCAATATGAGGGCACGATGCTGTTCGTCTCGCACGACCGGCATTTCCTCGCCGCACTCTCCAACCGGGTGCTGGAGCTGACGCCTGAGGGCATCCATCAATATGGCGGTGGCTACACGGAGTATGTGGCGCGCACCGGCCACGAGGCGCCTGGTCTCAGGAGCTGACGGCTATTTTTGTGCTGCATGTCGAAACCGTCGGCGTCGAAGCGACCAGCAAAGAGCCTGCCGTCGAGGTCAGGAGGTCGCGCAGGCACTGCGCCAAACGTTGTATCGAACGCCTTGGCGGGCCGCTTCCTGCACGTGAGGGGCGGATTCGGTGGCTGTTGCCACGATGATGACCAAATTCCGTGGTGTTCGGAGCCCTCTTCATGCAATCGGGGACGGGCGCAACGGCATGGACTGGATCAATCGTTATATCGATCAGCCGCTACTGCACGGCGCGGCGGGCTTACTGCGGAGCTGGCATCTCCGCACGCGGCAACCGCCGGAGCTGCTGGAGCCGACATGGAATCTCGTCGTGCTCTCCTTTCTCCTGATCGCGAGCGGGCAGGTCCTGGCCGGCAAACCTTTCGCGCTTGCTGTTGCCGCGCTTGTCATGCTGGCGCTGCCGTCCGCGCGAAAACTGCTTTCGGCGGTCAAGGCGCCGGGAGGCGGCTACGGCGCCCGGCAATACAAGTCGCTGAGAGCGCGCGCCATCGCCAAACGCGAGGCGGAGTGGTCGGTGCGGATCATCGTCCTGTTTTCCTCCGCCTGCCTTCCCTTCATTGCCCGCATCGACGATCCGGCAGGAGCCTGTTTCATGCTGGGCGCAAGCATCTGGTTCGTCCTGACCGGGCCGCTCAAGGCCTATCTTGATGCCGCCGAACCTCCCGAGCCGAATGAAGGCGACCGGATGTTCAGCGGCGCTTTTCATTTCGGCTGAACAAGGCCGATGTGGCGTGGTATCCGCCGGCTTTGAGAGGGACAGGGAACCAAATGGGGGCGGCCTCCGTTATGTGAGCAGCAACGTAAAAGGAGATTGCGATGCTTTATTACGCTCTGGTGTTTCTCGTTGTGGCCTTGATAGCCGGCGTCCTCGGATTTGGCGGTATAGCAGGAGCTTCAGCTTCCATTGCCCAGGTTCTGTTCTTCATTTTCCTGGTGCTGTTCGTCGTATCGCTTGTCATGCGCTTTATGCGCAGAGTATAGCGCGAATTGAACAAGTATAAAAACCCGGCGAACACATCGCCGGGTTTTTTGTTGCGATGTTTGACGTCTCCACCACGCACGGTTTCCGTTCCGGTTGCCGTCAGCTGTCGCGACCTCCGCATGCCCCGCTGCATCAGTGCCGCCCGCAGAGAGGTGACGGCAATCAGATCGTGCCTTTCCGGCAACCATCCCTGACAACATCATGAAATAACCGGATGACGCGAAATAGTGCCTTCGAAATGTCCCATTGGGGGCTGAACCGTAAACCTGTTTGTCGCCTGCGCCTCCCATGCGCTTTGACATGCAATGCGAAAAGGGTGCCGTGTCGGGATCGTTTTGCGGTTCCGCCGTTATCTGTTGCCGAATCTGGTGGCGAGTAGCCGGGTATGCTCCCGTCACGATTTGAGAAGGAGAGACTTATGAAGAAAATTCTTGCGACGGCGTTCGCCGCGGTATCGTTGACGCTGGTCGGCGCTGGGGCGGTCAACGCCGCCGACCCGGTCACCAGGTCATATGAAGAGCCGGACCTGCGCAATGGCGTCAAGATCGGTTACCTCACCTGCGATATCGGCGGCGGTACCGGTTATGTGCTCGGTTCCTCCAAGGAGGCAGATTGCATCTTCCAGTCAACCGTTGGCAATGAGCTTTCGGATCGTTATACCGGCGAGGTGAGAAAACTCGGCATCGACCTTGGCTTCACCACGCGCAGCCGCCTGATCTGGGCCGTGTTCGCGCCGACGGCCGGTTATCACCGCGGATCGCTCGCAGGCCTCTATGTCGGCGCCACCGCCGAGGCGACGCTCGGCGCCGGTGTTGGCGCCAATCTCCTGGTTGGCGGCACCTCCGGCTCGATCCATCTGCAGACGGTCAGCCTGACCGGCCAGCTTGGCCTCAACGTTGCGGCCGGCAGTGCCTCGATGACGCTGACGGCCGACAATTGATATGCCTTCTGGCGCCCCGCCGCGACGCGGCAGGGGCGCACCCCTCGGATGCCGGTGAGCCGGTCTATCGGGCCGCTGGTTTCGAGCTGGCCAAGGAAATGCGCCTGCAGTTTCCGGCGGAGTAACGAAGGGCTTTCCGCTTACGTTTTCGCCCGGCCGGGTGCGATAAAGGCGGCGATCGTCGCCTCGTCATGGCCGGCCTCGCGCAGGAAGCGGCTGGCAAATTCGATGGCAGGGCTTCTGAGCGCATCGTCCGGTCGGATCAGATGAAAGGCCACATGATAATCGAGTGTCCGATCCGAGACGGCGACGACGCGCCCGGCGGCCAGCGCGGCATCCGATAGCGGCGGCCGGGCGAGCGCTATGCCGAGCCCTTGTGCACAGGCATCGATCACCAGATTGTAATCCTCGAAGCGGCGATCGTGGCCGCGCGGCGTATAGTCGACGCCCTCGCGGGCAAGCCAGCGGCGCCAGCCTTCGATATTTGAATCGTGCAGGATCGGCAGGTCGAGCAGCGAAAGCGCGTCGGAGCGCTGGCCGAGCCGGTCTGCGAGCACCGGGGCGGCGATCGGAAAGGATTTCTCCTGCCAGAGCGGCAGGGCGCGCACGCCGGCCCACGGCCCTTTACCGCAGCGGATCGCAAGATCGGTGCCTTCGCCGAAATCCGCCAGCCGGTGTTCGAGCGTCAGCTCGACATGCAGCTCGTTTCCTTCGAGCTTCGGCAGGCGCTGGAACAGCCATAAGGAGGCGACGGACGGCGTCACCGACAGGCGCACCACCGCCTTGTTGCGGCGAGGCAGCCAGCGCTCGCCGCTATTGCCGAGCAGCGCAAGCGCTTCCTCCGCCCGCGCGAAAAACCGCATGCCCTCCGGCGTCAGGCGCACTCCTCTGGCCTCGCGGGCAAACAGGCGCACCCCCATCCAGCGCTCGAGGCGCGAGACCTGCCGCGACACGGCGCCATGGGTAATGCCGCTTTCCTCGGCCGCGGCGGAAAACGATCCGAGCCGGGCGGCGCGGGCAAAGGTCTCGAGGGTGTCGAGTGGCGGGAGCACGGGCGAGCTGTGAACCATAGGCACATTTGATCATCGATTGCGATGCTTTTCAAGCACGCATCCTCGGCTTAATCCTTGGTCAAAGCACAAATGGAGGCGACAATGAGCATGGCGGCAAGCGCAGCGGTTTCGGCGAAGGAACAAGGCAGGTTCGATCTGGTCGCCTTTGCGGCGATCGTCGTCACCATTCTCTTCTGGGCGTCTTCCTTCGTGGTAATCCGCATCTGCCTCGGGCCGCTGACGCCGATCGAGCTGGCGACAGCGCGTTATGTGGCAGCCGGCGCCATCGCACTGGTGTACCTCGTGATCTACCGGCCGTTGCCGGAAAAACGCGATGTCGTCCGCCTCTGCGTCGCCGCGGTGCTCTTCATCGCCGCTTATGCGGTTTTGTTGAACACCGGTGAGCAGACGGTTGCGGCCGGGCCGGCGAGCTTCATCATCAACACCATGCCGGTCTTCACCGCCCTCATCGCCACCTTCGCGCTCGGCGAGCGCTTCGGCCGCTGGGGCTGGGCGGGTACCGCGGTTTCCTTCGGCGGTGTGGCGCTGATTGCGGTTGCCTCCGACGTCGGCTTCAAGCTCGATCCGAATGCCATCCTCATCCTCGGCGCAGCCCTTTGCTCGGCGATCGCCAGCGTGTTGCAGAAGCCGTTGCTCGGCCGGATGCCGGCGCTTGCCGTCACCGCCTGGATCCTGCTGATCGGTTCCGTGCCGCTGTTTCCGGCTGTCCCCGCGACCATCCAGGCGCTGGCCGCCGCCCCGGCGGCGGTGAACTGGGGCGTTGCCTATCTCGTCATCTTCCCGACGGCGATCGGCTACCTCACCTGGGCGATCGCGCTGAAGCGGCTGACGGCCGCCCGCGCTTCCAACTTTCTCTATGGCGTCCCGCCGGTCGCCACGCTGATCGGTTTTCTCTGGCTGGGCGAGATACCGACGGCGCTCGGTGCGGTCGGCGGCGTCATGGCGATCCTCGGTGTGCTCGTCGTCAATGTGATGCGCAAGCGATAGAGGCAAATTCGCCCCGGAAGGTGATCGGCTCTCACCCCAGATCTGGAGCAACTCCAGCAAAACCGCGTAGCGGTTTTGCGTCCGGAATTGCGTGAAAACAAAAAGATAGAGCATTTCCGTGATTCGGAGAAAAACGGAAATGCGGCTAGCGGAGCAGCCCGTCCCGCCCAAACTCTTCCCAGCTCCGCAGCTTGCCGACGCTTCTCCGGTGACGTCCTGCGATGCCGCAGTCGCCCATTGTCCTTCTTCAGTGAAGCGTCTGCTTCGCCTTGCAGGCCGCCTTTCGCCTGTTTTCCGCGGCAGCGTGGTACGGCGCCGACGTTCGTGGTATTTTTGAGGACGGTGGAGCGGGATCAACGTCGATGCAGACGATTGAGGATTGGCTAGGTCAACTCGGTCTCGGCAAGTACGCCGATACCTTCGTCGAGAATGACGTCGATCTGCGAGCACTCCCTCATCTAGCCGAATCCGACCTCCAGGAGCTCGGCGTCTCGCTTGGGCACCGGAAGATCATTCTCGCTGCTATAAACGAACTTGCGCATCAACGTCCGGACGAGCAGCCTCCTGCTTTAGCCGCTGCCGGGGTCGAATCCGAAACTGCGGCTGACCGGCGATTGCTCAGCGTGCTTTTCTGCGACCTGGTCGGGTCGACAGCGCTATCGGCGCAGCTCGACCCGGAAGACATGCACGAGTTGACCCGCCATTACCAGGATAGCGTCGCCGGCGCCGTCACGCGCTTCGGGGGCTATGTCGCCAAATATCTCGGAGACGGCGTGCTGGCCTATTTCGGATGGCCTATGGCTTACGAGGACCATGCCGAGCGTTCGATCCGAGCCGGCCTCGAGGCGATGGCCGCCGTCGACGCCTTGCAGTTGCCCAACGCGCAGCGATTGAAGGCTCGCATCGGCATCGCATCCGGGCGCGTGGTCGTCGGCAACACCGACGGCAGCGCGAAGGAGCGTGCATCGATCGCGGGAGACACTCCCAACCTGGCAGCACGCCTGCAGGCGGCGGCCGCCCCGGGCCAGATCGTGGTCTCCGACAGCACCCGCCGCCTCGCGGGGCAGTCGTTCGAAATCGAGAGCCTCGGCGCGCAGGAGCTCAAAGGCTTCACCTCGCCCATTGCGCTGTTCGAAGTCCGCGGTCAGCGAGAGGTGGATAGCCGTTTCGAAGCCGCGCATGCCAGCGGGCTTTCGAAATTTGTCGGCCGCGTTAGCGAGATCGGCCTGCTGCTCGAACGGTGGGAGTTGGCGAAGGCCGGGCAAGGCCAGGCGGTCTTCCTGTCGGGGGAGGCTGGCATCGGGAAATCCCGGCTTGTCGAGGCTTTCGAAGAACACCTGCGAGAGACACAGCACGAACTCATCCGATTGCAGTGTTCACCCTATCACGCTACCTCGGCCTTTTACCCGATCATCGAGCGACTGAGCCGGGTTGCATCGTTTACGCCGGCAGATGACCGGAACACGCGCATCGAAAAGTTTCGCACGCTTGTGCGCCGCTACGGCGAAAATCCTTCCGACGTTGGCGCCATCTATGCCGAGCTGCTTTCGCTCGACGTCGGCGACGAGTTCAAGCCGCCGGATCTCTCCGCCCACCAGCGCAAGGAGCTTCTCGTTCGCACCTTGGTGAACCGCTTGCTGCTTGCAGCCAGGATCGCACCGGTGCTCATGGTTTTCGAAGACGCTCACTGGATAGATCCATCCACCAGCGAAGTGCTGAGAGAACTCGTCAGCCGGCTGCACGGCGCCGCCGCCCTCGTCGTTGTGACCCACCGACCGGAATGGAGCGCGAACTGGGCAGGCGGACTGGCGCAGGTGACGACGCTCTCCGTTGGGCGCCTGACCAGGCAGCAGATGCGTGAACTGATCGAATCCATGGTGTCCGACATTCCCGAACAGCTCGCCGAAAGGATTGCGGAGCGGACGGACGGGGTGCCGCTGTTCGTCGAGGAGTTGACCCGCTCGGTCGTGGAGAGCGGAAAGCCGTCGTCGCTCAACGCAGAAATCCCGGACAGTCTGCAGGGCTCCCTGATGACACGTCTCGATCATTTAGCGCCGACGGCCAAGGAGATCGCGCAGATTGCCGCCGTAATAGGCAGGGAATTCGATCGCGGCCTTCTTTCGAAGATCGCAGGCGTCGACGACCGAGCGCTCGAGACAGCACTGAACCAGCTCGAGTCCAGCCAGATCGTCGTCGAAGGCGGCGTCTTGCATGATGCGCTCGTTTTTCGACATGCGCTCATTCAGGATGCGGCTTACCAATCGCTCCTCAACCGGCGCCGGCGGCATTTCCACGAGAGGATCGCAAGGGTTCTCGTCGAACATTATGACGATGTCGCTGCCACGCAGCCCGAACTCATCGCTCAGCACTACGAGAAAGCCCAACGGATTGAGCTCGCGCTTCCCTACTGGATGAAGGCTGGAGAACGCGCCCTCGCACGATCCGCCAACTACGAGGCGGTCGACAATTTCCAGAACGCCTTGGCAATTGCAGAACAGTTGCCTGAAGGGCCTGAGCGGCAAAGAGACCTGCTCACCGCGATCCTCAAACTCGGCGACGCCCTGTTCGCTGCGGGTCGCATGACGGATTCGCTGGCGAAATATAGGCTGGCCGCGCCATTGGCCCGCAAAGCGGCCGACACACAAGCCTTTATTCGTGCGGTGATTGGTCTAGACGGTACCAAATTCCTCTCCTCGAATTCGCTTGCCGAAACGATGCCGCTTCTCGAGGAAGCCCTCGAGATGGTTGAACCAGCGGATATGAGTTCACGGTGCCAGATTCTCAGCCGCCTTGCGCGGGCATACACCTATCTCAGCGACGGCCAGAAGGCTGCAAAATGCCATGCTGAAGGAATAAAGCTGGCTCGACGGGTTGGAGATAAGACTGCGCTTGTGGAGCTTTCCGCCCTGCCATTCCTGACGCCGGCACCGGTCAGGTCCGCCACGGAAAGAAACGACCGAATCGCTCGTATCGATGAAATAAGGCGCCTCGCGGATGAGATCGATGACGACGATGTGCGGAGCCGAGCGCTTTCCGTTGACGCCTATGTCTCCACGGAACTCGGCGATCGCGCACGAGCCGATCGGGCGGTTGACGCCCTCGACGAACTTGGTACCGAGCGGCAGCATCTCAACGTCCAGTTCTACGCTCGCACTGCAAAAGCGATGATGGCCATCCTCGATGGAAGGTTCACCGTCGCCGAGGAGTTTGCAGAGGAAGCGCTAAAGCTGGGTATGCGGATCCTTGGCGCTGCGCCGGAGGGCGTTTACGGCATGCAGATGTTCGCGATCCGACGGGAGCAAAGCCGCCTCTCGGAGGTTGCACCGATCATCAAGCTGTTGATTGAGGAAAGCCCGGAGGGAATCACCTGGCTGCCGGGTTTTACGTTGGTTGCCTTTGACCTCGGCTATCGCGATGCGGCCCAGCGGAGGTTGAGCGAGCTTGCCCGCACCGGCTTTGCCCTTCCGCTTGACGGAAAGCGAAGTGCGTCCCTCTCGTTCCTGACGGAAGTCGCCGCCGGTCTCGGCGACGCAGATGCTGCCCAGACCCTCTATAAGCTTATGCTCGACTACAAGGAGATGACCGTCACCATCGGTATGGCGACCGTTTGCTTCGGCGCGGCAAGCCGCTATCTGGGCGTGCTGGCAGCGGCGCTGGGTGAATTCGACAGAGCGTCGGAGCACTTTGAGCACGCACTTGAGATGAACGCGGCGATCGGCTCGCGGCCGTGGCTCGCACACACACAGGCAGATTATGCGGACTTGCTAATGAAAATAGGTAGCCGGGCCGCGATAAAGAGAGCAATGTTGCTATCCGAGAATGCCCGTTCAACCGCGGCCGACCTGGGAATGGTCCGGCTGCAACAGCGACTGAAGCCAACGATTCATTAGAACCAACAGTTCGTTGCTTTTGGTGGGAAGAAGGTCTCGTCATGCCACGCTACATCATTGAAAGAAACTTCGCGGAACAACTCGATCTGTCGAAAGAGGGGGTAGAGCAAATCAACCTGATCAATGACCAGGAAGGAGTGAAGTGGATCTTTTCCTTCCTCAGCGCCGACAGAAAAAAGACTTACTGCCTCTACGAGGCGCCTAGTACGGAAGCCATTCTCGCTGCGGCCCGGAGGAACAATGTCCCCGCGGATGTGATCATAGAAGTCAGCGAGGAGATCGGTCCCAATATGTTTGCGTAGCGCTCCTCGGCCACGCCCGGAGCAAGGCATTGCCGCGCTTCCAGTTAGAAGATTCACCAAACCGTAAGGGCCGCTTCGGTCGGCCGGCGTTGTTGCGACCGCAGGATCTAGGATCCTGCGAATGCCCAGAAGCCATCTCCTTGGCATGCACGTGCTCGTGTCCTGCCAGGGGTCTGCGACAACTGCCCGAGCTTCCTGGATCATAAAAACCTTCGAGGCGGTGCCCGTGAGATTCTTCCACATTTTCAGTCTTCACGAGCTGTCCTGTGGTCCAATATGCGAGGTCCAAATTTTTTCAAAAGGGCATCTTGAAACCGAAAATACCGAAAACCAAATCGATATCGTCGGCAGCCCAGAAGGGGGCCGACAGCCGGGGACGCAGGTTTCCGCCGCGTTCCTTTCCATCTCGCTTCTAGGAGGTTTTGGTCATGAGAACTGAGTTTGACTTCGCACCACTCTACCGCTCCAGCATCGGCTTCGACCGGGTTTTTTCGCTGCTGAACAATCCGCAGCGCCTGCAGGCCGTCGACGCCTGGCCGCCCTACGACATCCTTAAGGTCGGTGACAATGAGTACCGCATTGTCATGGCAGTCGCGGGCTTCGAGGATGGCGATCTCGACATCACGCAGGAGCGCAACGTGCTTCTCGTCAAAGGCGGCAAGGTCGATGACACCAAAGCTGAATACCTGCACCGTGGTATCGCCACGCGGGGCTTCGAGCGCCGCTTCGAGCTTGCCGACCATGTGAGCGTGGAAAACGCTTCGCTGAAAAACGGTCTTTTGCACATCGATCTGAAACGCGAGATTCCGGAGGCGATGAAGCCACGCAAGATCGCGATTGGCGACGGCGCACAGGTGCCGCTGCAGATCGAAGGTGAGAAGCAGGTCGCGTAAGTGTCGATCGAGGGAGGCGGGCGACGCTTAAGGCGTCGCCTGCTGCAAAACGATGAATACATCCGGTTTCGATAAGCCAGACTACTTCGGAGCTGCCGATCTGCGTATTTGCCAGGGCGTCTTCGACATTGTCACTTCGGAAGCAGGAGTGGAGCCGACGTCGGAGGAGGGCGAGCGCATCGCGGCCATCGTCGTGCAGCTCTATCGCCAAGGAGTGAAAGAGCCAGACCGCCTGCGGGTTGTGGTCGAATCCGCCCGCGGGATTAATATTGCGAAAGCTGCGTAAGGGGTAGGACGCCGCACGACAGCGGCGTCCTTCATCCCGCCTGGTCATAATCCGTCGTCATCTTGAGGTGGCGGTTCCAAGCAGCCCGGCTCTCGCGGCTCAAGCCTTCGTTTTTGGTCATGAGGCGGCGGCGACTTTACTTGGACGCTTTCGGAGCGGATGTGCGTCCGGCGGGTCGATCCGTACGTTAATCTCAAAATCGTGAATCAGGTCGGCTGGATTACCCCATAGCGCGGGTCCGAGGAGGAAGGTTTAAGGTGCAGATGTCGTTTAAAGACGATGTCCATCCGGCAAGAGCTTCGCACCGCAAAAAATGGTTATCTTACTCTCAGGTTGAGAGCAGGTGACAGATAGGCATTGCGCAGGCGTTCGCTTTCTTTAAAACGAAAGCAGATCGAAAGGCGCGCCGATGTTCTTGACCGACCGACAGACTGAAATCGTGGCGATTGCGAAATCGAGCGGCAGGGTTCTGGTCGAAGAACTCGCTTCCCGCTTTTCGGTGACGCCGCAGACGATCCGCAAGGACTTGAACGATCTCTGCGATGCGCAGGTGCTGACGCGCATCCATGGCGGCGCGACATTCCCGAGCGGCACCGAGAACGTCAAATACGAGGCGCGCCGCCAGATCGCCGCTTCCGAGAAACAGGCGATCGGCATGGCTGCGGTCGAGCTGATCCCGAGCGGGGCCTCGCTCTTCATCAATATCGGAACGACGACCGAGGCGGTGGGCGAGGCGCTCGCCAATCATCACGAGTTGATGGTTATCACCAATAATATCAACGTTGCCAATAGGTTACGCTTGCTTCCAGCGATCGAGGTGGTGATCGCCGGTGGCGTCGTGCGCGGCTCGGACGGCGGGATCGTCGGCGAAGCGGCCGTCGATTTCATCCGTCAGTTCAAGGTCGACTACGCCGTGATCGGCGCGTCGGCGATCGACATGGACGGCGCGCTTCTCGACTATGATTTTCGCGAGGTCAAGGTCGCCCAGGCGATCATCGCCAATGCCCGGCATGTCATTCTCGTTGCCGATTCCACCAAGTTCGAACGCACCGCACCGGTCAGGATCGGCCAGCTTTCCCAGGTTCATACCTTCATCACCGACCACTGTCCGGTGCCGTCGATCCGCAATCTCTGCCTCGAAAACAATGTGAAGCTGATCGAAACGAACGGAAGATCGCGCTAGGCCCGTCAACCCTCGCAAACATTCGTTTGACATTCGTATCTCTTTCGTTTTAACTGCCTTCACTTTCGCAATCGCGCAAGTTTTGTGCGATGCGAAATCTGCAGCAGGCTCGGAGGGGATATTGGGCCGGGAGATCTACGACATATTCGTCATCGGTGGCGGCATCAACGGCTGCGGCATTGCGCGCGATGCCGTCGGGCGCGGTTATTCCGTGGCGCTGGCGGAGATGAACGACTTCGCCTCGGGCACCTCGTCGGGCGCCACCAAGCTCATTCATGGCGGCCTGCGCTATCTCGAGCATTACGAGTTCCGCCTGGTGCGCGAATCGCTGATGGAGCGCGAGATCCTCTGGGCGATGGCGCCGCACATCATCTGGCCGCTGCGCTTCGTGCTGCCTTATCACAAAGGCGGCATCCGGCCGGCCTGGCTGATCCGGCTCGGCCTCTTCCTCTACGACCATCTCGGCGGCCGCAAGCTGCTGCCGGCGACCTCTGTGCTCGACATGCGCCGCGATCCGGCCGGCAAGCCGCTGAAGGCGCTGTTCGCCAAGGCTTTCGAATATTCCGACGGTTGGGTCGACGACGCCCGCATGGTGGTGCTGAACGCCCGCGACGCCGCCGACAAGGGAGCGGCCATCATGCCGCGTACCAAAGTTGTGTCGGCACGGCGCGAGAATGGCCTGTGGCACATCGAGACCACTGATACGGTCACCGGCCGCAATGACAGCCATCAGGCCCGCATGCTGGTCAATGCCGCCGGTCCCTGGGTCGACCACGTCATCCGCTCCGCTTTCGGCCAGAACGAGGCGCACCATGTCCGCCTCGTCCAGGGCAGCCATATCGTCGTGAAGAAGAAGTTCGACGATCCTCGTGCTTATTTCTTCCAGAATCCCGACAACCGCATCATCTTCGCCATTCCCTACGAGGGCGACTTCACCCTGATCGGCACCACGGACCGCGATTACACCGCCGATCCGAGGGATGTCCGGATTTCCGAGGAGGAGACCGTCTATCTCTGCAATGCGGCCTCGGAATATTTCAAGGAGCCGGTCAGGCCCGAGGATATCGTCTGGACCTATTCGGCGGTCCGGCCGCTTTATGACGACGGCGCCTCGAAGGCGCAGGAGGCGACGCGCGACTACGTGTTGAAGCTGGAGGGCGAAGGCAATGCCGCGCCGCTGCTCAACGTTTTCGGCGGCAAGCTCACCACCTATCGCCGGCTTTCCGAACATGCGCTGGAGAAGATCGGCGCCGCGATCGGCGTCAAGGGCGCCCCGTGGACGGCCAAAAGCCATTTGCCCGGCGGCGACTTCCCGGTCCGCGGTTACGAGGGGCAGGTCGCCGATCTGAAGCGGCTCTATCCGTTTCTCGCTGATCGGCATGCCCGCCGGCTCGTGCGCCGCTACGGCACCAGGACCAAGGCGCTGCTCGGCCAGGCCCGCGGCGTCGAGGACCTCGGACGGCTGTTCGGCGGCGATCTCTACGAGGCCGAGGTCGCCTATCTCGTCGAACATGAATGGGCCCGGCACGCCGAAGACGTGCTGTGGAGGAGAACAAAGGATGGTCTGCGCCTTTCGAAGGAGCAGGCTCAGTCACTGGAGGAGTACATGGCTGCCATGCCGGCGATGGCCGGATAAGGCGGCGTGTGGTCCCCGCTGCGTGGAGGCACGGGAACGGGAATGCTGGAACTGCGAAACGCCGCCAAGATGGTGGGCGCCGACTATCACATCTATCCGACCGATCTGGTCCTCGAGCGGGGTTCGCTGAACGTCCTGCTCGGGCCGACGCTGTCGGGCAAGACGTCGCTGATGCGGCTGATGGCCGGGCTCGACCGTCCCACAGGCGGGTCCGTGCATTTCGACGGCGCCGATGTCACCGGCATGCCGGTGCAGAAGCGCAATGTCGCCATGGTCTACCAGCAATTCATCAACTATCCGGCGCTGACCGTCTATGAGAACATCGCCTCGCCGATGCGCATCTCGGGCAAGGATGCCGCCACGATCGACCGCGAGGTGCGCAAGGCGGCCGATCTTCTGAAGCTCACGCCCTATCTCGACCGCACGCCGCTTAATCTCTCCGGCGGCCAGCAGCAGCGCACCGCGCTTGCGCGCGCCCTCGTCAAGAATGCCAGCCTGGTGCTGATGGACGAGCCGCTCGCCAATCTCGACTACAAGCTGCGCGAGGAACTGCGCGAGGAACTGCCGAAGATCTTCGCCCAATCCGGCGCGATCTTCGTCTACGCCACCACCGAACCGTCCGAGGCGCTACTGCTTGGCGGCAACACGGCAACGCTGAACGAGGGCCGGGTCACCCAGTTCGGGTCGACGATCGATGTCTATCGCCGCCCTGTCGATCTCGACAGCGCCGGCATCTTCGCCGATCCGCCGCTGAATACCGTTGATGTCGTCAAGTCGGGTGGTGTCTTTACGCGCCCGGGCGGAGGGACGCTTCCGGTTCCCGCGCATCTGGCCGCCGTGCCGGACGGTCCCGTCACCATCGCCTTTCACCCGCACCATCTCGGCCTTCAAGCCCAGACCGGCGATGCCGCCCGCCTGCAGGCGCGCACGCTGGTTTCCGAGATCACCGGTTCGGAGAGCTTCGTTCACCTGGAATATGACGGCGTACGCTGGGTGATGCTGGCGCACGGCATTCACGATATCGATCCCGACGTGGAGATCGAGGCCTTTCTCGACACCCGCCACCTGATGGCCTTCGGCGCCGACGGCCGTGCCATCGCCACGGTCGGCGCCGTCGCTGCAACCGGAAAGGCATAGGAGAGCACAATGGCACGCATCACGCTCGACCATATCCGCCATGCCTACGGCGCCAATCCGCAGACGGAAAAAGATTATTCGCTGAAGGAAGTCGACCACGAATGGAACGACGGCGGCGCCTATGCGCTGCTCGGCCCTTCCGGCTGCGGCAAGACCACGCTGCTCAACATCATCTCCGGCCTGCTGCAGCCCTCGCACGGCCGCATCCTCTTCGACGGCAAGGATGTGACGAACCTTTCGACGCAGAGCCGCAATATTGCGCAGGTCTTCCAGTTTCCGGTTATCTACGACACGATGACGGTCTACGACAATCTCGCCTTTCCCCTGCGCAACCGCGGCGTGGCCGAGGCGGATGTCGACCGGCGCGTCCGCGAAATCCTCGAGATGATCGATCTCTCCGGCTGGGCGAAACGCAAGGCGCAGGGGCTGACTGCCGACCAGAAGCAGAAGATCTCGCTCGGTCGCGGCCTGGTGCGCAACGATGTCAACGCCATCCTGTTCGACGAGCCGCTGACCGTCATCGACCCGCATATGAAATGGGTGCTGCGTTCGCAGCTGAAGCGGCTGCACAAGCAGTTCGGCTTCACCATGGTCTATGTCACCCACGACCAGACCGAGGCGCTGACCTTCGCCGAGAAGGTCGTCGTCATGTATGACGGCCAGATCGTCCAGATCGGCACACCGGCTGAACTCTTCGAGCGGCCGAGCCACACTTTCGTCGGCTATTTCATCGGTTCGCCGGGTATGAACGTCATTCCGGCAAGGATCGAAGGCAGCGCCGTCAAGGTCGGCGACGAGACGCTGACGCTCGATTACGCGCCGAAGACCACTGGCAGCGCCAAGACCGAGCTCGGGATCCGTCCCGAATTCATCCGCCTCGGACGGGAGGGCATGCAGGTGACGATCAGCAAGGTCGAGGATATCGGCCGGCAAAAGATCGTGCGGGCCCGTTTCGCCGGCCAGCCGATCGCGATCGTCGTGCCTGAAGATGCCGAGATCCCCGCGGATGCCCGCGTCACTTTCGATCCGTCCGCCATCAGCATCTACGCCGACAGCTGGCGTGTCGGCAGGGAGGCCTGAGCCATGCAGAAGACGTGGAATAATAAAGCCTGGTTTCTAGTTCTGCCGGTGCTGCTGCTGGTGGCATTTTCGGCCGTCATCCCGCTGATGACCGTCGTCAACTATTCGGTCCAGGATACGTTCGGCAACAACGAGTTCTTCTGGGCCGGCACCGACTGGTTCGTCCAGACCCTGCACTCCGACCGCTTCTGGGAGGCGCTCGAGCGCAACCTGCTCTTCTCCTTCATCATCCTGGCGCTGGAAATTCCGCTCGGTATCTTCATCGCGCTCAACATGCCGAAATCAGGGCCGGGCGTTCCCGTCTGCCTGGTGCTGATGGCGCTGCCGCTGCTCATTCCGTGGAATGTCGTCGGCACCATCTGGCAGGTCTTCGGGCGCGTCGATATCGGCCTGCTCGGCCATACGCTCGAAGCGATCGGTCTCGACTACAATTATGTCCGCGATCCGATCGATGCCTGGGTCACCGTCATCGTCATGGACGTCTGGCACTGGACGAGCCTCGTCGTGCTGCTCTGCTATGCCGGCCTCGTCTCGATCCCGGACGCCTATTATCAGGCGGCCAAGATCGACGGCGCCTCGCGCTGGTCCGTCTTCCGCTACATCCAGCTGCCGAAGATGAAGCGTGTGCTGTTGATCGCCGTGCTCCTGCGTTTCATGGACAGCTTCATGATCTATACCGAACCCTTCGTCGTCACCGGCGGCGGTCCCGGCAACTCGACGACCTTCCTTTCCATCGACCTTGTGAAGATGGCGGTCGGCCAGTTCGATCTCGGCCCGGCAGCGGCGATGTCGATCATCTATTTCCTCATCATCCTGCTGCTCTCATGGGTGTTCTACACCGTGATGACCAGCAGCGACGCGAGCTAAGGGGAGGGGAGCATGAGCACCAAGTACAAACCCGCCGGCAGCCTCTCCTGGCTCGTCCCGACCATCTACATCCTCTTCCTGATCCTGCCGATCTACTGGCTCGTCAATATGAGCTTCAAGGAGAATGCCGAGATCACCGGCGCCTTCTCGCTCTGGCCGACGAGCCCGACGCTGCGCAACTATACGGTCATCTTCACCGATCCGTCCTGGTATAACGGCTATATCAACTCGATCATCTACGTCGTGATGAACACGGTGATCTCGGTGGCCGCGGCGCTGCCGGCGGCCTACGCCTTCTCGCGCTACCGCTTCCTCGGCGACAAGCACCTGTTCTTCTGGTTGCTGACCAACCGCATGGCGCCGCCGGCGGTCTTCGCGCTGCCGTTCTTCCAGCTCTATTCGGCTTTCGGCCTGATCGACACGCATATCGCCGTGGCGCTTGCCCACTGCCTGTTCAACGTGCCGCTCGCCGTCTGGATTCTCGAAGGCTTCATGTCGGGCGTGCCGAAGGAAATCGACGAGACCGCCTATATCGACGGTTATTCCTTCCCGCGCTTCTTCATCAAGATCTTCATTCCGCTGATCGCAAGCGGTGTCGGCGTGGCGGGCTTCTTCTGCTTCATGTTCTCCTGGGTCGAGCTCTTGCTTGCCCGCACGCTGACGACGACGGCGGCAAAGCCGATCTCGGCGATCATGACGCGAACGGTTTCCGCCTCCGGCATGGACTGGGGCGTGCTGGCGGCGGCCGGCGTGCTCACCATCATTCCGGGCGCGCTCGTCATCTATTTCGTCCGCAACTACATCGCCAAGGGCTTCGCGCTCGGGCGCGTTTGAGGAGGAGACGGTCATGAATTTTTCCTGGATGGCCTGGACGCTGCCGACGGCGCTGTTCTTCCTGACGATCCTCGCGCTTCTGATCGCGATGAGCGTCTGGGAATATTTTTCGCCGGGCGGCTCGCCGCGCACGGGCGTGCTGCGGTTCGAGACGACGCGCGGCGACCGGCTCTTCGTTTCGCTGCTGGGCAGCGCTTTCATTCATCTTGCATGGCTTGGGCTCGCTGGGCCCAACCTTTGGTGGGCTCTTGCCATCTCCGTGGTCTACGCCATCGGCGTGTTCCGCTACGTGTGACGGCAAAGTGAAGACAGATGGCCGGGGGTCCTTGGCCGCCTGAGTATGTGACTGCAATCGCAAACCCTGGGAGGATATTATGCGACGGCACTTATTGACGACGACAGCAGGCTTGCTGCTGGCGATGACCGCATCGGCCTATGCCGGCATGGACGAGGCCAAGACGTTCCTCGACAAGGAGGTCGGTGACCTCTCGACCCTGCCCCGCGCCGATCAGGAAAAGGAAATGCAGTGGTTCGTCGATGCTGCGAAGCCTTTCGCCGGCATGGACATCAAGGTCGTGTCCGAAACGATCACGACCCATGAATATGAATCGAAGGTGCTGGCGCCCGCCTTCACGGCGATCACCGGCATCAAGATCACCCATGACCTGATCGGCGAAGGCGATGTGGTCGAAAAGTTGCAGACGCAGATGCAGTCGGGCGAAAACATCTATGACGCCTATATCAACGACTCGGACCTGATCGGCACCCATTGGCGCTACCAGCAGGCCCGCTCGCTGACCGACTGGATGGCCAACGAAGGCAAGGATGTCACCAATCCGGGCCTCGACATCGACGACTTCATCGGCAAGTCGTTCACGACGGCGCCTGACGGCAAGCTCTACCAGTTGCCCGACCAGCAGTTCGCGAACCTCTACTGGTTCCGTTACGACTGGTTCAACGACGAGAAGAACAAGGCCGACTTCAAGGCGAAGTACGGCTACGATCTCGGCGTGCCGGTCAACTGGTCGGCCTATGAGGATATTGCCGAGTTCTTCACCGGCCGCGAGATCGACGGCAAGAAGGTCTACGGCCATATGGACTATGGCAAGAAGGATCCCTCGCTCGGCTGGCGCTTCACCGATGCCTGGCTGTCCATGGCCGGCAATGGCGACAAGGGCATCCCGAACGGCAAGCCCGTCGACGAATGGGGTATCAAGGTCGACGAGAATTCGCGTCCTGTTGGTTCCTGCGTCGCGCGCGGCGGTGACACCAACGGCCCTGCTGCAGTCTATTCCATCCAGAAATATCTGGATTGGATGAAGGCCTATGCACCGGCCGCTGCCCAGGGCATGACCTTCTCCGAATCCGGCCCGGTCCCATCGCAGGGCGAAGTTGCCCAGCAGATGTTCACCTACACGGCCTTCACCGCCGACTTCGTCAAGGAAGGCCTGCCGGTCGTCAATGCGGACGGCACGCCGAAATGGCGTTTCGCGCCGAGCCCGCATGGCGTCTACTGGAAGGACGGCATGAAGCTCGGCTATCAGGACGCCGGCTCCTGGACGCTGATGAAGTCCACGCCTGTCGACCGCGCCAAGGCGGCCTGGCTCTATGCTCAGTTCGTCACCTCGAAGACCGTCGACGTGAAGAAGAGCCACATGGGCCTGACCTTCATCCGCCAGTCGACGCTGGATCATAAGTCCTTCACCGACCGCGCGCCGAAGCTCGGCGGCCTGGTCGAATTCTACCGTTCGCCCGCCCGCCTTCAGTGGTCGCCGACCGGTACGAACGTTCCTGACTATCCGAAGCTCGCGCAGCTCTGGTGGCAGGCGATTGGTGATGCTTCTTCCGGCGCCAAGACGGCGCAGGAGGCGATGGACTCGCTTTGCTCCGAGCAGGAAAAGGTGCTGCAGCGCCTCGAACGCGCCAAGGTCCAGGGCGATATCGGCCCGAAGCTTGCCGAGGAGCATGATCTCGCTTATTGGAACGCGGATGCGGTGAAGAAGGGCAACCTTGCGCCGCAGCTGAAGATCGAGAACGAGAAGGAAAAGCCGCTCACTGTCAACTACGACGAACTCGTCAAGAGCTGGCAGAAGAAGTAAGGCGGACCCGGCCGGAGGCGACGAGGCTCCGGCCACCCCTTCCTGCCACCGGCTACGGCCGGTGGCACACACAATCTTTCTCTCATGAAACGTCAGCGTCCTGCCGACCACCTGCAGGCTGAGCGGCTTCGTGTGAGCCGGAGACGGATATGAGCGGCTATATACTTTCAATCGACCAGGGCACGACATCGTCGCGTGCGATCGTCTTTGATGGCGACATGAAAATGGCCGGCTCGGCGCAGGCGGAGATCACCCAATATTATCCGCAGCCCGGATGGGTGGAGCACGACGCCACTGAGATCTGGCAGTCCGTCATCGATACGGTGCGCAAGGCGATCGCCGATGCCGGTCTCGAAGCCACCGCCATTGCCGCGATCGGCATTACCAACCAGCGCGAGACGGCGGTCGTCTGGGACCGCAGATCCGGCAAACCGCTTCACCGTGCGATAGTCTGGCAGGACAGGCGCACTGCCGAAATGTGCGAAAGCCTGAAGGCCGACGGATATGAAAAGCTGTTTTCCGCCAAGACCGGCCTGCTGCTCGACCCCTATTTCTCAGGAACCAAGCTGCGCTGGCTGCTCGACAATGTCGACGGCCTCCGTGAGAAGGCTGAGGCGGGCGATGTCTGCTTCGGCACGATCGACAGCTGGCTGATCTACAATCTGACTGATGGTCGTGTGCACGCCACCGATGCGACCAACGCGTCGCGAACGCTGCTTTATAATATCGATGACGGCGTTTGGGACGAGGAGCTGCTCGGCATTCTCGGCATTCCCGCCGCGATGCTTCCCGAAGTCAGGGAATGCGCCGATGATTTCGGCCGCGTCGACCGCGCGCTGTTCGGTGCAGAGCTTCCGATCCTCGGTGTTGCCGGCGACCAGCAGGCAGCAGCGATGGGCAATGCCTGCTTCGAGCCCGGCATGATGAAATCCACCTACGGCACCGGCTGCTTTGCCCTTTTGAACACCGGCAGGGATCGTGTTTCCTCCTCCAACCGGATGCTGACGACGATCGCCTACCGGCTCGACGGCGAGACGACCTATGCGCTCGAAGGCTCGATCTTCATCGCCGGCGCCGCCGTGCAATGGCTGCGAGACGGCCTCGGCATTATCGATCAGGCATCGGAGGCGGGCGTGCTTGCGGCCAAGGCCGATCCCGGGCAGCAGGTCTATATCGTCCCCGCCTTCACCGGCCTCGGCGCGCCCTATTGGGATCCGGCCGCACGCGGCGCGATCTTCGGCCTGACCCGAAACAGCGGACCGGCGGAATTTGCCCGGGCCGTGCTCGAATCCGTCGCCTATCAGACGCTCGATCTGCTGGTGGCGATGAAGAAGGACTGGGGCGTCAACCAGCTGGAAACCGTGCTGCGTGTCGACGGCGGTATGGCGGCTTCGGATTGGACGATGCAGTGCCTGGCCGACATGACGGGGAACCCGGTCGACCGTTCGGCGATCCGCGAGACGACGGCGCTCGGAGCCGCCTGGCTTGCCGGCTCGAAAGCCGGCATCTGGCCCGGCAGACGGGATTTTGCGCAGGCCTGGGCCTGCGACCGCCGTTTCAACCCCTCGATGGAGGAAAGCGAACGGCAGGCCAAGATCATCGGCTGGAAGAATGCTGTCTCGCGGATGATTTCGGACGCTTCGGCGGGGTAGAACCGCTTCCCGAATACGACCGCGACGGCGCTTGTCTCATGCGCCTCCTGCTGCCTTTCGGTTGATGAAGCTCACGGCGAGTACGGCGAAGATCAGCGTTCCCGTGCCGACCTGCTGCCAATAGAAGTTCAGATCGGTCAGCAGCAGCCCGTTGGCGACGATACCGAGCAGCAGCGCGCCGAGAACGGTGCCGCCGACATTCGGCCGCCCGAGCGGGCTGAGCGTCGTGCCGATGAAGGTCGCGCCGATCGCGTTCAGCAGGAAGGCATTGCCCGAAGACGGGATGTAGGTGGTGACGGTTGCGGTCAGGATCAGGCCGGCGATTGCCGCGATCAACCCGACCAGGATGAACGTCACCGCGACATGGGCAGGGGCGGCGATGCCGGAATAGCGCACGACGCCCGGCTGGATGCCGATCGACAGGATGACGCGGCCGAAACGCGTGCGGGCAAATACGACGGCAGCGGCCGCGATGACGAGGATGGCGACGGCAAGCGGCACCGGAAAACCGGCGATCGCGCCGTGGCCGAGGAACCGGAAGGCCTCAGGCACGCCATTCGGCGGCAGATAGACCGGATTGCCGCCATTGGTCAGCAGCTGCTGGACGCTGCGGCCGATGAACAGCGTGCCGAGCGTGGCAAGGAATGGCGACACGCCGATCCCGGAGATCAGAAACGCGTTGAATGCGCCGACGAATGCGCCGGCCGCCAGTCCCGCCAGTGCTGCGACCGCCACCGGCTGCCCGGTAAGCACGAGCGAGACGAAGGCGAAGCTGGCAAAATCCATCGCCGTTCCCACCGAAAGATCGATGCCCCCCGACGCGACGGCAAAGGTCATGGCGATGGAGACGATGGCCAGCAGCGTGAAATTATTGACCAGGATGCTCTGCAGGTTCGCAAGCGTCAGGAAGGTCGGCGTTGCCGCTGAGAAGGCGGCAAAGACCACGATCAGGGCGAGGATCAGCCCATAGCGCAGCAGGCCATGGGCGATCAGATGCGGCGAGCCTGTGGTGGCGGGTGTGGGGGGTTGGAGCGACATGGTCAGGCCTCCTGCCGGCGCAGCAGCGTGGTCGCGGAAACGACGATGAGAATGAGCACGCCCTGGACGCCGCTGACCAGCGTGCTCGATATGTTCAGCAGTTGGAAACCGTTGGTGAGGAAGCCGACCAGCAGAGCCGAAAGCAGCGTCCCGGTGATCGTCGGAACCAGCCGGCGCGAAAAGACCGCGCCGAGCAGGGCCGTGACGACGACGGGCAGCAGCATCTCGCCGGAACCGGTCGTGCTGCCGCTCAGATAGGAAACCGACAGAATGCCGGCGATGCCGCCGGAGAGACCGCTGGCGACGAAGGCGCCGGCGAGCAGGCGGCGAAGCGGCAGGCCGGCGGCGCGCGCCGCATCCGGAAACTCACCGACGGCATAGAGACGCAGGCCGATCGGAGTATATTGCACGATCGCCGTCGCAATCGCCGTGAAGCCGAGAAGCACATAGGCAAGAACCGGTATGCCGAAGAGATCGGAAGCCGAAAGCGCTGATAGGAAGGGCGTCGAGGCCGGCAGGACGGTATTCCCGGTCAGCACCAGCTCCAGACCGGCGACGATATTCATGACGGCAAGGGTGGCGAGCAGCGGCACGATGCCGGCATAGACCGCGGCAATGGCATTGACCGTGCCGATCAGTGCGCCGGTGAGGATCGATGCTGCGATCGCTGTCGCATCGCCATAGCCGAGTTGCGTCAGGCTGGCATAAACGGCGGCGCTGAGGCCCATATTGGCCGCCAGCGACAGGTCGATGCCGCCGGTGACGACATTGGAGCCGCCGGCAATCAGCACGACCGTCAGTCCGATGGCAAGCACGCCCGAGATGGCCGATTGGCCGAGCACGTTGCCGATATTGCCGATGCTGAGGAAATAGGGCGCGGTCAGCGAGAAGATCAGCAGGATGGCGGCAAAAGCGATCAACGATCCGAAGCGCAAAGCCGCAGCCGCAATATTGCCGCCCGGCCGGGCAGGCGATTCCCCAGCGGCAAAGCCGGAAGGCGCGAATTCCACTTCAGCCGACATGGCGCTGTCCCTTAGATGATCCGGTCGATTGCGCCAGCACGGCATCTGCCGTGGTCTCCGACGAGATGAATTCCCGCACCACGCGGCCGCGGAAGAGCACAAGGATGCGATCGGTGATGCCGACGAGTTCGGGCAGATCGGAAGACAGCACGATGACGCCGGCGCCGCGCGCCGCAAGTTCGCCGATCAGCGTATAGATCTCGACCTTGGAGCCGATGTCGACTCCAACCGTCGGCTCGTCGAGGAGATAGACCTCGGAGCGGCGGCTCAGCCATTTGGCGATGGCGATCTTCTGCTGGTTGCCGCCCGAAAGCGTGCGCAGCAGGGCATTTCGCCCATTGGTTTTTACCTGCAGGCGCACAATCAGCGCATCGACCTCGCTCTGTTCGCGTTTGCGATCGAGAAAACCGAAACGCGTGAAACGGCCAAGGCTGGAAAGGCTGATATTTTCGGCGACGCTGAGGTCGAGCGCGACGCCGTGACGGCGGCGATCTTCCGGCACCAGTGCGATCTGGCGGGCGGCCGCCTGTGTCGGGCTGGCAAAACGGGCAGGCTTGCCGTTGATCTCGATGTGGCCGGAAGCCGGTGTCTGCAGCCCGAAGAGAGTGCGAACCAGCTCCTTTGCGCCGGAGCCGAGCAGGCCGGTGAGGCCGAGGACCTCGCCGCGGCGAAGCGTGAAGCTGATGTCGCTGTATTTTCCCGGCGCCGACAGCTGCTCGACCTTGAGGATCTCCTCGCCTGATGTGACCTGCGGCTTCGGAAACATCTCCTTGATGTCGCGCTCGACCATCAGCCGGGCAATCGCTGCGGCCGAGGTGTCCCCGATCGGCAAGGAGGCGACATCAAGGCCGTTGCGCAGCACGGTGACGTGGTCGCAGAGTTTCTCGATTTCGTTCAGATAATGCGAGATATAGATGATGGTGACGCCTTCATCGCGCAGGCGGCGGATCAGCCGGAAGAGGATATCGGCCTCGCGGGCCACCAATGCGGCCGTCGGCTCATCGAAGACGAGCACCTTCGGCTGATTGAGGAGAGCGCGGGTGATTTGCACGATCTGCTTTTCGGCCGTCGACAATTCGCCGATCAGGGCGGCGTTCGGCAACCGGAGACCGAAATAGTCGTTGAGAATATCGGATGCGCGGCGCTGCATCAGTCGCCGGTCGAGGAAGGGCGTGCCCGCTATCCGCGGTTCCCGGCCGAGGAAGAGGGCTTCGCCGACGGTGAATGTCGGCACCAACAGCCGGTCCTGGTGAATGAAGTGGATGCCGAGTTCTTCGGCAAGATGCGGCGTCAGCCTGTCGAATATCTGCCCTTCGATCCCGATCCGGCCGTCATCCGGCTGGTGAAGGCCGGCCAGCAGTTTGATCAGCGTCGACTTGCCGGCGCCGTTCTGGCCGACCAGACCGTGGATGGTGCCGCGCCTGACGATCAGCGACGCGCCGGCCAGCGCCTGCGCACCGCCGAAATGCTTGACGATGCCTTCGAGGCGAATGATGTCGTCTGGCGCCGTCACCGGCGGGCTCAACGAATTGGCCGTCATATCGATCTTTCCGGGTGGGTAGATGTTGGACGATCCGGCACGGCCGGATCGCCCATGAGCCTTGTCAGCCGATGCCGAGCTTCTTGGTGACTTCGCCGACATTGGTCTTGTTGGCGAGCAGCGCAGAAACATAGGTCTCGCGCGGCAGGGTCTCGCCGGCGAGCAGCTTGGCGACGTTGCGGATGGCGGTGCGGCCGATTTCGGCCGGCTGCTGCGCGACGTCGGCCCCGGCCGGCGAATTCGGATCGGCGACGAGTTGCAGTACCTCAGGACTGCCGTCGACGCCGTAGGTGCGGATCTCGGTACGGCCGGCAGCCGCCAAAGCCTGGGTCGCGCCAAGCTGCGGAATATCCCAGGCCGACCAGATTGCCTTGATCGAACCCTTTTCCGGATATTTGTTGAGAATTGCGGTGATCTGCGTGAAGGCGTCCTGCACGGTATTCGGGATCACGTCGCGCAATTCCGGCTCAAGGATTTTCACCTTCGGAAAGTATTTGACGACATTGACCAGCTGGTCGTAGCGGATCGCGCAAGGGGTGACGCCGTAGAAGCCGTTGAAGACGATGATATTGCCTTCGCCGCCGATATCGGAAACCAGCTGCAGCGCCAGGTCCTTGCCGATGCCCCAATTGTCGGAGGTGGTGTTGTTGATCGAATTGGTCGAGCCGACGTCGACGGTCAGAACCGGGATGCCAGCGTCACGCGCCTTCTTCAGCCAGGGGTCGATGACGCTGAGCGTGCCGAGGATTTGCACGATCGCATCCGGCTTCTGGGCGATCAGCGTCTGCAGCTGCGAAACCAGCTTGCCGTCGTTGCGCCCGGCATCGACGGCGATCGGCTCGCCGCCGAGGCGCTTCACCTCTTCGATCTGGGCGTTATAAGCCTGCAGGTCGAAGAAATGATCGGTGCCGGTGGCGCTGATGGCGATGCGCTTGCCTTTCAGCGACGGTTCTTCGCCGGCTGCCAAAACCGTCTTCTGCCCGACAAGCGAAGCGCCGGCGACGGCGACCCCGGCCGCTGCGGACAGTTTCAACAGGTCTCGTCTTCCGAAGCGGCTTCCGGACTTTTCGATGCTCATGACCACTCTCTCCAATTAAGTTATTTCTATAAATTAAGTAGACTAACCAAAATGAGGAGAAAGGAATTTCCAAAAAGGTGCTCTCTGGGAAAAAGACTGGGCGGACCGCAAGCTCGTTCATGGCCGGGGTTTGCCGCAAACGATGGTGCGTGGCTCGGCAAATGACTCACTTGATCATCGGCCCACTTGATACTAAATATAACCTCAAGTGAAAAGGAGCATTGTCATGATGGGGTTTGCTGTCGTTGCCGACGTTCTCGGACTGCCTGCCAGGGAACCGGCGTCGCGTTCGGCCTTCGGCCTGCTCTCCAGCATCGAGGCGGGATTGCCGGTCAAGGCGCTTGACCGCATGGCGCTGCTTCTCGCCCCAAGCGACGCGCAGTTCAAATACCGGCTCGTTCCCAAGGCCACCTATGAACGGCGCAAGTCTAAGCATCGGCTCTCCTCCGATGAGGGCATAAGGCTCGCCCGTCTCGCGCGTGTCTGGGGGCTGGCGCTCGATGTCTGGCAGACCGAGGCCGAGGCGCGCGATTTCCTGTTTCGCCCGCATGCGATGCTGGAGGACAGGCGGCCGATCGACGTCGTCATCCAGAGCGAGATCGGCGGCGAGCTCGTGCTCGATATCCTTGGAAGCCTGAAATACGGCAGCGCTGCGTGAGCGCACAGCTTCTTGACCGTACGCTGACATCCGTCCGGATCGGAGATCCCAACGGAACCTACCCGATCTTCGATGCCACCGGCTCGACCATCGCGCCGGGGCGGTGGAACACGTCGGGCAGCCCGATCATCTATACGAGTGAGCACTATTCGACGGCGCTGCTGGAAAAGCTCGTCCATGGCAGCGGCAGGCTGCCGCCCAACCAGCATTACGTCACGATATCAATGCCGCGCGGGCTCAGCTATGAGATCTTTTCCGAGCCGGCGCTGCCGGGCTGGGACAGCATGCCGGCCGGCGTCAGCAAGGTTTTCGGCGAAAAGTGGTGCCAGGAAAAGCGCAGCGCCATCCTGCTGGTGCCGAGCGTCGTTGCCCGGGTCGACCGCAACGTGCTGATCAACCCGGCCCACCCGGAATTCCCATCGATCGCGGTCAGCCTCCACCAACCCGTCTACTGGGACCGCCGCTTGTTCGGCATGTGATAAGCCCAATTTTTCGCGCATCCTGGTCATGCTTCCGCATCCCTTTCGACCGTTGCGCGCAAGGTCCGAACCTCGTTCTCATTTACCTTAAAAAGTAAGGCAAATTTGGTGCGTAGCTATGACGCACGGCTGTCCAATTGACTCCTAAACTTGGGCATGTAATTGCTGATCCAATTTTGAAAATGCAAGTAGAATATATGTATCATCTCGGCGAAGTTGTAATCCGGCGACTGCAGGAAAAGTTGATTAGATCGGTAAGGAAATTTGTTAGTAGAGGACAGCCTTACATTATAATGGATTTTCCATCCAATAAAGATCCAGGCCACCACGCAAGTTGGCTGGGATTGGCGAAGGTATTGCAGGAGGTAACAGGGCGCCTGCCGGTACTTACCGGCGGCTCTCTTCAAAGTATTAACGAGATAAAATCCACGCCCGGCGACGCTCCAATATTCATTTGTGGGTGGTCCGACTTCGGAGATGCGCGGACCGGCAGAGACGATATTCGCTACCGGTTGGCGTGCAAATATCCGGATCGAACCATCATTCAGATGCCTCAAACAGTCGATTTCGCCAACGAGGCCCTTATGGACTACGCGAAGCGTACGATTGGGAGGCATCGCAAATTTTTCTTTATGACGCGCGACGAGCAGAGTTTCGAGCTGGCAAAAGCGAACTTCGATTGCGATGTCGAGGCTGGGCCGGACACGGCATTCGCTATCGACCTGCTTAAACCGTTCGAAGCCGATCCTCTCCGGGCATTATACGTCATGCAGCCTTTTGGAGAGGACGACGTCGATATAGCTGAAGCCCGAGCGATCGTTGACGGACCTCTTACCAATTGGATCAACGGTCCGGATAGTTTGTCGCGCCTGCGCAAGTCGAGTGTCCTCAAGGCCGCAATGCGGCGTGGCTTTAGCCGTTCCGAGATGGTGGCCCAACATCACGAGGATGTCGCTGCTCGGTATGTCGATTATGGTGTGAAGATGCTGTCCGGCGCGCAGCGGATTATCACCAACCGCCTCCATGGTCATACTCTTTGTCTTTTGCTCAATAAGCCGCATGTCGCGGTTGCGAGAAGCGGAAGCAGGCTGCACGACTTCATCGGTAGCTGGACCGGCGACACTCTGCTGGTGGAGAAGGCGACAAATGCCGGTGAGCTTTTGGCGGCCATGTCCCGCCTCCCGTATGAGATGAACGGCACCTGGTACAAGTCGAGTAGACCGATGGATCTACGTCCCGGTCTTCCCGCCCCGGATCTCGTCCCCCATCCCTCTATAGTTTGATTCCCTGTAGGAGTTCAGTTTTGTCGGTTGCACGAGACGATGATATTCTATTCAGCCATGTCAATAAGAACCGATCCTCGGCGGCCGTAACGGGTGCCTTCTGGTCGGCGATGAGCACGCTCATTCCGACAGTCCTCACCTTCGCAGTTTTCGTGGTGACGTCTCGAGTCCTCCAGCCTCAGGATTTCGGTCTTGTCGCCCTGGCATTCAGCATCGTGTCGTTTGCCGGCAGTTTTGGACCGACCGCATTTGGCGAAGCAATCATACAGCGATCCGAAATAAGGCGAAGCCACCTCGATACGATATTTATGCTTTCGCTTGCTTTTTCATTCTTGGTCTATGGCGTTTTGTGTGTCGCCGCTTCGCCCATCGCGGCCTACGTGGGACATAAGGAAATCACGTCCCTTATCTACATCATGGGACTGAAGGTGTTCTTCGACTTCACGGCCGTCGTTCCGAATGCGATCGTCAACAGGAAGATGTCATTTCACCTCGTTGCCGTCCGGACTGTTATCGCCACAATTACTTCTGGTTGTATTTGTCTTGTTTTGGTTCTCGCGGGTTTCGGCTTGTGGGCGCTTGCGATTGCCCAGATCGCGGCCACAGCGGCATCATGCGGCGCTGCTTTCTGGGGTGCCGGGTGGTCGCCCGGGCTTAACGTGAAGCGAGAAAGCCTGAACGACCTGCTGCATTACGGCTTTTTTGCATCCGGCACTCGGTTCTTACAAACGATGAGCTTGGACAATTTGATCATCGGTGTGCTCCTGAGCCCGTCAGCGCTCGGTATCTATAATTTCTCGAAGCGTTTGTTCGATATGATCAACAACGTCATCGCCGGGGGCTTAACATCGGTCACCCACGTCTTGCTGTCCTCGTTGCGGACTGATCCGAAGAAAGTTCGAGAAGCATTTTTGATGGCGACGTTTGGCTGCGCCCTGGTTTCCTATCCCGTCTTCATCGGCCTTGCCGCAGTTGCCGGCGATGCGATCACGACAATTTTCGGTGCGCATTGGATCGAGGCCGTTTGGCCGGTTCGGTTCTACTGCGTTATCGGGTTGATGGCTGGGATCGGCTACGTGCAGGCATCCTTGATCAAGAGCCAGGGGGAGATGGATTGGTGGTTCTACTACCAGTTGGCACGAAATCTCCTCACGCTCGTGACGATCGCAGTTCTTTATCCTTTCGGCGTCACAATAGTTGTTTTCGCGATTATGATCGAAGTTCTGTTGTTTTGGCCGATCACCAGCTGGAAGGTTTCGCGCCATATAGAGCTGAGCGTCGGGGCCTATCTGATGCAATTCCTTCGGCCAAGCCTGGCTTGTGCAGGAATGGTTGCTGTCGTTTTGCTCCTGCATGAAGCGCTGATGCATTGGTCGCCTTATCCACGTCTGGCCGTGGAAATCGTCGCCGGCGGAATTGCATATTGCTGCCTGATCTTTGTTCTGTGCAGATCTCATCTCAATGTCTTGATCGGCAGCATAAAGCAGGTACGACAGCGCAAAACCAACAGGGACGAGCTTGTCGACCCTGTGGCACATCAATCGTGATATCTGGGCACCTCCGCAGACCAGCCTCGCGGAGGTGCCACTGATGCGCAAAGTGGTCGGCACGGATGTCAGTTTCAATCCACCGCATCTGACCGCCGCTCAGGCACAAGCGAATAGGATATCGATCAGATGACCAGTCTCGACCGCGGTTATTCGCCATCGACGATTGACGCCGCGGAAGTCTCGATTCCCGACCGCAGCCGTTACTATTCCCTGGATGCAATGCGCGGCTTTGCCGCGATCTGTGTCGTTGCCACACATTTCCAGGAACGATATGCCCCGTCGGCCTATCTGGCGGTCGACTTTTTCTTCGTACTCAGCGGGTTTATCATCGCCGAGATTTATGGAAAACGGCTTGCACGTGGCCTGCCGTTCCCGGCGTTCATGGCGGCTCGAATCAAGCGCCTTTATCCGCTCTATTTGATCGGAATTTTGGTCGGTCTCGTACAGATCATATTGTTAACAGGCTGGGGCCTGAGACATCAGAGCGTCATTGACCTGTTGGCGTCGACCGTTGCCAACGGGATTTTTCTGCCCAGCCCGATGTATTTCCTTCAAACCAACCCAATGCAGGGTATGTTTCCAATCAATGGCCCTGCATGGTCGATGTTCTGGGAACTGTTGGTAAACATAGTCTTCGCGCTATGGCTCTTCCGGCTCTCCGTCCGTGCCCTTTGCCTCGTCGCTTTGATTTCAGCTGCGCTTTTGGCCTTTGTGGGTCTTAAGTACGGTATGTTGAATATCGGCTGGGAATGGCCTTCCGCAATAGGTGGTCTTCCAAGGGTCATGTTTTCATTTACTGCAGGGGTCGTGATCAGCCGTCTATTCGGTGGCATGCCGGCCTGGAGGAAAGGTTGGACGGCGATCCTGCCGTGCCTTCTTCTGATGATTTTCATGGCCGCGCCGGTTCCTTCCCTCCTGCGGCCCTACTACGATCTGATGTTCACGATGGCCCTGGCGCCGCTCATCGTGATGCTTGGCCTCTTTCTGGAGATGCCCGCAAAAGCCGAGAGGTTGGCGACGTGGGTGGGCTATATCTCCTACCCCGTCTACATTCTGCACCGCGGTGTGATCGGTGTTTTCAAGCCAGTCGCCGGGTCGATCGGGTTGAGCGGCCCTCTCGCTTTTTTCGTGCTTCTCAGCGCGGTCGTGTGTTTCGCTTACGGAACGGCTCGTCTCGTAGACAAAACAATGACCATGCGGGCTCGGCCAGCTCGATGAGCCGTCAACGGATCTCGTCTGATTATGCGCTCTGCCGCGGCGAGCGCGCCATCAGCCGGGCATAGGCGATGGCCGAGAGCATGTTGACGTGGTTGGCCTTCCCCGTGCCGGCAATGTCGAAGGCGGTGCCGTGGTCGACCGAGACGCGGTCGATCGGCAGGCCGAGCGAGACGTTGACCGCCGTCTCGAAGGCAACGAGCTTGATCGGGATGTGGCCCTGGTCGTGATATTGGGCGATGACGAGGTCGAAGGCGCCGTTATAAGCGCGGGCGAACACCGTATCGGCCGAGATCGGCCCGACGACGTCGATACCCCTAGCCTGCGCCTGCTCGACGGCGGGTGCCAGGAATTCCGTATCCTCGGTGCCGAACAGGCCGTTTTCGCCGCAATGCGGGTTGAGGCCGGCAACGGCGATGCGCGCCTTCTTGCCGAGGCGCAGGAAATGGCGGTGGCCGGCCTCGATGGTCGCCAGCACCCGCTCGGTCTTGGCGCGCTCGATTGCGCCCTTCAGCGAGATATGGGTCGAGACATGGATGGTGTTCAGCCGCTCGGAGGCAAGCAGCATGAAGGAGCTCTTCGAGCCGGTGAGATGGGCGAGCAGCCCGGTATGGCCGTCATGGTGATGGCCGGCAAGGTTCATCGCCTCCTTGTTGATCGGCGCGGTGACGATGACATCGGCTTGTCCGGACATGGCAAGATCGACGGCGCGGGTGATGTAGCGCACCGAGGCATCGCCGGCGACGGGGCTGACCTTGCCGATCTCGGGCAGGGCGGCGCCGAGCGGGACTTCGTCAACGGCGATCCTGTCGTCGCCTGCGGCATCGGCGGGGCCGAACCGCAGGCCGGCGCCGGTGGCGCGGTCGGCGCGCTCCAGCGCTTCGACATTGCCGACGATGACGAAGTCGCGGCGCTCTTCTTTGGGAAGGGCCGCCAGAGCCTTGACGATCACTTCTGGGCCGACGCCGGCGGGATCACCAAGCGTCACGGCGACTTTCGCATTCCTGTCCATCGTCCAAATCCCTTCTAGAACGCGGCTGCGTAGATCGAGCGAATATCGGCGCGCGTCAGGTCGCGCGGATTGTTGTCGAGCAGACGGCGGATGGCAAAGGCGTCGTCGGCCATGGCGTCGAGATCGCTTTCCGGCACGCCGAGCGCGGAGAGTTTCATCTCGATGCCGAGCTCGGCGCAGAAAGCATAAGCCGCATCGAAGACGGATGCGATGTTGTCGGAGGTCCGGCGCCCGAGCGCCTCCATCACCGCTTTCGTCTTCTCAGGGGCCGCCGGCGTGTTGAAGGCGAGGACATGCGGGAAGATCAGCGCATTGGCCGCACCATGCGCCACATGCCAGCGCGTGCCGAGCGGATAGGCAAGCGCATGGCCGCCGGCGGTGTTGACCGGGCCGAGGCAGAAGCCGCCGTAAAGCGAGGCGAGCGACAGGCCGGCGCGCGCTTCGGCGTCGTTGCCGTCCTTGACGGCGCGGGCGAGATATTTGCCGACCAGCCGCGTTCCCTCGATCGCATAGATATCGACCATGGGATGGGCCTTGCGGTTGGTGAAGGCCTCGACGCAATGGGCCATTGCGTCGACGCCGGTGGCGGCCGTCGTGCGCGCCGGCACGGTGAAGGTCAGGGCCGGATCGATGACGGCGATGTCGGCCAGCATGTGCAGGCTTTCCACCGCAAGCTTGGCCATTGTCCTGGGATCGGTGACGAGTGCGCGGATGCCGGCCTCGCTGCCGGTGCCCGAGGTCGTCGGCACCTGGGCGAGTGCCGCCTTGCGCGGCCCATGCACCTTGTTCGGGCCGACGACGTCATGCAGCGTCTGCGCGGAGCCGGCAAGAACGGCGGCAAGTTTTGCCAGGTCCATGGCGCTGCCGCCGCCGAAGCCGACGATCAGCTCGGCGTCGGCGCCGTTCGCCGCCGCCAGCACCTTTTCGAGGTTGGCCGTATCCGGCTCGGGCGTCACTTCGGCAAAGACCGTCACCTCGCCCTTCAATTCCAGCACGTCGATGCGCGAGGCGTTGAAAGCATCGGAGATGACAAGCGTTCGCCGATAACCTTTTTCGACAGCCCATTTGCCGAGCTTTCCCGCCGTACCGATGCCGAATTCGATCAGATGCGGCCGAACGATCGTGATCGGCGAATCCAAGCTGGCCATGAACCAGTCCTCCCTGCAAGATCTTGCGGCGATAGTGTCGCTCCATTTATTGTAAAGTTGTAAGATAATTGTCAAGCCGACATTCTCGATCGGCCGGAATTTTATCGGCGAGCATGCCGCAGAACAGGTTTCAAGCGATTGTTCTGTGGCGGTATATGATTTAAAATCAAATGCTTATGATGTTTATGGATAGAGCGCTCAGTTAATAGGTCAGCCACCGTCATGTCGGCGGCGGCGAGGCCAAATCTGTTGTCAAATCCTCGGCGTGACCGGGCGATCTGCCTGTGTCCCGCATCGTCTCATGCGGGATCGGAAAGCAGATTTACAATTCCAGGCCGGCATTTTGCTTACGGCAGCGCTTGCGGGGCGAGCCGCACATATTTGATGGCGCGCCGGTAATAGGTGTAGGCGACATGGAGCGTGCCGTCGCTGCCCTGGATGACCGAGGGATAGGAGAATTCGCGGTTCAGCGAATCCTTGGAATTGTTGCTGAGACAGAAGCCGTCGCCTGTATCAAGATCGATGCGATGCCGAAAGGTCCTGCCGCCATCCTTCGAGATCGCCAGGCTGAGCGGCGCGCGCGGCACACCCCAGACCGCCTTGCGGCCGGTATCGGCGACAATAGCGGCCTCCGAGGCCTCGCCACCCTCGATTTCGTCGTAGAGAGACTGGCGCCGCGCATCCGAGGTGCTTGCATTCGAATGGTTGTAAACCATTGCGATTGCTCCATCATTCAGCACGGTTGCCTGGATCGAGGAGTTGTTGTTCGGCAGTTCGGTCGGCTCGGGCGCGCTCCAGCTCTCGCCGCCATCGGACGATCGGCTGGATAGAATGTTTTCGGCGAAACGGTTGCGGTAGAAGGCGATCATATCACCGCCGCCGAGCGGCAGGATATTCATGTGCACGGCGCCGATGCTGTCCGGAATATCGCGCATCTGCCAGCTCGCGCCGCCGTCGCGCGAGATCAGCACCGCAGCCGTATCGGCATCGCCGCTCCAGCGCTGGCCGCTAAGGCCGACGCAGCGGAAGACCGGCAGCAGCCAGTCGCCCCTGCCGTTGACGACGATCTGCTGGCGAACGAAGGTGCCGGGGCTGTCGCAGAGGATGCGAACCGGGCCGAAGCTTTTGCCGCCGTCATCCGATATGCGGCATTTGACAATCGAGCCATCCTGATTGCCCGAGGTCTGCGAGGTATAGAGCAGCCACGTCTTTCCATCAGGAGCGTTGAAAATCAACGGGTTCTGCTCGGATTTCTGAGGGTCGTCGCTCATCTTCTCCGGCTCGGACCAGCGCTCGGAGCCGGGCGCCAGCCGCGACATGTAAATCGAAATATCGCCCATGCCTTCCATCGTGCCGCCGAACCAGACGCAGCTCAGCGTACCGTCGGGCAGAAAGGCGAGATTGGCTGCATGGTTCTGGATGCAGGGCGAGGGCAGATAGGCATCGGCACGGCCGGCGACAGAGGGGTTGCGGGTAACGACCCCGGTCATCAAAGCGGGCACGGCTTCCGAAGGCAGGCCGGTAAAATTCATGGCGGATCTCCTCAAGGCAGCTTGGCGTAGCTTTCGGCGAGTGCGGCATAATCCGTCTCGCTCAGCGGCATCAGCGGCGCGCGCGTGCGCTTCCAGGCAGGATTGCCGGTCTTCAATCCCACCATTGCCTTGATGGTCGGGATCTGCACGTAGGAATTGGAAAGCGTGCGATAGGCGTTGATGCGTGCTTGCGCCGCCTCGACCTCGGCGGCTCGCGCCTCGTCATGGATATGGTCGTAGATGGTGCGCAGCGAATCCGCCACCAGATTGGAGGTGGCCGTGATGCAGCCAGCGCCGCCGGCCTTCATGAGTGGCAGCAGCAGCGGATCGGCGCCGGCCAGGACCGAGAAACCGGGATGAGCTGCGATGACGGCCTGCATGTTATTGAAATCGCCGGCAGATTCCTTGATTCCGACGACCGTTTCCGGGAAGGCCGCAATCAGCCTGCCGATCAGCGGAATGGAGAGCGGCACGCCCGAGACCTGCGGAATATGATAGAGGATGACCTGCAGGCGGGTGTCGGCGACCTTTTCCAGAACTTGCGAATAGGCGGCAAACAGGCCGTCGTCGGAGACGCCCTTGTAATAGAAGGGCGGCAGCATCACCACCTTGGTGACGCCGAGCGACAGGGCGTGCCGCGTCAGTTCCACGGTCTCCGGAATGGCGACGACACCGGTGCCCGGCAAAAGCCTGTCGGCCGGAATGCCGGCCTTCACCGCCGCCTCCAATATGGCGCGGCGCTCGGCTCCGGAGAAGGAATTGGCTTCTCCGGTCGTGCCGAGCAGGGCCACGCCATGACATCCCTCGGCCAGCAGCCGCCGGCAGTGATCGGTGAAAAGGGTGAGGTCGGGCCTATTGTCTGCCGTCAGCGGCGTTGCGGCCGCGCTGAATACGCCTGTGATCCTGTGGCTCATTCCGCCCTCCTCGGTGCGTCCTGTCTTTTCCGGTGCGCGTTCGAACCGCACGGCTGCACGGGCAATTGTCATTCGTCTGTCGCGATGGATTGCGAAAAACTTTGCCATTGCAGCGCTTTTGTCAAGAAGACAAAATGCGCTCATTCCGGATTGAAAAATTATCTATTTGTTATTGTTGCAATATTTTTCGTCATAAATTTTGTTGCAGCAAAAATTGCGATTTTTTGTTGACATATTTACAATAACGAGAGAACGATATGGGACGGATTGTGCTGCGCCTGGCAGGTGCAGGGAGAGCGCTGCCGAATTCACCGTGGGAGGGAATGCCATGTCTTTTGATCAATCTGAAAAAACCAATCTATCGCGCCGCAACGCGCTGAAGCTCGGTCTTGCGGCCGGCGTCGGCCTCACCGTGTTCGGGATGAATGCCCGCATCGTGATGGCCGATGAGGGCCAGGTTCTGAAGGTCGCGCATCCGGCCTTCGACCAGGACTGGTCGCCGCTGCGCGGCGGCGGCAGGACGTTCCGCTGGAATTCGATCTGGTGGGCGGCGCCGATGTATTTCGACAGCCAGGGCAATATCAAGCCTTACGTCTTCACCAGCTGGGAATCGGCCGACAACACGGTATGGACCTTCAAGATCGATCCCAAGGCCGTCTTCTCGGACGGCAGCAAGATCACCTCGGCCGACGTCAAGGGATCGTGGGAAGTCGCCTCGATGCCGAACACCAAGAGCCAGCGCGCCGACCAGGTGCTGAGCAAGGTCAAGGGTTACGCCGAAATCGCCGCCGGCTCCGGCAACGAGCTGACGGGTGTGGCCACACCCGACGAGGGCACGGTCGTCGTGACGCTCGCCGCTGCCGATCCGATCTTCTTCATGCGCCTGGCAAACCACATCGCGCCGATCACCAAAGCGTCGCAATCGCGCGGCAGCGACGGCGAGGAAATCATCGACTGGTATAAGCCCGAAAACAAGCCGGTCTTCTCCGGCCCCTTCAAGCTGACGAGCATCGATATCGATGCCGGCAAGATCACATTCGAGCCGAATGAGAACTTCTTCGGGTCGAAGCCGAAGCTTGCCCGCATCGACATCACCTCGATCGAGGACAATGTCACCGCGACATCGCTGATCAAGTCCGGCGAGTTCAACGCCCATACCGAGCTCGTCACTTCGACGATCATCCAGGATCTCGGCCCGGAATTCTCGGCCGGCCCGCTGATCCCGACCAGCCAGCACTTCTGGTTCAACATCTCCCGCGCGCCGATGGACGATCCGAAGGTGCGCCAGGCGCTGATCATGGCGGTCGATCGCGACGGCCTGTTCAAGGCCTCCTATCCCGATGGGCCGCACAAGAAGGCCGATCAGATCCTCAATTCGGTTCCCGGCGCCGACAATTCCGGCTTTGAGCCCTTTCCCTATGATCCGGCAGCCGCCAAGAAGCTGCTTGCCGAATCGAGCTATGGCGGGCCCGAGCGCCTGCCGAAGATCCTGTTCGTCGGCATTTCGGCGCCGGCCATCCAGGCCGCCGCCCAGTTCATCGCCGAGCAGTGGCGCCAGAATCTCGGCATCACGGCCGTCGACATGAAACCGCAGCAGGACGCCTATGCCGGTCCGGATCAGAACTCGGTCCAGATCTTCCGCGACGACGTCGGCACCCGTGTTCCCGACGCCGTTTCCTATCTCACGGGCAGCATCGCCTCGACCTCGTCGAACGCGCAGAACAAGCTCGGCGGATACAAGAACGACAAGGTCGACAGCGCCCTTGCCGAAGCGGCGACCAAGGCTGCGGACGATCCGCAGCGCATCTCTCTCGCCCAGGAGGCCCAGAAGGCGTTCCGCGAGGATTGGGCCTTCATCCCGTGGTATTCTCAGGCGATGTCGCGCTGGGCCACCAAGGAGGTCAAGGGCATGGAGAAGAACCTCGACTGGCAGATCGCCGAACCCTGGAACATTTCGATCGGCTGATTGGGCCTCTCGTTTCTGACAATGAGCGCGCGAGGGCCGCAAGGCCTTCGCGCAAGTTTCAAGAAGAGATGCGATCCGCCGGGCTTCTGCAAAGGGCGGGAACGCATCGAACAGGTGGGAGGTGGCCTTGCTGCGCTACGTGCTAACCCGGTTTGCCATCTGGATTCCGTCCGTCCTGGTGGTGATGCTGGCGGTCTACGCGCTGGCCTTTTATGGCGCCGGCGATCCGATCAAGCTGATCTTCCTGCGCGCGCCGGGCGACGTCGCCTATAATCCGCAGCGCATCGAGGCCATCCGCGAAAGCGCCGGCCTCAACAGGCCCTTCATCGAGCAATTCGGGCTTTACATCTGGAATCTGCTGCACGGCCAGTTCGGCAATTCGCTGACCTCGGGCCGCGCCGTCTGGGCAATGGTCTCGGCCGCGGCCCCGGTTTCATTCCAGCTTGCCCTCTGTTCCGTCATCCTGACGACCGTCGTCGCGATCCCGCTCGGCATGATCGCGGCGCTGAACCAGAATTCGCGCCTCGACTATGCCATTCTGGGCTCGGCGCTTTTCCTCTGGGCGATCCCGGCCTATGTCGCAGGCCCCTTGCTGATGGTCGGCCTCATCGTGCTGCTCCCGGGCGCGAGCGTGCCTTATGGCTGGGGCGGCATCTTCGATGTCCGCATCCTGCTGCCGCTGCTGGTGCTTTCCTTCCAGCCGATCGCGCTGATCGTGCGCCAGACCCGGGCCGCCGTCATCGAGGTGCTGTCGGAGGATTTCGTCCGCACGGCGCGCGCCAAGGGCGTGCCGGAGATCATCGTGGCGCTGCGTCATATCCTGCGGCCGGTGCTGACGCCTGTCGTGACGCAGCTCGGCCTGATCATGATCACCATCGTCAACGGCGCGATCTTCGTCGAACTGGTCTTCGGCCTGCCGGGTCTTGGGCGCCTGACGGTGCAGGCGCTGATCAATTCGGATTACCCCGTCATCCTGGCGATCACGCTGATCGGATCGTTCCTGGTGATGGTGTCGAACCTTTTGGTCGACGTGCTCTATCCGCTGCTCGATCCACGCGCCAATGATGCAAGAAGGAGCCGCTGACCATGTCCGCAATCCCTCTTTCCACCCCTGAAACCATCGAGGAACAGCCGGTCAGCCTGTGGCGCGACGCCTGGTACCGGCTGAAACGCAACAAGCTCGCGGTCTTCGGTCTCGTCGTCGTGCTGATCCTTGCTTTCACGGCGATCTTCGGGCCTTACCTGACGCCCTATGACTATCTCGGCCAGGACCTCAACGCCCGCAACGCGCTGCCGTCGATGAGCCATCTCTTCGGAACCGACGATCTCGGCCGTGACGTCTTCAGCCGTGTGGTCTTCGGCACGCGAACCGCTTTCCTCGTCGCCGTCATCGTCACCTTCTTCGCCGTGCTGATCGGCCTGACCCTCGGCGCTGTGGCCGGGTTCTTCGGCAATCCCTTCGACCGCGCCATCATGTGGCTGACCGACGTGACGATGTCGGTTCCCAACCTGCTGCTCGTCGTCGTCATCAACGCCTCGCTGAAATCGCCGATCACCCGCTGGATGGAGGCGCGCTACCTCGAGACCCTCAATCCCTTCTACCGCCAGACGATCTGGGTGGATTTCATTCTCGTCTTCGGGTCGATGGCGCTGATCTCCTGGCCGCCTTACGCGCGCCTGGTGCGCGCCCAGGTCCTGTCGATCCGCAGCCGGCCCTATATCACTGCGGCCCAGGCGCTCGGCCTGTCGAACTGGGTCATCATCAAGCGTTATGTCGTGCCGAATGCGCTCGGGCCGCTGATCGTCTCGGTCAGTGCCGGTCTCGGCACGGCGATGGTGCTGGAAAGCGCCTTCAGCTTCCTCGGAGTGGGCGTCAATCCGCCGACGCCGAGCTGGGGCAACATGATCTCGGACGGCCTTCGCGTCTGGCAGCATTATCCGCATCTTCTCGCCGCTCCGGCGGCCGTGCTCGGCCTCGCCTCGGTTGCCTTCAGCTTCCTCGGCGACGGCCTCAACGACGCGCTCAATCCGCGGGGGAGCAAATGATGGACACGCAAAACACAGCACGCCTGCTCGATGTCAGGAACCTCACGGTCGAGATCGACGGCCGCAACGGCCCGGCCGTCGTGGTCGACGGCATCGATCTCCATGTCGACAAGGGCGAGACGCTGGGCGTCGTCGGCGAATCCGGCTGCGGCAAGAGCCTCACCATGCTGAGCCTGATGCGGCTCCTGCCGAACAAGATCAAGGTTACCAAGGGAACGGCCACCTTCGCCGGCCGCGACCTGCAGACCATGTCGAATGGCGAGCTGCGCAAGGTGCGCGGCGGCGATATCGGCTTCGTCTTCCAGGATCCGATGACCTCGCTCAATCCGGTCATGCGCGTCGGCGACCAGATCTGCGAGCCGCTGATCTATCATCGCAAAATGAAAAAGGCGGAAGCCCGCGCCCGCGCCGTCGAGCTTCTGCGCCTGGTCGGCATTCCCGGCCCGGAGGAACGGCTGCAGGCCTTTCCGCACGAACTCTCAGGCGGCATGCGCCAGCGCGTGATGATCGCCATCGGCCTGGCCTGCAATCCCAAACTGCTGATCGCCGATGAGCCGACGACGGCGCTCGACGTCACCATCCAGGCCCAGATCGTCGATCTGGTGAAGGATCTGCGCGCCAAGCTCGGCATGTCGGTCGTCTGGATCACCCACGATCTGGCATTGATTGCCGGCCTCGTCGATCGCGTCGCCGTGCTCTATGCCGGCACGGTCGTCGAGGACGCGCCGGTCGACGAGCTCTATGCCCGGCCAAGCCATCCCTATACGCGCGGCCTGCTCTCCTCGATCCCGAAACTGTCCGATCCGCCGGCAAGCCGGCTCTCCTCGATCGGCGGCACGCCGCCGGAGCCGGGGCGCCGCCCGAAGGGCTGCCCGTTTGCGCCGCGCTGCCCGCTCGTCGAGGCGATCTGTCACGAGAAGGTGCCGCGGCTCGAACCCTTGAGCGGCAGCAGCAATCACCGCGCCGCCTGTTTCGTCGTCCAGAGAATGCAGGAGGCCGCGTGATGGCTGCGCAACCGCTGCTCAAGGTCGAAAACCTGGTCAAGCATTTCCACGTCAAGCTCGGCGCCTTCGGTGAACGCTCGGCAACCGTCTACGCGCTCGACAATGTCGATCTCGACATCATGGAAGGAGAGACGCTGAGCCTCGTCGGCGAATCCGGCTGCGGCAAATCGACGACCGGCTTCACCATCCTCAATCTCTACAAGGCGACCAGCGGCAGGGTCGTCTATAAGGGCCAGGATCTCGCCACACTCGACGAGAAGCAGATGCGGCCGTTCCGCCGCGACCTGCAGATCGTCTTCCAGGATCCCTATTCGACACTCAATCCGCGCATGACGGTGGGCGAGGCGATCGGTGAGCCGATCCTCTTCCACAAGCTCTGCACCAAGGCCGAACTCAAGGAAAAAGTAGCGGCGCTGCTGACCGATGTCGGCCTGCCGACACGCTTTGCCCAGCGTTACCCGCACGAACTCTCAGGCGGCCAGCGCCAGCGCGTCGTCATTGCCCGGGCGCTGGCCTGCCAGCCGAAATTCATCGTCTGCGATGAGGCAATCTCGGCGCTCGACGTGTCGATCCAGGCGCAGATCATCAACCTGCTGCTCGATCTGCAGGAGAAATACGGGCTGACTTACCTCTTCATCGCCCATGACCTTGCGGTGGTGCGCCATATCAGCACCCGCGTCGGCGTCATGTATCTCGGGCGGCTCGCCGAACTGGCGACTCGCGAGGAGCTTTTCGACAATCCGCTGCACCCCTATACTAGGGCGCTGCTGTCGGCCGTCCCGGAGACCGATCCGGAGCATGAGCGCACACGCCAGCGCCAGATCCTGCAGGGCGATGTGCCGAGCCCGCTGAACCCGCCATCCGGCTGCCGTTTCCACACGCGCTGCCCGATTGCCATGGATGTCTGCAGCAAGGTCATCCCTGTCTGGAAGGAAGCCAGGCCCGGTCATCTCGTGGCCTGCCATGCGGTCAATACGGAAGAGATCGCATGACGCTGAAGGCCGCGATCATCGCCGACGATCTGACGGGCGCGCTCGATACGGGCACGCCCTTCGTCGCGGCCGGCCTTTCGGTCGCGGTCGCCGTCGATGTCGAAGCGGCGCAGGCAGCGATCGCCACCGGCTGCGATGTCGTGGTCGTCAATACCGCCTCGCGCGCGCTTGGCGAGCACGAAGCCGCCGAAAGGGTGCGATCGGCGACGAAGGTGTTGCGTGATGTGAGGCCTGCCGTCGTCATGAAGAAGATCGACTCCCGGCTCAAGGGCAATGTCGCGGCGGAAAGCCTGGCGCTGGCGGATGCGCTCGGCCTGAAGAATATCCTGGTGGCGCCCGCCATCCCCGATCAGGAGCGCCTGACCTACCGGGGCTGCGTCGTCGGCCGGGGTGTCGACAGGCCGCTGCCGATTGCCGATCTGTTCGCGGGTCGCGCGGATAATGTTGCCGTTGCCGTTGCCGATGCCGAGGACGATACCGATCTCGATCAGATCGTCGAGGGTCATGTCTGGCTGACGACGCTCGGCGTCGGTGCGCGCGGCCTCGGCGCGGCCTTCGCCCGCCGGCTCGGCGAAACCGAGCGACGGCCGGTGACGGAATTTGCGGCGACTCCGCGCACGCTGTTTGCCTTCGGCTCGCGCGATCCGATCACCTCAGCCCAGATGAACCGGCTCGAAACCTCCGGCGCCTTGCGTATGGTGGTGGATGCCCCGATGGGGCAGATCGAATGCGGGGAGGGGCTGGCGCTGCCGGTGCTGCTGCGCTGCAGCGGCGAGATGGCGGCCGATGCGGCGCTCGTCGCCGGTGATTTTGCGGCAGGCGTCAAAAGGGTGATCGACGATACGAGACCCGATATGCTGATGGTCGGCGGCGGCGATACGGCGCTTGCGGTTTTCCAGGCGCTTGGTGTCAGGGTGCTCATGCCGAAGGGCGAGATCGAGGCCGGTGTCCCCTGGTTCGATGTCACGGCCGCCGATGGGCGGTCTTTTCGGTGCGCCGTCAAGTCGGGGGGCTTCGGTAAGCCGGATAGTTTGTTAAAACTGGTTCTTCGGAATCAGGCGGCATAAGATACCGCCGGGGAGAATGATGTGGTTGAAGTGAACGGCGAATCTTTGAACGCGGAAGCCGGCCCGCCGGGCAAGCCCGAGCGCGGCAAGGCCGTCAAGCTGGTCGATCGTGTCTTCGACCAGCTGCTCGAGCGTATCCGCGGCGGGAACTATCCGCCGGATTCACGCCTGCCCGGCGAGCATGAACTTGCCTCGATGCTGGGTGTTTCCAGGCCGATCGTGCGCGATGCGCTGGCCCGCCTGCGCGATCAGGGCATGGTCTATGCCCGACAGGGCGCCGGCACCTTCGTCAGCGCCCATGGCTCGCCGACAACGCAGCTCGCCTATTCGCCGGTCAAGACTATTGCCGACATTCAGCGCTGCTACGAATTCCGCCTGACCATCGAACCGGCCGCCGCCTATTTCGCCGCCAAGCGCCGCAATGAGCAGGCGATCCAGAAGATCGCCAGCGCCCTTGCCGATCTGCGCGAGGCGACCAGCCACCAGCTTCACCGCACGGATGCCGATTTCATCTTCCACCGCGCCGTGACTGAAGCAGCCAACAATCACTATTATACGGCCTCGATCGATGCGCTGAAGGCCCATATCGCCGTCGGCATGCATCTGCACGGCCTGTCCCTGCTTGGCCCCCGCCAAGGGCTGGAACAGGTCTATGAAGAGCATAACGCCATCTACAAGGCGATCGCCGACGGGCGGGCCGACGACGCGCAAAGGCTGATGAAGGCGCATCTCGAAGGTTCCCGCGACCGTCTGTTCGAGGGCAGGGCGCTCGACCTGTCCTTCTGAGGCGGATCGGCGCTTTCCCTCAGGTGGCCCGGGTTGTCGGGATGCCTGAGACGTCCACTTCCCGTTCGGCATGCCAGGCATCATAGGCATGCCTGCATGCGCAGCCAGATTGCGGGACCATCACCGAACAATTTCCCAAGCCGGGCAGCGACATTGGGCGATACGGGCTTCTTCTCGTTCAGAATATCGTAGAGTTGCTGGCGCGAGATACCCAGCAGATTGGCGATTTCCACCTTGGTCTTTCCCGTTGCCGGGATGATGTCTTCGAGCAATGCCCCAGGGTGGGAAGGGCAGCGCGTCATGGGCCTCGTCGTTTCATACACGGGCATTAAAATCATTCCCCAGTCCGAGCCGCCTTAATGATATTGCTCGAAATCGGCGCGAGCGGCATCGGTGCCGTCGAATTCGAATGTGATGCACCAGAGGCCTTTTGTCAGCCGGATTTCTGCTTCTTGATGATGCTGATGTTGCCGCTCACTTCGAGGATGGCAAATTTTATCTCCGTCACACTCTCGATGCCTTCCTGGCTTCGGGCCGCTTGCATGACATCCTCTTTCTGCAGCCGGGCTCCTCTGAGCGCGCGTTCGTCGTAGACGCCGTCCGTCACCAGGACGGTGGGAACTCCGTCGATGATATGCGCTGCGCGCGGCCACCACCTCTTCACGTAGGAGAGGCCGATGTCGGTGGTAAACAGCGTCAGGATCAGGACGACGGCGTTGGTGATCGAGAAATCGTCGCCCAGCATCGCCTGCTGCGTGGTCTCGGAGATAACCAGCACGATGACAAGGTCGAACGGCGTCATCTGCGCCAACGTCCGTCTTCCCGACAAGCGGATGATCACGAGCAGCGTAAAATAAATTGCTAGTCCGCGGAATACTGCATCCACCGTGCCGCCCTCATGGAAAGATGAACGTGGATTGGTTACGGACCTCTCGGCCCATACCGATGGTGGCGCGGCGAGCGCCCGGGAGTTGCGTCTGCAGACGGAACACGATCTGTGTCGGTTCTGCCGGATCGGCCGGGAACACGTAACCTATCCGGCCCTCGCGCGCGAAGGTCGCCTTCTGGGGCGGGTCGATGGCCTGAACCGAGAAGGTTTGAAGAAAGGCGGCATCGATCGTGAAGACCCTGTCTTCGGATGACGCCGTGAAATTCACCGTCATATCCTCGGGAGCATTCCATCGGGAAATGACGGGAAAGTCCACGGACCCGTCGGACAAGACGAGCGTTTGCCGCGAAAACGGGCCGCCTCTGCCAAGTAAACCCAGCAAGCAGATCGCCAGAAGAAGCGTGAAGATGATCCAGGAAAGACGTTGAACTGCCCAGAACCGTAGCTGGAATTCGGTATGGTCGAGCACGCCTTCGGGCAGCGCAGGCAATGTGTGTATTTTTCCCATGCCCTCTCGCTGTACGTTTGGCAGAGAAGCTGGACCGGGCGCGAGAGTTCCCTGTGATAACGACACCGTTGCCGTGTACATCGGATGTGCGGCAGTCCAGGCGTCTTCGCCGATCAGGGGAACGAAGACCACCCCGCCGAGATCGTCTTCCTCGAACGCGGCGGGCCTGGTGCGCGTGACGCGTATCAGGCGCTGCTCTTGATCGCGGCCGACCGGGATGACGAGCCGCCCTCCGAGGTTCAACTGCTCCTTCAAGGCGGACGGCACTTCGGGTGCTGCCGCAGAAACGATAATGGCATCGAATGGCGCGGCTTCCGGCCAGCCCTTGCTGCCGTCACCCACGCGAACGTCAATGTTGTCGTATCCGAGCGTCTCGAACCGTTCCCTGGCCTGAAATGCCAGCCTTTCATGGCGCTCGATGGAATAGACCTGTCTTGCGATCCGGCTCATCAGGGCCGAAGCGTAGCCGGAGCCCGTGCCCACCTCGAGCACTTTGCCGCCGGCTTTCAGATCGGCCTTTTCGAGCATCAGAGCCACGATGAACGGCTGCGAAATCGTCTGGCCCTCGCCGATCGAGAGCGGCGCATCCTCATAGGCGAATTCCTCGAAGCCTGGAGAGACGAATTTTTCGCGCGGCACCGTGCGCATCGCCTCGATGACGCTTCGATCGCCAATGCCACGTCGCGTCAGCTGGTGCTCCACCATGCGATCTCGGCTTTGCGTCATATCCATGGATCGGCTCCGCTGTCGCCTGATCTACCTGGGGCAAGCTTCTCGGCCGGGCAGACGATGGAAAACAACGGGAGAGCCCCGTCATTCCGATGCGCTGCTCGGTCCATATGGAGAACTTAGTGTGAAGAGCGAAGTTCGACAGGCATATGCCAACAGGAAATACCCTTTCCTCAGGCGTTCGTGTCCACGAACCCATTCCCCGGTCCGCAGATCGCGCAGGCGGTTACCCTGATGATGGCGTCGCGCCCGTCCTCCCGGCTGGCTCGGCTGGCGCCTCGGGCAACGGGAGTGGATCCGCTAAATATGTTATTACGTTACATTTCGTTTGACCGGTGTAATAACATTACATATGCAGTCGCTGCCATTCCTGAATGAACCTGAACACTATGGGGAGAAATCGTAATGCGGGTGATGAAGAGGATTTTCCTCACGCTGGCGCTCGGAACGTCGACAGTGGTGGGTTCCGCCTATGCCGAGACACTCAAGGTCGCCGGCCCATGGGAAATCACCGGGATCGAGCCAGCGCAGACCGGCTACGTCTTCAGCCGCCTTCAAGTCGCCGAAACGTTGGTGACGACGGACAAGCAGGGCACGCTCGTTCCAGCTCTTGCGGAGAAGTGGGGCGTCTCGGATGACGGCCTCACCTGGACCTTTGCGATCCGCGGCAACGCCTCCTTCCATGATCGAACAGCTGTCACTGCTGAGACCGCCGCCGCCAGCCTTCGGCGAGCGCTTGCCGGTGTCGGCGTGCTGTCGCAGGCACCGATTGCGGAGATCACGAGCAGCGGCGCCGAACTCGATATACGGCTGACAAAACCCTTTTCCCCGCTGCCTGCCTATCTCGTGCATTTCAGCACCATCATCCTGGCGCCATCTTCCTTCGATGCCGCGGGCAAGGTCACGCAGATCGTCGGTTCCGGACCCTACAAGGTGAAAGCCCTCACACCTCCGGCACGGCTTGAGCTTGAAAGTTCGGGGAATTGGTGGGGCGGCAGGTCCGGCATCGAAGATGTGAGCTACCTTGCCGTCGGGCAGGGAGAAACCCGCGCCCTGATGGCGGAAAGCGGCGAAGCCGACCTCGTCTTTTCCATGCTTCCCGTTTCGGTCGACCGGTTGAAGGCCAATCCGAAACTCGACGTCCGGATCGCGACAATCCCCCGCACCCGCATCCTCAAGATCAATGCGGCATCGCCTTTCTTCGACCAGGTGGAGGAGCGGCAGGCGGTCAGCGCGGCTATCGACCGCGTCGGCATCACTAAGGTCATCCTGCGCAATTCCGATCTTGCCGCGACCCAGCTTTTCCCGCCGGCAATGAAGGGATGGAACGTTTCGGGCGTTCAGCCGCTGGCGCGGGATCTGGAAAAGGCAAAACAGCTGTTGGCGGCTGCAGGCTGGGTGCAGGGCAGCGACGGCGTTCTGGAGAAGGATGGCAAGCGTTTCAGCGTGACGATGCTGACCTATTCCAGCTGGCCGGAACTGCCGCCGATCGCAACCGCGCTTCAGGCCCAGCTCCGGCAAGTGGGTATCGAAGCCAAGGTATCCGTCGGCAACAGTTCGGAAATCCCGGCCCGTCACAAGGATGGAACGCTGGAAATGGGACTGATCTCGCGGCTCTACTCGATCGTACCCGATCCGGTCGGCACCCTGCTCCAGGACTACGGCCCAGGCGGAAGCGACTGGGGCTCCATGGGCTGGGACAACAAGGAGATGCAGGGCATCGTCGATAAGCTTGCGGCGACAAGCGATGCGGCCATCCGTGCTCCGCTCCAGGCCCGCGCGGTCGAGATCCTGCAGGAGGAGCTGCCGAGCATACCGGTCACCTGGTCCGAACTCGCCATCGTGTCGAGCAAGCGGATCACCGGCGTCGAGGTCGACCCTCTGGAGGTGAACTACGGCCTCTCCTCGGTCCGCTGGGCAAAATGACGGAAAGCGCGATGCGAAGCTTCCTTCTTGCTCGTCTTTTGCAGGCCGGCATCGTGGCGGTCGTGGTCGGGGCCCTGTGCTTCGTTCTGATGCGCGTCCTGCCGGGCGATGCGGCCATGCGCATTGCCGCCGGCCGCTATGGGCCTGACGCCCGGATCGCCGACGCGGCCGCCAAGGTCAGGCTGGAACTGGGTCTCGACCGGCCGATCGCGGCTCAGTTCCTGGAATGGTTCGGCAGTCTCCTGCGGTTCGATCTCGGACATTCGCTGGTGACAGGCGCTCCCGTCGTTCACGAACTGCAGGTGCAGCTCGGCGCGTCCCTCTGGCTTGCCCTTACGGCTTTAGCCTTGTCGCTGCTGATCGGTCCGATCGTCGGGCTGTTTTCCGGATTGAAACCCGGCGGAGCCATCGACCGGATGGGATTGGCAGGCGCCGTCATTTTCCGCGCCATTCCGCCCTTCGTGCTCGGGCTCATCCTGATGCTGGTGTTTTCCAAACATCTCGGCTGGCTGCCGCCGGCCGGCTTCGGCTCGCCGCGCGAAATCCTGCTGCCGGCCCTGACCCTGGCGCTCGGGCTTGCCGCCATGTCGAGCCGTGTCGCCCGTAATTCCGTCGCAGCCGTTGCCCGGGCGCCCTACTTCGCCTTCGCCCGTTACAAGGGGCTTCCGGAGGCCGTAGTCGTGCGCCGGCATGGGCTGCGCAATGCGGCCATTCCGGTGGTCTCCTATCTCGGCTTGCAGGCGATTTATCTGATCGAGGGCGTCGTGGTGGTCGAATCCCTGTTTGCCTATCCAGGCATCGGCCATGCCCTGGTGCATGCGATCGTCGAGCGGGACATTCCGATGGTGCAGGGGACCGCGCTGGTCATGGGGCTGATGTTCGTCGTCATCGGTGCGGTCGTGGATAGTCTCACTCTCTGGCTCGATCCGCGTTTGAGGAAAAACGCATGAGCACTATCGGGCAAACTTCCCATACGAGATCGAAAACAGGCATCGGCCTGGCGCGATCGGTCGGCGCCGGCCTGCTGCTTCTGCTCGGCGGCTTTGCCATTGTCGGGCCGGCGGTCATTCCGGCCGATCCTGCCGCGCAGGATTTTGGCGCGAGCCTGGCGCCGCTCGGCGGCGACTACCTGCTGGGCGCCGATCACTATGGGCGCAGCCTGCTGGCGCGGCTTGCACACGGGGCGCGTCTTTCTTTCGGCATGGCGTTGCTGACCATGCTGGCCGCAGCCATACCCGGCGTAGTGCTCGGCCTTTGTGCCGCCTGGAGGGGCGGGTGGACGGAACGGGTTCTCGAACTCGTCGCGACCATCGTGCTTGCCTTGCCCGGCCTCATGCTGGTGCTCCTGCTTCTCGCTTTCTCGCCCGGCAATTACGGTCCGCTGTTCCTCGGCCTGGCGCTGACGCTCTGGGTCGAGTTCTATCGGGTGACGAAGGCGGCGACGAAAACGGTGTTGGCCCAGCCGCATATCGAGGCGGCGCGCATGCTCGGTTTCGGCTCGCGTTACATCCTCGTCCATTATGTCCTGCCGGTCATCAGGCCGATGATCGCCACTCTTTCAGCCTTCGCAATGGCCACCGCGATCATCGCGGTTTCGACCTTGAGCGCGATCAGCGTCGGTCTTCAGCCACCCACGCCGGAACTCGGCAGCATGATCGTCGAGCTTCTGCCCTATTACACCGAGACGCCGGTGCATGTGCTGCTCCCCGCAGCGCTGATCTTCCTGCTCGTTCTCGGCTTGCAGATGCTCGCGCAGGGAGATCGAGCATGACGATAAACATCGCATCCGACCTTTCAGTCTCGGACCTGTCGATCCGCACCTCGGCGGGCAGCATCGTGTCCGGCGTGTCGCTTGCCTTGGGTCCAGGCCGGCCCCTGACCCTGCTCGGCGAAAGCGGTTCGGGAAAATCGCTCGTCGCCCAGGCGATCATGGGCAATCTCCCGCCGGAGCTGCATGCGAGCGGGCGCGTGATCTTCAAGGGCGCGGATCTCCTGAAGGAGAGGCCAGCCGAGCGCCGCCGCCGCTGGGGCCGAAGCATCGGCCTGCTACCGCAGGAGCCATGGCTGGCGCTTGATCCGACCGTGCAGCTCTTGCCGCAGGTGTCCGAGATCCATCGCTATGTCAGGGGAAGAACTGCTGCCGAAAGCGTCATAGCCGCGAAGGCAAACCTTTCCGAAGTGTCTCTGTCATCTGCCGAGGGTCTTTATCCCTTTCAGATTTCCGGCGGCATGGGGCAGCGGGCGGCCATCGCCATGGCGCATGCCGGCGACACCGAGCTGCTGATCGCCGACGAACCGACCAAGGGCCTCGATGCCGCGCTGAGGGACTCGGTGACGGCCCGCCTGAGACAGGAAGTGGAGGCCGGCCGTCTGCTTTTGACCATCACTCACGACGTCGCCGTCGCGCGGGCTCTTGGCGGAACGGTGGGCGTCATGCTCGATGGCCGGCTCGTCGAATACGGCCCTGCCGAACGGCTGCTCGAACGCCCGGAGCACGCTTATACCGAGGCACTTCTCGCGGCCGAACCGTCCCGGTGGCCGCGTCAAATCGGGAGGTCATCCGGAAAACGCGTGATTGCCGGCCGCGGGCTGGAAAAGAGATATGGCGACAAGGTGCTGTTCTGCGGCCTCGACATCGAGATCGCCGCAAGCGAGATCGTCTCGATCTTCGGCCCGAGCGGCTGCGGCAAGACGACGGCCGGCAACATTCTGCTTGGCCTGACCGCACCCGATGCAGGCGTGGTGGAGCGAAAGCCGGGGCTTTCGCCGCTGCATTTCCAAAAGCTCTACCAGGATCCGCCGGCGGCTTTCGCGCCCCATCAGACGATCCGCAAAGGGCTGAAGGATCTGGTGCGCCTTCATCGGAAAGACTGGGCGCAAGTCGAGGAACTGCGTGCGCGGTTGCGGCTTTCCGAGGCTTTGCTCGATCGTCTGCCGAGCCAGATCTCCGGTGGTGAATTGCAGCGTTTTGCGCTGCTTCGCGCATTGCTGCTCGAGCCTGCCTTTCTCTTCGCGGATGAGGCGACCTCCCGGCTCGATCCCGTCAGCCAGAAAGACGTGATCATGTTCCTGCGCGAGATCGTCGAGGAAACCGGAGTTGCTGTTCTCCTGGTCACCCATGACCGGGATGTTGCCGAAAAGATTTCGACGCGGGTAATCGGTCTCAAGGCTATGGCACGCGATCAATAGGGCACCGTGCTGATATTCCCCAAAGCGGAGATCCGGTTAGGGCCGGGACAGAAGGCTGCCGGGTGGGAGTGCACGGACATCGGGATCGACCACTTTCGTCGCCTTGGCTACCCTGGCATGGCGCATGCTGTAGCCGTAGTCCAACACGCGCGTTCCATCCATGATGAACAGTTGAGCCCTGTCAAAGCCGGGTCGCAGCATCGCCGTGACGGTGATTGCCTCGTAAACCCGCGCGATACGGAAAGGCTCTTCGGGGTATACGTGAACGAGCTGGTTCACTGCGGGCGAAGCGCTGTGGCTGCACGCGCCGGCCCACGGCACCAGCATGAACTCGTAAACCAGGTCTCCTTCCTGGTCGATCGGCAGGATGAAGCCCGTTAAATCGACGGTCTGTGCATCATCTCGCCATGCAAGAAGTTCAGCTTCCGGCCGGTCCCTCGCGAGCGGTTGAACCGATCGGGCCGGTTGGTCATCCGGTCGCAAATCGCTCCACGAAATCGACTTGGCGCCCGCATCTGCGGCCGAAGCCAGACAGGTGAAGCCAACCAGAAACAACACGGTCCTCAAGACGGGATGATGGCCCATCACTTTGCGCTCCGAACACAGTGGTCGGCACAGCATTGATCGAATAGGCAGCCTTTTCAAGCTGTCCGCATGATGAACAGACGCCCGATCCGCGTCGGTTTTTCTTCCTCCACCGGGGTGCTTGCACTGAGCGCCATACCCGGCACCGGCCGTCACTGAGAACGCCGAAGCAACGCGGAGGCTGTTCCGCCTCGCGGCGCGTAGATCCGCCGTGGCGAAACGGTCCGTTTGTCAATCACGCTCACGCGACTACTTTATGTGAAATCATCCCTCCTCTCGGTGGAGGAGAGGAGACGAGCGGGAGCAAGTCATGTGCAGAAATATCAAACCCCTGTTCAATTTCGATCCGCCGGCGACGGACGAGGAGATTCATGACGCCGCGCTTCAGTTCGTGCGCAAGCTGAGCGGAACCACCAAACCGTCGAAACGCAATGAGGCGGCGTTCAAGCAGGCTGTTGTGTCGATCGCCAAATGCGCCCACGAGCTGCTCAGTTCGCTTGAAACCTCCCAACCTCCTCGCGATCGAGAGGAAGTTGCCGCAAAGGCACGAGCGAGAACAGCGATCCGCTTCGCGTAAGAGAGCCCTCCGGCTAAGTCGGGGCGGGTTGCCAAGCGCCTTGGATCGCCTATCCTGACAGCGATGGATGTGCGGTTCGATGGAGCGGGCCCCTTGTTCGAAAAATTGCGGCATGGATTTCAACTGCCCGGAGCCAGCTTGGCTGAAATCGAAGAATGCGAAACCAAACTCGGGGTCATATTGCCTGACGACTATAAGGCGTTCCTGCGTGTCTCAAATGGGTTCAATGACGAGATCGGTCGGGGATACCTGGTTCTTTGGAATATGCAGGAGCTTTCATTGGCTGCTGGGTACGAAATGTTTGAACTCCAGGAGCGTCGCTTTCTGATCGGTTCGAACGGCGGGCCGACTGCCTATGGCATCATAGATGGAGACTACGTCTCGATCCCGTTTGTGTGCGCCGGCCCATGGGAGGATGAGGTCAGAGTGCTTGGGAGCGGCTTCGAGCAGTTCATCATTGCGATCGAAAGCGGGGAAGGTTGGTAACGGCCCCGCCGTTTCGGGTTTTGAAAGAGAGCCCAATCTCGAGCTCGTTGCGCACCTGTCGCGGTTAGTCCTCGCGCGACCGCTTGATCTCGACAGGCGTCTTCATGATGATTTCCCGATGCGGGAACGGGATGGAGATGCCGGCTTGCTTGAAAGCATCCCACAGCGCCATCAGCACCTGGCCCCTGACATTCGTCAGGCCATTTGCGGGGTCGGAGATCCAGAAGCGGAGCCGGAAATCCAGCGACGAAGCGCCAAAGCAGGTGAGCCAGCATACCGGCGCCCTGTAGTCGTTGGCGACGCGATCCACCGTCGAGGCGGTCGCGATTGCGATCCTGACGACCTCATGCGGGTCGCTGTCATAGGCCGTGCCGAAGTCGACGTCGATCCTGACGTAGTCACTGGAGAACGACCAGTTGACGACCTGTTGGGAGATGAAGTCCTCGTTGGGGATGAGGTATTCTTTGCCGTCACGCGTGATGACCGAGACGAACCGCGAGCGCAGATCGCGGATCGAACCGAAGGTATCGCCGAGCGTGATCGTGTCGCCCGGCTTGATGGATTTATCGAGGAGGATGATGATGCCGGAGATGAAGTTCGATACGACCTTCTGAAGGCCGAAGCCTATTCCCACGCCAACCGCGCCGGAAAAAACGGTCAATGCGGTGAGATCGATTCCGGTGGCTGACAAGGCGATTGCGCCGGCGATCATGATCAGGCCGATTTTTATGAACTTGCTGATCAGGACCTTGATCGATGGCGAAAGATCGCCCGATCTCTGCACCCAATGGGACAGGACATTGCCGATGAGAACCGCGACCCAGATGAGCGCGGCGGCCAAGACGACGACTTTCAGCACAAGAAGGAGTGAAAGGCGCATAGCGCCCAGATTGACAGCCAGCCCATCGAGCGCGGAGAGCACAGGACCGTCAAGCCGGAGTGCGTACAACGCGACGTAGCTCCAGCTGAAGATTGCGACGAAACGCGACAAGGTGGGATTGCGGATAATCTTGGTCAGAACGGAGATGATGAACCACGCCGCCGTCAGCGTCAGGGCGGTCGAGATCAGCCAACGTCGCGACGGCCAGGTCGTTTGAGTGAGCACGACGTTTGCAAGCCATAGCCACATGGCAAGAAAGAGCCATTTCAAGCGGCGCATGAAAGCGATTATGACGCGCAGCAGGTCCGGGTTACCTTTGATGCGCCTCGCTCTCGATTCCAACGCAGGCTCAGTGCGTGACGCCAGGAAAGACGCTGCGACGTAACCGACGGCGATGATCCCGAATTGGTAAAACGTCCATTCGCTCAACACGAACGTTCTGAGCCATAGTTCGAACGCCTCGATTGTCTGCCTGACGTCCATGGTTCCGGCCTTTTGAGAGCTTCAAGGCAGATAAGGCGCCGACACGAGTTTTGTTCAATTCACCCGGGATAGTCGGTGATCGGGCGACGGCCTTTGGCTGGATGACAGCGAGGCTCTTTCTGCCGCGACCGAAGGCGGGTATCCGCCAATGGGCGACCTCATTCAGCAGCGCAGCGATGGCCGTCCGACGTGGATTATCCGTGCAAGAGAGCGACAAGCGATATCGGTATCTCGACCGCGAAAAAATCCATTGCCGCACCGATAATCACCGCCCACACGACCATTAGGAAAATGAGCGCTGCAATCCTGATTTCTACTGGTTGCATTATCTGCCCCATCCCAGCATATGCGCGTCCCCCCGGACAAACCCTTTTTATCCCTCGGGCAAATTCGCTATACGCGAGGATGATGTGCGACCGTAGAGAGCGGCGGCGCATGCAGTGCGGAAGTCTCGGCTCTCTCCAAACCGATGTCGCTTTGACCCATCAAGTCGCCGGACATAGCTCCGTTGCTGCTGCGTTCGAGATAGTGGCCATCCAGGAAGGAGCGGTAGGCGTCTGCGATGCCTTCCTTCAGACCAATCTTGGGAGACCAGCCGAGCGCGCGAAGCTTGTCGACGCTCAAAAGTTTACGGGGCGTGCCATCCGGCTTGGTCAAGTCGCGCTTGATACTGCCTTTGAAGCCGACGACCTTGGAGACGAGGTATGCCAATTCGAGGATGGTAATGTCTTCGCCGGAACCGACGTTCACATGACTGTCGGCGGAATAGGTCTTCATCAGATGGACGCAGGCATCGGCACAATCGTCAACATGCAGGAATTCGCGCCGCGGCGTGCCGGTACCCCAGATGCCGATCTCTTGCTGCCCGTTGATCTTGGCCTCATGCGCCTTGCGTATGAGCGCCGGCATGACATGGCTTGACCCGAGGTCAAAATTGTCCTCCGGACCATAAAGATTGGTCGGCATGGCCGAAATGAAATCTCTGCCGTGCTGTTTGCGATAGGCATGGCAGAGCTTCAATCCGGCGATCTTGGCGACCGCATACCATTCATTCGTGGGCTCAAGCGATCCAGTCAGAAGTGAATCCTCGACGATCGGCTGGTCAGCGAATTTCGGATAGATGCAGGACGAGCCCAGAAACATCAGTTTTTCGACATGAGCTCCATGGGCCGCGTGGATGACGTTGGCCTGGAGAATCAGGTTGTCGTAAAGGAAGTCGGCCGGATAGGTAGCGTTCGCGAGAATGCCGCCGACCGTCGCAGCGGCCAGGAAGACGGCGTCGGGACGATTCTTGCTCATCCAGGCTTCCACCTGCTCCTGCCGTCTGAGGTCGACCTCGGCACGGGTGGCCGTCAAAATCTCGCAGCCCTCGGATGCGAGACGCCGCACGATCGCAGAGCCGACCATGCCGCGGTGGCCCGCGACATAGACTTTTTTTCCGGCAAGGCTGTAGATCACCTCAGGCATAAGCAAACCCTCTGGTTACGCCTGCCGAAGGAACGTTTCGCGCCATGACCTTCAGGTCCTCGCGAACCATCTCCGCGACCAGCTGGTCAAGACTGGTCTCATGTTTCCAGCCAAGCTTGGTGTGCGCCTTCGTCGGATCGCCGATCAGAAGATCGACTTCAGTCGGACGGAAGTAAGCCGGATCGATCTCCACCACACACCGGCCGGATGTCTTGTCGTATCCCTTTTCCTCAACCCCGTTCCCGCGCCAATCGATTGGCATGCCCACCTTGGCAAAGGCCTTGTCGACAAAGGAACGAACCGAGTGCGTTTCGCCGGTTGCAAGGACATAGTCCTCCGGTTCGTCCTGTTGCAGCATCAGCCACATGCCGCGGACATATTCTCGTGCATGTCCCCAGTCGCGCTTGGCGTCCAGATTGCCGAGATAGAGCCTTTCCTGCAGTCCAAGATGGATCGCCGCCGCCGCCCGGGTGATCTTGCGGGTCACGAATGTTTCGCCGCGGATCGGGCTTTCATGATTGAACAAAATGCCGTTCGAGGCGTGCATGCCATATGCCTCGCGATAATTGACCACAATCCAATAGGCGTAGAGCTTGGCCGCCGCGTAGGGGGATCGAGGGTAGAAAGGCGTCGTTTCGCTCTGCGGGACTTCCTGGACTTTGCCGTAGAGCTCGGAGGTGGACGCTTGATAGAAGCGGGTTTTCTTGGTCAACCCCAGGAGGCGAATTGCTTCGAGCAGCCGAAGGGTGCCGGTTCCATCCGCGTTCGCCGTGTATTCCGGCGTCTCGAAGGAGACTTGAACGTGGCTTTGTGCGGCGAGATTGTAGATCTCGTCCGGCTGCGTTTCCTGAACGACACGGATGAGATTCGTCGAATCGGTCATGTCCCCGAAATGCAGGATAAAGCGGGGATTCTCGATGTGGGGATCCTCGTAGAGATGCTCGATGCGACTGGTGTTGAAGGACGATGAGCGGCGCTTGAGGCCGTGAACGATATAGCCCTTCTCCAAGAGCATTTCGGCCAGATACGCGCCGTCCTGACCTGTTATACCAGTAATCAGCGCAACTTTTCGGGTTTCTCTCATTCCACTATCCATGGTTCCTCCGACTCGATACCAATGCAGAAGCAAATTGAGCGTTTAAACATCGCGTGTGATGCATTCATGCTTTGAGTTTGTAGTATTTCATCAGAGATTTCGAAAACAACTCCGAGTCGCTGAAGTTATACAATGCATGCTTTTCAGGGTTTACGTTGTTGATCGCGACAACGATTTCCGAATTTCGCGAGCTTTTCATTTGCTGCAGGCTGAACTCGACCGCGCGGCGGCTTGTCTTCCCCCATCTGACGATCGCCAGTGTTCTTTCCGCCAGGGCCGTCAAATGGACGGTATCTGTCGAGGCGAGCACAGGCGCGCTGTCGAAGATGACGATCTGGCCGGCGGCGACCGCCGTCTCGATGATTTCTGCCAGGCCGTTCGGACGGACGCGCCGCTGGAGACTGAATTTTCCAGATGGAATGAAATCGATGCCGCTTGGATGGTGGTAGACGATGTCGCGGAAATCGGCCTGGCCATTCAGGAATTCGTTCAGTCCGTACATGACTCCCGACCTGAAAAACGTATCGAGTTTTCCCCGTCGAAGGTCGCCATCGACCAGCAGCACCGGAATTGCGGCGGCGGCTAGTTCCATAGCCAGCGATCGCGCGACAAGCGACTTGCCGTCTCCGCTGTGCGCTGACGTAACGACGATGCTGTTCGGCAACTTGCCGCCATTGGACTGCTTGAGTGAAAGCACGACGGTACGGATTGCTTCGTCAAACATCGGCACCGGCATATGTGAGAACATCGTCTTCGAATTTTCTCTGCGCGCCAGACGCGGGATAAGTCCAGCCGGTATCGAGCGCGCCATTCCAGCTATTTGGTCGAAACTCCGGACCGTCCGGTCCCACATTTCGACCACGAAAGCAGCCGTTACGGCGGCCGAGATCGCAGCCAGGAGGGCGCCCACCAGATAGGAAAGCCGTCCACGTCCCTGTGACGCGAGCGGTACTGTAGCCGGTGTTAAAACTTCCAACTCCGCCCCCGGCAGCATGGCCTTCGCGGCAAGGTCGCGGCGCTGGTTCTCAAGCTTGTCGAGTGCCGTTTGTTCCTTTTCGGCGATTTTCTGCAGTCGCAGCAATTCCGTCTGCACCAGCGCATCGCGTATGCGTTTTTCATTCGCAACAACCAACCTGGATTGTACTGCCTCAGCTTCATGATCAAGGGCGACGAGCTTGGCGCGCATTGTCTGGAGATATTGTTTGGTCGCAAGTTCGAGATCGGCACGGGATTCTTCGATCTCTCCACGTAGCTCCACCACGGCCTCGGCATTGCCGTCATATGTCTCAAGAAGACGGGCGAGATCCTGCTCCTGTCCGCGAAGATCGCGTTGCTTTATGGCAATGCTGTCGGGAACGACGATATTCTGCGCAGCGACCGAAGTGTTATCCGCGGCCTCAAGCGCCGAGATCACCGCCCCTACCTCAACCCGGCTTTCTTCGATTTTCCCTTCCCGGCCAGTGAGTTCCAGAAATGACTTGATCCGTTCCTCCTGAGCGTCCTCTTTCGAGACGACGTCCATCGATTCTTGATAGTTGCGGGCAGCGTCGCGAGAAATGTCCGCGCGCGCCTGCTGTTCCGTGATGCGCTGTCGGATCCATTCCTCCGCTGCATCCAGACGGCCACTGACATTCTCCTTCCGCTCATCGAGGTAAATGCTGATGACCCGGTTCGGAACCGCGGCTGCGAGTTCAGGATCAGTCGAATTGAAGCTGATCTGGACAACGTCACTCTTGTCTTCATGCCACACGCCGAGCGCCCTGTAATATTCCGGGATGATGGCGTTGATGTTGTTCCGGTCAGGCGAGGCGGTTTTTTTTGTGTCGAACAGGCCGCGCAACTTTGCCCGGATCTTTTCAATGAACGAGATCTTCCGCAGTGCTGGATTGAATTCCTCCCGCAGGTTAAGCTGCAATTCACGGACAACTCGCTCTGCGATACTTCTGGATAGAAGCCGCTCAGTCTCGGATTTCGCGTCAAGTAGATCACTGCGGCTGGTATCGTCCGCATCAAGTGATATTGCGAGAGGCTGGTGGACAATCAGCCGGGCCCAGCCCTGGTAGGTGGGCTTCAACCCAAAGATCATAATCGCCGCGGGCACCATGAGCAGTGCGGCTATCGAGATGATCATGATCATTCTGCGACGGACGAGACGGTAGATGGATGCCAGATCGAAGTTATCAGCCTTTGTCTCTACCTGAAAGCGAGGGTCGTATCGCATCGGCGAGATCGGAAGATTGCGGTCCGGCGGAAGAGTGGAAATCGTCATCGTGCGCCAACCATTGCTTGAGGTTTCGCGGAAACGGTTTCGTAGAGTTTCTCGAGCGACCGCATATAGGCCTTCATGCTGAAATGGTTGAGGTAATGCATGCGCCCCTGGACTGAGAGGCGGATGCAGGTTTCCGGATCGGTCACCAGTTTCGCCAGGGCTGCAGCCAAGGCATTCGGATCTCCGACGGGGACGAAGATCCCGGTTTCACCGTCGGTAATGACTTCGTCATGCGCTCCGACACGCGTGGTGACGACGGCGAGCCCGTGGGACAGCCCTTCGAGCACGGCCATTGCCAGACCTTCTGCGTGCGAAGGCAGGACCAGGATATCTGCACGCGCACACAGGGCCCGCGCCTCGGCGGCGTCGAGCCAGCCGGGCATCTCTACCAAATTGGAAAGCGACATGGCGTCAGCCTGACGGCGATAATCCTCAACGGGCCCGTCGCCTGCCAATACAGCCGTCCACCTGAGCTCTTTCATCACGGGGTGGCTGAGGGCCAGCAGAAGCTCCGTGACGCCCTTGCGTTCGCTCAACCGGCCAAGGAATACGATCAACGGTGTCTGGCCGGCGCGAATATCGTGCGCCCCGGGATCGGGGACGCAATTATGGGCAATGACCGTGCGGCGCTCGTCAACGCCCAGAAGGGTCGTCAGCGTTATGCGATCGCGCCGGCCCAGCGCCACAACGCAATCGGCGTTCTGAAACATCCGACGGATGAGGCGTTGTTGGCGCGGCGAGCGTTGAGCAAAGTCGCCGGCGTAGTCGTAATCGTGCAGGTGCAGCATGTGGCAGCACCCGAATAATCGGGCAGCCTCCGTCAGGATCAGTTTTCGCGACGTGCTGCCGCGGCCGGCGATATGGATATGGTGAATGCGGTCGGGTGCAACGATCCGGTCCTTTGCCATCGTCAGGATGGCGCCGATGAGGCGCGCCGGCGACGTCAATTTAGACCATCGCGCCCCTCTCGTATCGGTGACGAAATGTTTGGCGCCGGTCTCTTTCGCCGTCTCTGTTATATAGCCGACCAGCCTGCCAATGCCGCCGCCGTTCTCGCAGCCGCCCGGAACATAATGGCGGACGCTGGCCGCGCTCCGTGCCGACAGCCGACTTCTGTCCGTGAGGGCTTCCATCAGCATGACCCGACCACCTCCCGATAGACGGCGGCGGCCTGGCCGCCGACCCGTTCAGGCGAATTCGGTCCTTTGGCCCATTGAAGCGCATTGGTGCCGAACGTGTTTCTAAGCTCGCCGCTGTCTGCCAATGTCCTGATCGCTGCCGCGAGCTCTTTGGCATCTCCGGGAGGAACCACCATTCCCAACCCGTTGGGCTGAACCGTGTTCCGCAACTCGCCGACATCGGTGACGATGACCGGTTTGCCAAAGGCGGCTGCAAGGTTGAGCACACCGCTTTGGGATGCCTCCGTATAGGGAAGCACGACGATGTCGGCATCCAGGAAAAGCTGGGCGACCTCCGCATCCTCGATGAAACGATTGCGAATATCGTAGCGGCCGGCATCCCCCATAAGCGGCTGGAATATCAGCGGGTCGTCGCCACGCCCTGCGACCGTGATGCGCAGGTTGGGAAGCAGGTCCTTGAGCATCGCTTCGGCCCGGACCAGATGTTCCAGGCCCTTGTAGGCAAAAATCCGTCCGAACAGCAGGACGCGGATCGTTCCATCGGCGTCGCGCGGCGTCATATTCTGTCGCTGGGCGAGTTCCGCATAGCGAAGGATGGAGGGATGCGACAGGACATGGACGCGATCGGCGGATTTCGCGTATCGATCGAGAACCAGCTGCTTCAGTCCCTCGCCGTGGACGACAAGATGCCCGGATTGCCTCACCATCAATTCGGGGGCCCAGCCGGGCAGGGTGCGCGTCTCCAAATCGCCGGGATGGATTTCCACGTCATGGATGGTCGTCACAAGCGGGATCGGGCGCCAGAACGGCACGGCGAGGTTCAGCCAAAGCGTAGAATTGCTAAGGAGATGAATGAGGTTCGGCTGTTCCCGCCGGATCAGGCGCGTAAGCTGGTACAGGAACCAGGGATTGGAGAGAGAACGGTGTCTCGGCCAGTCCAGAAGGTGCAGGTCGACAGCCGGATCGAAGGAAGAGGCGAGATGTGCATAGCGCCGGCGCGGCACGGCAAGCACAACGTCCAGGTGCTGGGCAACGCCGCTGGCGAAGGAGATGGTATAATCTTCCAGTTCGGAAACCAGTAGCAGCGCCTTCATTTCGCTGCCTCCGACAAGCCTACGTCAAGGCCGAGCCGTGAAAGGCCGCGCGCCGAGCGCAGACTATCGCGCGTCCGCCTGAGCAGGTTCGGTTCGCCGGCAAAGAAGAGGCCTTCGACGGCAAGTTTGAGCCGGCTGAGGGCATCGGCTCCCTGCAGCTTCGCCGACGCAACGCGATAGGGATAGTGATCCGCCAGATGCAGCCTTGCCGGCAGTTCATGGGCTGAGAGAAACAGGTTCGTTGCCTCAACGGTATGCCGCCAGTGCGTCATCCGCCTTCTTAGCGTGGCGGCGTCCTCGGTCGAGCGATACCAGTTGTTATTGTGGATGCGGTAGAAGCCGAGCGGATCCGGCATGGCAATCACGTCCCCCAGAAACGGATAGATCCCCACGAGCCAGGCGTCGGCTGATATGCGGAACTGTTCTGGAATGGCGCCCGCAGCATCCCATGCGCTCCGTCGCACCGCGACGGCTGACGTCATCGGAAAAGGCCACCAACCAGCCGATCTGGCGAGCAGCGACGACAAGGCGCCCGAACACAGGGTCCGAGGGATCGGCTTGGACGTCGGCGTGCCATCGACAAGCGTCGGCTGCAGTCGATGATAGACGAGCGACGCTTGAGGGTTTGCGCGGAACGCGGCTGCCGTCGCCGACAGCTTGCCCGGCGCCCACCAGTCGTCGGCATCCAGAAAACAGAGGATCTCGCCCATGCTTGATCCGACAGCGGTATTGATCGCAGCGGCCTGTCCTGCGTTCTCCTGAAAGATCACCTTTACGCGGCTGTCATACGCTTCCAGAACAGCCCGCGACTGGTCGGTCGAGCCGTCGTCGACGACGATTATCTCGACGTTGCGCGCGTCTTGGCTCAACACGCTGTCTATCGCCCGCCCAAGGAAGCGAGCGTAGTTGTAATTATTGATGAGGACACTGAGGGCCGGCCGCTCCATGACGCGCTCTCAGGCGGGTTGCCGCGATGCGCCGCTGTACAGCGCAAAGTTGCTTAAGAGATCGGCCTTTACGCAGCCATCGCGGTTTGCAGCGTCGGTGACGGCGATATCCGAAATAGCGTGTCGGCCGAACAGCATTCTGCGCAGAGCCGATGAGATCGCCGCTGATAATGCCACGACGAGTAGAGCGCCCGTCGTGCTGCATAGAGAACTAGGATCATGACGCAGAAACATAGCAATCCTAACCTTCCAGGCTTCGACTGCAGAGATAGACCCTGCCAGAATTGTTGCCTCATTGCAGTGGAACCGCGGCTTAACCACCACGCTTCATAAGACATTCATCGCCACGGTACCGGTGAACGGACACGTGCAACATCTGCTCTTAAGGGCAATTCGCGGACATGAAGGCCCGTCTTTTGGGTAAATGCCGGCTGAAAGCGTAGGCGCAACATCGTCTTTGGGTGAAGCGAAGGTGCATTAGGCGTAGCCCGCCCTTCACTAGGACAGGTTGACCGCGGATGCGGCTGGATGATTGCCTGAGAGCAGCGCCAGCCGCGAAGGCCGACAGCTGTTTTTTGATCTTGTCTGTTCAACTCAGTCGGGACGGATAATGAGAGTAGATAGCCTTAGAACTGCCAGCGGACCAACCATCAGTTGGCGAGTCATAGAATGCTGGGGCGCCGGCATATCTCTTTTTCTTCAGGCAGGCGCCTTTCTGCCACTTGTCCTTTCAGATGCGGACGGAACGCTCAGCGAATCTGCCAAATCCATCCTGCGTCTTCCTTGCCTTCCTATATATGCATTTACAGCCGTGATCCTGATACGCAATTTTCCGCAGTTTCTAACGGCGCTCAGGCGAAATCTCATTCTTCCCCTGATGCTCGTCTTGCCGTTTTTGTCTACCCTGTGGTCGATATCACCGCCAACGACCTTGAGGCGCGCAATCGGCCTTTTGTTTTGCATGCTTCTTTCCTATGTCCTGGCAATACGTTTCACGCCGAGGCAGCTGCTGTTCCTGCTATTTGTGACGCTCGGAGCCTGTATCGGCCTGAGTGTGGTTATATCCGTGGTGTCACCAAGCCTCGCCAGTATGCCGGACGGTGCTATGCGGGGCGTCTTCATTCACAAGAATGTCTTGGGCTGGTACGCGGCTCTGATGATCCTGGTGGCGACGGCGGTGCTGATCGACGGGACGTTCGGCCTGCGGCGAACCGCGTTCATCTTGTTGGCGGCAGGTGTGATCTGCCTTGCAAGCTCCGGATCGATGACCGCGATCATTGCAACGTCGGTGGCGTATTGCCTGATCGGCTTTTATTCCCTGCTGCAAAGAAGCAGCAGCATTGGCCGCGTCGTCATCGTCCTGTTTTTCGTTCAGCTGTCTCTTGCCATTCTGATTTCGCTTCACGAGTTCCTGGTTCCGGCCCTTGAAGCGCTCGGCAAGGACGCGACTTTGACGGGTCGGGTGCCATTGTGGGAGCTGGTTGATCGCGAAATATCCGATCGTTGGTTGCTTGGCTATGGTTACCAGGCTTTCTGGACAGTGGCGAACCCCGAAGCGACGCATATCTGGTTGAAGATCGGCTGGGCGGCGCCCCACGCGCACAATGGATACCGCGATATCTTGATGAGCTTTGGGATCACGGGAATGATTCCGTTCGTTCTGATGGTTCCCTATGCAATCCGCCAGGGCGGATTCCTTCAATGTCATGATTCGCAGTACGGGTGGCTCTGGCTCAATGTCCTGACGATCATGATTCTGGTGATGAACCTGACCGAAAGTATTTTTTTCGTTCAGAATGACGCCATCTTCATCCTGTTTACCACAGCCATCATCATGTTTTCGCTATACGCGCCCGTCGTTTCGATCAGCCATTCGCCGCCTTGGCAGGCGCCCGCGCGTGGCCTTACGAGCGGGCTGCAGGCATCATGAGGCGGCGTCTTGGACTGATCCTGAGCATTTTGCCTGTGATGCTTTTTCCGCAGTCCAGCAATCCGGCTCCAGTTGGGACAGAGATAGATCCGCCCGAGCGCCTGCAGATGCTCGTCAGGGAGGCAACTTGCGCGGAAGCTTCCGCGACTTTGCCAGCCGAGCTGAGTGGAACTTCTTTAAGCGGCGTCTTCAGCGGCAGCACCGGGCCGCGGACAATATTTTACGTTTCTCCCGATGGCAAAGACACCTGGAGTGGCCTTCTTCCGACCGCAAATCAGCAGGGAGGCGACGGCCCTTTCGCCAGCATTGAAAGAGCCCGTGATGCTGCCCGTGAGAAGGGCGGCGCCAACACAATCGCGCTGGGTAAAGGCGATTACTACCTTACTCAGCCGATCGTCTTTGACGCCCGTGATGCGGGTTTGATCCTGACGGCAAGATGCGATGAAGCGCCGATTTTGCATGGGGGCTCACGCGTGCCCAACTGGGCACAGCAGGCTGACGGTCGCTGGACGGCGCCGCTGAAATTGCCGCCGGATGCAGGGATCGGTGACCTCTTCGTCAATGGGATACGCCAAACCAGGGCGCGATTTCCCAACGCCCCCGCAGATGGCGATCCACGCAAGGGATGGTTGTTTGCCGCAAAGTGCCAGCCTGCCATCGACGTGTCGGAAGGAAACACGCGCTTTTGTTTCCATGCCGGCGATCTTCCGGCGGTGGATGATATAAGTGGACTGGTCGCGGACATCGTTGGAGGGTATCGACCCGGAAGCCAGTGGGGCAATGATACGCTGCCGGTTGTATCCATCGATGGCGCCGGTCGGACCGTCCATACCAAAGGCACAGGCTATTTCTTTACCGCGGAAGGCAGCCGCTATTTCCTTACAGGAGCCAAGGCCTTGCTCGATGCTCCCGGAGAGTGGTGGTACGACCTTGCCGGGGGCCAGCTTCATTATATCCCTGTCGATCGATCATTGCCCAATTCCGTCGTCGTTGCCGGCGTTCTGCCGACATTCTTCAAGTTGGACGGGGCCAATGGGATGGTTATTTCAGGGCTCGAGTTGAGAGATGGAGCCCCTGACGGCAGCGGCAAGTTTTATACGGAAACCAGAGGATTTGGCGCCATACGGATCGAGCACGCCGATGGCGTCAGGATTGTCGGCAACAGCATCGAGAATGTCGGCGTCGGGGTCCATGTGACGGAAAGCAAGGATGCGTTGATTGCCGCCAATGTGATTGCGGATGTGGCTGGCAACGGGATCTACATCGGCACAAATTATGGCACGTTCGGCAAGTCGAACGGCGCCAGAATCCTTTCAAATCATATCCATGACATCGGAACGATCTACATTGAAACCGCCGGAATATGGTTCCAGGCGGCAGACAATGTCAGGATCGCCGACAACCTGATCGAAAACACGGCGCAGTTCGGAATTGCCGGCGGCTCGCTGTGGGGTGCCAATGATGCCGTCTATAATGCCGTCATCGAGCATAACGTGATCCGTAACGCCAATCAGCAGACGGCAGATGGCGGCGCCATCAAGATGATGGGTGAGCAGGCCGACCCTCTGAACAGCACCATCCGCTCCAATCTTGTGACCGGGACCGGTCATCTCATGAACAGGGCCGACGGGACGTTCTGGCCCCCCGGATATGAGAATACCCGCGAATGGCCGTCTCCCATCAGCTGGGCGATCTATACGGATGGCAAGGCGAGCGGGCTGCGCATCGAGGGAAATACGCTGTCGGGCAACGTCGCGGCGATCGGTATCAACGGCGGTTGGAGCAACCTGGTGGCGGGAAACGTCATCACACACGGATCGGGCGCGGCTTTTCGCGTTGATGACGGTACGGGCAGGGGTTGGCATCCGCCATGGGCGCGCCCTAATCGTATCGAGGAGAATATTGTCTCGGTTGACAGTGACAGCGGCATTGTCGCCTATGTCAACGCTCCCGATCTTGGGCTTGGATTTGTGCAATTCGCGCGCAACCGCTACAGCGGCAACTTGAACAGCCGGAGCTTCCGAATAGATCCGAGGATCATGCGTTCGGGAGAATTTGGCAGTCTACGGGATCTTCAGAAGGCTGGCGCAGACACCGGAAGCTTGATCGCGCCGCCCGAGTAACAAAGGCGCCGCGACGCGCGGTGTTCTGCGGCGATAAAGCCGGCAGCGGTCCTGCCGATCCATAGAATGATCGATCGCGTCAAGGTAAGCCGCAGCCTCCACCAGCGTCGGCATTTGCCCGGCATGTGCGATCCGCACATCAAAAATGACGGCATCGCCGCTCATACGCGCAGGCCTTCCTCCGGCACGCTCTTTACCAGGCCCTTGCCATCAGCTTTCGGTCGAACCTTCAACTCGCTGGCGGGGTTTCATTCTGATCCTGGAGATGGAACGCCATCCTTCCCGGCTTTGTTCGCGCGAGGGCGAATATCTTCTGCGGCTCTGCGGTCATCAAAAGGAGCAACATGGCAAGCCATGGGGTACATGGACTTACTTCGAATATCGTACGTCATCCCGGCGTAAGACGTAAATATCAAGTCTCTTCTACGTCCAATAGCTGGAGCGGCAAGTATGGAGGCAATCGACCTGCCGGGATATTCTGATGACAGTTTCAGTCGCGAAAGCGCAGGTCATGAGAAAACAACCAGTACGCAGCAGCCCAACTTCTGTTCTTCACCCGGAGGGCTCTTTAGGATGGACGAATGTCCTTGGTGTTCGCGTCTCGGCAGTCAATCTCAAAAGCGCGACCGGGTTTATTCAAAAAGCAATCGAAGACGGCCGGAAGGAATATGTCTGCGTTCGCGACGCACACGGCATCGTCCGATGTCAGGACGATCCCGAGCTCCGGTCGATCCATAACCGCGCGTTCCTCGTAACCCCCGACGGCATGCCGCTTGTCTGGGCGCTGAGACATGCTGGTCATGCGGAAAGCGACAGGGTCTATGGACCGGACCTCATGCTGTCCGTTTTCGCTGCCGGCAGCGAAAACGGCTTGCGCCACTTCCTTTATGGCGCAACGCCCGAAACGCTGGAACAACTGCAGGCGCGCCTTCTCGCAAAATTTCCGCAGGCACGGATCGTCGGCTCCTATGCGCCGCCTTTTCGCAAACTGTCGACGCGGGAGGAAGCGGATGTCGCCGACCGGCTCAATCGGTCGGGCGCCGATATCATCTGGGTCGGGCTGAGCAGCCCCAAGCAGGAACTCTGGATGGCGCGCATGCGCGATCGCCTTGATGCATCGATGCTCATCGGTGTCGGAGCCGCATTCGATTTCCATGCCGGTCTCAAGCGCCAGGCTCCGAGGTTCATTCAAAGAAGCGGCTTCGAATGGGCGTTTCGTCTTCTGTGCGAGCCGCGGCGGCTGTGGCGGCGCTATGCGCTCGTCGTGCCGGCCTTCATCTCACTGACAGCATTCCAGAAACTGGGACTTCGGAAGTTTCCGATCGACGATGCCGTTTCCGGATCGGGTGCGTCGGGACAAATGCAGTAGAGGGGTAAAAGCGTCATGTCCATATTTGTGCCGTCAGCGATGACATCGGGTCGATCGAAGGCACCCACACCAAATGACATGACATCGCGGGCGATTCCGGCAGGGTCCGTGCCGCCCATAGCAGCCAAGACCGCCGATGCCTTCGTATGGGCGGGGCTGACTATGCCCGTCGCACTACGGCGCCGGCTTCCTCGGCTTGCAACGTCGTCCTTCCTGGTCGCCGGCGACATTGCAAGCTATTTGATTGTCTATTTCGCTCTCCTGTCCATTCTTCCCAGTGGTTCTGAGGGCACGATAGCGGAGCGTGCGTTCACGGTCGCCGCACTGGCTGCGATTGTTCTTTACGCATCGGCCGGCCTCTATCCCGGATATCGGTTGCATGACCACGAACATCTGCGGCGGCGCACGATCGCTGCCGTCAAGGTGGCTGTCCTGGCGGCATTCGGAGCCATTATCCTGCCGGAGGGGGAACGCCTGCTGCTTGCCATTGTTGTGTTCCTCGGTCTCGGGCTGATCGTTCAGCCATTTGTGCATTGGCTTGCACGAGGCCTGTGCTGGAGACTTGGAATTTGGGGGGAGCGCGCGGTTGTCATAGGGGGACGCAACCTTGCCCCCGCGCTCGTGGCGCATTTCAACAACCACTGGCAGTATGGCATCAGGCTGGAGCCCTTTTCCCCCGATAGTTTGGAGGCACTGCCAGGTGGCGGGCCGTCCATTGCGGTGATTACGGGCGACACGGGCTCATTTGTGCCCGACCTGGCGGCGATGCGTCGGAAGTTCGCCGAGGTCATTTTGCTGTCCGACACGCCGAACCTCAAGGTAAGCGGATTGCGACCCGCGGATATCGGCGGAGAGATCGGTATTCGCCTCACCACCGGTGGGAGTTCGATCAACTCGGATCCGGTCCGCCGGATCCTCGATCTCGCAATCGCCATCCCTGCAACGATCGTGGTCGCGCCATTCATCGCGATTGCAGCGGCTGCAATCTATGCCATCGATCCAGGTCCTGTCTTCTTTCGGCATGCCAGGGAAGGACGGTCCGGCAAGCCGGTGCACGTCCTGAAATTGAGGACGATGTACCAGGATGCAGAACAGCGCCTTGAAGCACTGTTCCGAGACAACCCTGCCATGCGCGCCGAGTGGTTGAGCCACTTCAAGCTCAAGGACGATCCGCGCGTCCTTCCGATTATAGGACATATGCTGCGCTCTTCGAGCATCGACGAGCTCCCGCAATTGGCGAACATCATTGCGGGCGAGATGGCCTTTGTGGGACCGCGCCCGTTCCCGGAATATCACCTTTCGGCGATGGACGGCGAATTTCGGGACAAGCGCCGTTCCGTCATGCCGGGGCTCACGGGTCTCTGGCAAATATCCGAACGAAGCGATGCGGATATCGAGCTGCAGCAGCAACTCGACGAGTTCTACATCGACAACCGGTCCCTGTGGTTCGACTGCCAAATTCTTCTCGGCACAATCCCTGCGGTCTTCAAGCGCAGAGGAGCCTGCTGACCATCCTCGCTTCCACGAGACAACCATCAACAACGGAGCACACCAATGCACGGACACAAGCGGATTATGGTTACCGGCGGCACCGGGTTTCTAGGATCATTCCTGTGCGAAAGGCTTTTGCGAGAGGGCAACGACGTCCTCTGCGTGGACAATTACTACACCGGTTCGCGCGACAATGTGCTGCACCTTCTCGACGATCCGCGCTTTGAGATCCTTCGCCACGACATTACCTTCCCGCTCTATGTGGAGGTCGACGAGATCTACAACCTCGCCTGCCCGGCATCTCCGGTCCACTATCAGCACGACCCCGTGCAGACAGTGAAGACCAATGTGCACGGCGCCATCAACATGCTCGGCTTGGCAAAACGCACCAAGGCGAAGATCTTCCAGGCCTCCACCAGCGAAGTTTACGGTGATCCGGCCGTCCATCCTCAACCCGAGGAGTATCGCGGCAGCGTCAATCCCATAGGCCCGCGAGCATGTTATGATGAAGGCAAACGGTGTGCCGAAACATTGTTCTTCGACTATCATCGTCAATACGGTGTGGAAATCCGGGTGGCGCGGATCTTCAACACCTACGGGCCGCGCATGCAGACCAATGACGGCCGCGTCGTCTCGAATTTCATCGTTCAGGCGCTTCAAAACGAACCGATCACCATCTTCGGCAACGGCACGCAGACGCGCTCCTTCTGCTATGTAGACGATCTGATCGAGGGCTTCATCCGCCTGATGGGCGCGCCGGCCGGGGTCACGGGTCCGATCAATCTCGGTAACCCGGGAGAATTCCAGGTTCGGGAACTGGCCGAAATGGTCATCGAGATGACGGGATCGAAATCAGGCATCGTTTACAATCCTCTGCCGATTGACGATCCGACCCAGCGCAAGCCCGACATCAGTCGCGCAAAGCACGATCTGGGCTGGCAGCCGACGGTGAACCTGCGGGAGGGGCTCGAGAAAACCATCGCATATTTCGAGTGGAAGCTTTCTGGCGGAGCCAAAAGCGCGCCTGGCATCCGGTCCTCGCGAACGGCTTACACCTATCTGCCTACCCCGGCCGTCGGCCTTCCCGTTCCGCAAGCTGCGCCGCTCGGAAGGTGAACAGAAACGGCAAAACGCAAATCAAGGCTCGGTTCCGGTCAATGAACCGAGCCTCAAACCGCGGTTTGCAAAGAGCCGCGACCGTCGGACCTGCAAATCGCCGCAAAACACTGAGGACATGAAGCATGCGCATTGCTGTTGTTACGCCATACTACAAGGAGCCTAACGAGCTCCTTGAGCAGTGCCGGGCGAGCGTTCTCGACCAAACCGTTGCATGCGATCATATTTTTGTTGCCGACGGGTTTCCGAACGCTGTCGTCGGTGGCTGGCGCGCAAAACATTTCATCCTGCCGAATGCCCACGGCGACGCTGGCAACATGGCGCGCGTGATCGGCAGCCTCAGCGCCTTTGCCCAGGGCTATGACGCAGTGGCGTTCCTCGATGCGGACAACTGGTACCAATCCGACCACGTCCAGCGCCTGCTTGACCTTCACCGCCGCACCGGTGCTGCGGTTTGCACCTCGAGACGTTCGATGCACCGCGCGGACGGCAGCTACATGTTCGACGACTCAAAGAGCGACGGCCGCACGCACGTGGATACCAACTGCCTATTTCTGACGCGACCGGCCCTGCCGATCATCGCGCGCTGGGCTCACATGCCGAGGGAACTCTATCCAGTAGGAGATTCCGTCTATTGGAGCTCGATCCGGAGTTCCCGGCTGTCGCGCGCTCACGAGCCGACTGCGACGGTATGCTACCGCACGACTTGGGAAGCCGATTACAGGCGGATGGGAGAGCCTGCCCCTGCGGGCAGCAAGACCCTCGCCTTCACCGACCAGCCATACTACTGGTTCAAGTCTCTTCCGGCTCGGGATCGCTGGCGCATCTGGCAGGATTTCGGCTTTCCGCTCAGGCGGCGCACGGTCGCAAAGCTGGTCGGCCAATATGCGCTGTCAAGGCTTTCTCCCTACTCTTATCTCGGCGCCAAACATGAGTACTGACAGTCTGCCGAGCCCCTGATCTCTCGTCTTCCTGCGTCCGGAAGATCTGTCGAACCAAAGAGGGACGCTGTGCGTACGGAGGAAGAAGTTTGCAACGTGTTGATGTCGTAATACCCTGCTATAACTATGCCCATTTCCTGCAGGAATGCGTTGAAAGCGTCCTTTCGCAAACGGGCGTCGATGTGCGCGTGCTCATTCTGGATGACTGCTCGCCGGACAATACGCCGGAAGTCGGAATGGCCCTGGCGTCCCGCGACAAGCGGGTCACTTATCGGCGCCACGCGGCAAACATGCGCCACATCGCCACCTATAATGAGGGGATCGATTGGGCCGGCGGTGACTTATTCCTGCTTCTTTCTGCGGATGATTATCTCTGGCCGGGCGCGCTGGACCGCGCAGCGGAGGTGATGCGCAACTATCCGGATGTGGGGTTGGCGTTCGGGAACGCGATCATAGCCGAGCCAGATGGCAGCATGAGCAAACGCGCCGATCCTCTCGGCGACCATTACGTGCCCCCCATGCAGATCTTGTCCGGTCGGCAATTCATGCAGTTGAGTGGAGCACGCAATCTCGTTCCAACGGCGACCGCTGTCGTGAGGACCGCGCTGCAAAAGCAGGTCGGCGGCTACCTCAAGGAACTGCCGCATGCCGGCGATATGGAAATGTGGCTGCGGCTCGCATCACATGCCGGCGTAGCTTTCATCAATGCCGATCAAGCAGTATATCGCCAACATGCCTCGAATATGTCGCTGCAATACTATGGAGAAAATATTCTCTCCGATCTTCTGCAAAGAAAAAAGGTTTTCGATATCCTATTTAGCCAAGCGGCCGATGGCCTCAGAAAAGATGAGATGTTACGGCGCTTTCTTGCCAGAGATCTCGGAAAACAGGCGCTTCGACAGGCTGGCATCGCATTCAACAACTTCGACGTTGCGACGGCCGTGGCGATTCAGCGCTTTGCATTGGAGGTTTCCCCCAATGTGCGAAATTCATTGCCCTGGATCAAATTGGTCTGCAAGCAGACGATCGGCCCAAAGTGCTGGTACGCCTTGAATTCTATGCGGCGAAGAGTTGCCGCATGAACAGGCAGGACCGGACCGGGTTAGTTCATCCGCAAGTACCGAAACAGCAGTCCCTGTCGAGCACTCGATCGCTGCTCATGCCAAGATCGCGGGAAGCGTAACAGAGCGCCCTCAAAAAACCCGGTGACGCATTTGCGCCACCGGGTGATTTGAGCAAAGAACGTGATTCCAAGAATGCTCCAACCAGCACGCGTCTTTACGATCATGCCGGAATAGTATTTTGGAACAAGTCGTTAAGCTTGAACACGACCTCCGTCCTGTTCGTTGCCTTGACCTTTTTCATGATGTTGCGAACATGAACCTTGACGGTGCTTTCTCGCAGGTTGAGCTCATAGGCAATGATCTTGTTCGCCTTCCCGCGGCGCAACGCCGCGACGACTTCGGCCTGGCGATCGGTGAAGATTCCGGCCAGCGGATGCGCCGTCGGGTTGTTCGACTGCAGCAAGTGACGCATGGCGAACAGGGCGCTTGCCGGCACGAAAAGTCCTCCTGCCACCGATAGCGCAATCAGCTCCATGCAGACGCTGATGCTGACGGAGGCAGGTATGTAGCCCTTGGCTCCGTAATCGATCGCCCTGACGATCTGGGCGAAGTCGTCACTATCGGACAATATGATGACCGGTGTCGACACGAATTCCGACGAAAGACTCTTGATCTGCTCCGAAACGACAGGGTCGTCGACCGTCTTGCCGCCGACGTTCAAGAGGATTGCCGAAAGCGGAGGATATTCTTCACGCTTTTGCTTCCACTCTTCTATCGATCCGAACGCCAGAATCTCGAAATCCGCCGTGTGGGCGGCCATGCATTGCGCAAGGCAGTGCCGATCGAGTTCCCTCTTGTCGAGAATGACAAGCGAGTGCTTTGACTTTGACGGTCCGGCAAACGTCGTCGAACCATCGTCTATCTCTAACGGAAGAGATATGTTTTCCTGCCTGTGGCTTATATTTATTGTATCCAACGCCCCATCCTCCCAGCCTTTTTCTACGCGGTACTTCAAAGTCGAATATCAAACTCCTCTGTAAATATGGGAGTTTAATTACCAGAAGTGCTAATTTAATACCACAGTTCCAAGGATGTTAAACTAATTAATAGTGGTTACCCCAGCACATAAGTTCCACAGACAGATACAAATGGTTACATCGTTGAAACTGATCGATCTGTGGCTCATTCATTTGTATGTCAATCCATCAGGTTGCTACATATATTCAGTTTAACTCGCTAAACCCATGTAAACTATGCCCTCTTCGACGTGGAGGATCAGGATCGCTCGGCGCGCGACCTGTCGCTGCCGATGGTCGAGGGTCATAGACGTTCGCATGCGATCGTCATCCAATTTTCGTAAGCAGATACGCCTTTAGGTGAATGAGCTTCAACGTTTTGTTTCTTTACTAAGATGAAGAAAACAATTCTTTTTGAAGGGGAAGAAATATTTGCTCTGACGAAACGAAACCTTGGATGCATTCTTGCGATGGCCGGTTTCACCCACGTCAGGGCCTGTTGAAGCGTAGGGGGCGAGTTGGGATGATTGCATCGAACGTCAACCTGGGTGACGGCTGCGTTATCCACCATCGGGATCTTGTGAATCTCTACGGCTGTACGATCGGCGCGGGAACGCGCATCGGCACCTTCGTTGAAATCCAGAAAAACGTTCTCGTCGGAAAAGACTGCAAGATCTCCAGCCATTCCTTTCTCTGTGAAGGCGTGACGCTGGAAGACGGCGTTTTTATCGGCCACGGGGTCATGTTCACCAATGATACCTACCCGCGCGCCGTCAATTCGGACGGCAGTCTGCAGACGGAGGCCGACTGGGTCGTCATCCCCACTCTGGTCAAGCGCCACGCGTCGATCGGCAGCAACGCCACCATTTTACCCGGCGTGACGATCGGAGAGGCCGCGCAGGTCGGCGCCGGCGCCGTCGTAACGAAGGATGTGCCTGCCGGCGCCATTGTTGCCGGCGTTCCGGCGAGAATCACCGGTCGCGTTCATGACCGGTCAGTTGACATGCAAGCGTTGGGAGGAATGCGATGATCGGCATTGCTGTCGTTGGGTATGGGTATTGGGGTCCGAACCTGGTTCGTAACATTTCGGAAGCGGCCGGCGCGCAGCTCCTTTCCGTTTGTGATCTGAATGTCGAACGGTTGGCGGCTGTTAAAAGCCGGTATCCCGCAGTAACGATCACCGACAATTTCGAGGAGGTTCTGCGCGATCCGAGAGTGGATGCAATCGCCATCGCAACGCCGGTCTCGACCCACTTCAAGCTCGCAATGCAGGCGATGATGGCCGGCAAGCATGTCTTCGTCGAAAAGCCGATGGCATCGACGACGGAGGAAGCCGCGCGGATGGTCGAAGAGGCCGCGCGCCGGCGCCTGGTGCTGGCGGTGGATCATACCTTCGTCCACACCGGCGCCGTCCGCAAGATGCGCGAACTGGTCGAAAGCGGCCTGGGCGATATGTATTATTACGACTCCGTCCGGGTCAATCTGGGGCTCTTCCAGCACGATGTCAGCGTCATCTGGGACCTTGCGGTGCACGATCTCTCCATCCTGGACCATGTCGTGCAGGAAAGGCCGGTGGCCGTCTCAGCGACGGGCATGAGCCATGTGCTCGGCGAGCCGGAGAACATCGCCTATCTCACGCTCTTCTTCGAAAGCAAGCTTATTGCCCACGTCCACGTCAATTGGCTGGCACCGGTCAAGGTCCGCCGCACGCTGATCGGCTGCAGCAACAAGATGATCGTCTATGACGATCTGGAGCCCAGCGAAAAGATCAAGGTCTATGACAAGGGCATCACCATGTGCCCGAATTCCGATGCGTATGGCGAGAAGGTGCATCAGATGATGGTCGGCTACCGCAGCGGCGATATGTGGGCGCCCAAGCTCGATATGACCGAGGCGTTGAAACGCGAGCTGGATCAGTTCGTCGAGTGCATCGAGCAGAATTCGCGCCCCATTGCAGACGGCCACGCCGGGTTGCGTGTCGTGCGTATCCTTGAAGCCGCAAGCCGGTCGCTCGCTCAGCGCGGTCGCATTATCGAGCTCGAAGAGGCGAGGCGCATTGCATGATCCCGTTCCTGGACCTCAAGGCACAATATCAATCGATCAAGGGCGAAATCGACGCCGCCGTGCTCGGCGTCCTGGCCTCAGGGCAATACATACTCGGCGAAGAGGTTGCCCGCCTCGAGCAGGAATTCGCCGCGTATTGCAACGTCAAACATGCGATCGCGGTCAACACCGGAACGAGCGCCCTGCACCTGTCGCTGCTCGCGGCGGGTGTCGGCCCCGGCGATGAAGTCATCACCGTGCCATTTACCTTCGTCGCCACCGTATCGGCGATCTGCTACGCCGGTGCACGACCGGTGTTCGTCGATGTCGAGCCCGTGACGCTGACGATGGATCCGGCCCAGCTCGAGGCAAAGATCACACCCCGAACCAAGGCCATTATTCCCGTCCATCTCTACGGTCAGATGGCCGATATGGACGCGATCAAGGCGATCGCCGACCACTACCGGATACCGGTCATCGAGGACGCCTGCCAGGCGCACGGAGCGCAATACAAAGGTGCGCGCGCCGGCAGCATCGGCACATCCGGCTGCTTCAGCTTCTATCCCGGCAAAAACCTCGGCGCTTGCGGCGAGGGCGGTATCATCGTCACCAACAGCGACGATCAGGCCAGGACGATGCGCATGCTGCGCGACTGGGGACAGGAACAGCGCTATCACCATCTGCTGAAGGGCTTCAACTACCGCATGGATGCCATTCAGGGTGCGATCCTGCGCATCAAGCTCCGGCATCTCGAAGCCTGGACCGAAGCGCGGCGCGCCCATGGCCGCCGCTACTCCTCGCTGCTGGGGCGATCGGCGCATTTGACGACGCCTGTCGAAATCACCGACCGGCGCCACGTCTACCACGTCTATGCCATCAGAAGCCGCGGTCGCGACGAGCTTCAGCGCGTGCTGAGCGCGGAGGGCATTCAGTCCGGGCTGCACTATCCGATCCCTGTTCACCTGCAGAAGGCCCATGCCGACCTTGGTCACAGGACCGGCGATTTCCCAATCTCGGAAGCCGCCGCACGCGAGGTGCTCTCGCTGCCGATCTATCCAGAGATGCCCGCATGGCACGTCGATCAGGTGGCCGCAGCGCTGGAATACGCCTATGTCAGTTGATCGTGCGGGCGAGGCCAGGGTCGTGCAGGCGGTCCACGGCCGTCATGAAAGGCCGGCGGATCCCCCCTACCAGGCGGGGCTCGCCGAAGAACTCAGGCAATCCTATGGGCGCGCCGGCCTGATCGAACTCTACGGTCGCTTCGCGACGGGAGATGGTGTCGTCGACACCATGATGCGCAAGGCCATCTGGCAAGCGATCACGCGGAGCTGCGGCACGGGATTGCAGGTCGCAGGCGGCGCCGGCTTCAAACACCCGGAGACGTTCGACATCGGCAACGGGGTGTTCATCGGGGCTCAGGCCTATATCCAGGGACGCTTCGACGGCCGATGCAAGATCGGCGACAATGTCTGGATCGGGCCGATGGCCTATTTCGACGCTCGCGATCTCGTGATCGAGGATTCTGTCGGGTGGGGACCCGGCGCCAAGGTGCTCGGCTCGACCCACACGGCATTGCCGGTGGATGTGCCGATCATTCGCACGGATCTTGAAATCAAGCCGGTCCGTATCGGCGCATGGGCCGACATCGGCACCAACGCCACAATCCTGCCCGGCGTGACCATCGGAAAAGGCGCGATCGTCGGTGCGGGCGCCGTTGTCGTCTCGGATGTCGAGCCGTTTTCAGTTGTCGCCGGCGTGCCGGCGAAATTCATACGCTGGCGCACGGAAGCCGATCCTGTGCTGGATATATCGCATGGAGGAAGATCGTGAGAAATCAACGGGTGCTCATTACCGGCGGAGCCGGCCTGATCGGGTCGCATATTGCCGATCTGGTCGCATTGGAAAAACCGCGTGAGATCATCATTCTCGACAACTTCGTGCGCGGACGCCGGGATAATCTCAGTACGGCAATAGCCAGCGGGTACGTTAACATCATCGAGGGAGATATCCGCGACAGAGCGCTTCTGGCAAAAGTCTTCGAAGGCGTCGATATCGTGTTTCATCAGGCCGCCATCCGCATCACGCAATGCGCGGAAGAGCCGCGACTGGCTTTTGATGTGCTTGCGGAGGGCACGTTCAACGTTCTCGAAACTGCCGTCAAGGCAGGTGTCTCGAAGGTGGTCGCTGCTTCCTCGGCTTCCGTTCTGGGGCTGGCCGAGAGCTTTCCTACGACCGAAGAGCATCATCCCTACAATAACCGGACAATCTACGGCGCGGCGAAAACATTCAACGAGGGGCTGATGCGCAGCTTTGCGGAGATGTACGGTCTGCGCTATGTCGCGCTCCGTTATTTCAACGTCTATGGGCCGCGCATGGACGTTTACGGCGCCTATACGGAAGTTCTGATCCGCTGGATGGAGCGCCTGATGGCGGGAATGCCGCCCCTCATCTATGGGGACGGCAGCCAGACGATGGACTTCGTCGATGCCCGCGACATCGCCCGCGCAAACATTCTGGCGGCGAAAAGCGATGTCACGGACGAAGTGTTCAACGTCGCGAGCGGCACGGAAATAAGCCTGCTGCAACTCGCGAAGATGTTGAGCGACATTATGGGTTCGTCATTGGAGCCGGAGCACAAAGAAGCCCGCACGGTCAACGGCGTCACGCGTCGTCTTGCCGATATCAGCAAGGCCGAGCGGCTCCTCGGCTTCAAGGCGGAGATCTCCATGGAGCAAGGGCTTCGTGATCTCGTTGCCTGGTGGCAAATGCAGACCGACGCAGGGGGGCAGGCGGCATGAGTTCATCTCAATCCACAATTCCGGCCACAATTCCGGTCGCCAAACCCGTCCTCGGGGAGGAGGAGGCTGAGGCTGCGCGCCGCGTTATTCTGTCGGGATGGGTGACGCAGGGGCCGGAGGTCGCGGCTTTTGAGCGTGAATTCGCCGCCTTCGTGGGCGCCGCGCATGCTTGTGCCATGTCCAACTGCACGACCGCGCTGCATCTGGCGCTGAAGGCGGTCGGCGTATCCGCGGGCGATGAAGTCGTCACGGTCAGCCATTCTTTCATCGCGACCGCAAACGCGGTTCGATACTGCGATGCGGTGCCCGTTTTCGTCGATATAGAAGAAGACGGTTACAACATCGAGGCCGGTCTGATCGAAAGGGCAATCACGCCGCGCACCAAAGCAATTCTCTGCGTGCATCAACTCGGCATGCCTTGCGATCTCCGCGCCATCGTGGAGATCGGCAAGCGTCATCACATACCGGTCATCGAGGATGCGGCCTGTGCGACGGGAAGCGAAATCCTATGGGACGGGCGTTGGGAAAAGATCGGCAAAGCGCATGGCGACATTGCGTGCTTCTCCTTCCACCCCAGGAAGGTGGTCACGACGGGCGATGGCGGCATGCTGACCACGGCCAATCCGGAATATGACCGAAACTTCCGGCTCTGGCGCCAGCACGGCATGAGCGTCACCGATGCCGTGCGCCACGGCTCGAAACAGGTCATCTTCGAAGACTATGACGAATTGGGTTACAATTACCGGATGACCGATCTCCAGGCGGCCGTCGGACGCGAGCAGTTGCGGCGGTTGCCGGAACTGGTTGCCCGGCGCAGGCTGCTTGCCGAGCAATATTGCGAACGTCTGTCGACGATTGCCGGGCTTTCCCTGCCGGCCGAGCCGCGCTGGGCCCGCAGCAACTGGCAGAGCTTCTGTGTGAGATTGCCCGATACGGTCGACCAGCGGGCGGTCATGCAGACCCTGCTCGATCAGGGTATCTCGACCCGGCGTGGCGTGATGAACATTCATCTGGAGGGCGCCTATTCAGGTGAGAGCTCCTACCGCGCTGCCACGAGCCTGATGCGAAGCGTCTCTGCGCAGCAGCAAACGATCATCCTGCCGCTTTATGCCCAGATGACGGTGTCCGACATGGACCGGGTTGTCGAGGCACTTCGCGCCGCCCTTGCGGAAGCGACCGTCAGAGCCGTCGGCGTGCAACCTGCCAGGGATGTCGCTCTCGCCTGAGCAATCAGCATAACGAACAATGCGCGCATCTCCGGATGCGCGCATTGTTCGTTATGCTGATTTCGTGATCCATCCACGGATGATTGCCGGCAGGGATTCCGGCGGAAGCAGGTCGATCAGCATGCGCAGCGAATAGAGCCCGCAGAGAACGACGGCGACGAAGCCCATCACCGTTGCCGGCCACAGCGGCAAAATCGAGAACATCAGGAAGACGAGCCCCGATGCAGGCAGGAAGAGCAGCGCGTGTCGGCGATTGGCGGCGGACCAGCGAAAACCGGTCAGCTTCCGCACGATCACATAGATCAGGATGCTGTGCCAGACATAGAGGCCGAAAAACGCCATGCCGGCTCCTTGCGTCCCGAGCAGCGATACCAAGAGCCAGGCAAGCCCGACATGCACGACTGTCGCCGCAACCTCCGTCCAGAAGAAAATCGCCTGGGTACGCTTCGCCACGACGATGAAACCCATCGGCCAGGAAATAATCCGCAGCATCATTCCAAGGCAGATCCAGCGCAGAAGCTCGACGGCCCCATGAAATTCCGCCGAATAGAACAGGCTCATCATGAGCGGCGCGAGCGTCAGCGTGCCGAGCAGACCGGGGCCAGCGAGCAGCATGCTGATTTCCGCCTGTTCATTGACCAGCCGATTGCATTCGGCACTGTTGTCGATGGTTGCGGTCAGGCGCGGATAGAAATCCGTTCCCATGGCCTGCAGGATGAAACCGGCGTATAGACCGCCGAGGCCCCAGGCCGCTTGATACAGTCCCGCCGCCATGACGCCGCCCTCCTTCAGCACGATGATGCGGATGGCATAGGCTGCGCCGAAGGTCAGAAGTCCGCTTGCCATGAAGACGAAACCGAGCCGGAGCAGCGCCGACACCTCCCGGCTGAACTGGCGCATGGGCATTGGCGAGGGATGTGGAAAGATCCGCCGGCTGTACCACCAGGTCGGAAGGATCGATGCGGCTGCAATGACCACGAGCGACGGTGCGATCGCCTGGACCCCGAACAGGTAGATCAACGGGATACTCACGGCTGTACCGAAGAGCCCGGCCAGCACGTTGATGCGGGCGAGATCCGCAATGCCGCGCAGGCCCTGGATCAATGCGCTCTGCCCCGCAGACACCAGCCGGAAGAAAACGGCGAGCGACAGCAGCACAATGCCGCCGACATGCTGGAAATCGCCGAAAGTGAAGCTTGAGACAGGATATGCCAATGCGGCGAGAAGAAGCGCGCCAAGCAGCGCCAGCACCACCGATATGCGTCTCAGTACCGTCGCCGACTGGGCAATCCTCGCTGCGTCGCCGGTGCCGGCGGCCTCCGCGACCTGGCGCACGCCGCTGCCGCCGACGCCCAGACCCGCGATGGACTGCGCGATATCGACAATCGAGCTGTAAAGGCCCATAAGCCCGATGCCCTCAGGCCCGAGCAGGACGGCCATCGCCTTGTTTCTGATAATACTGAGTGCGACATTCACGAGCGAAGCGCCGCCCATCAGCATCGTCGACTTGAGGATTTCGGTGTAGGTCTGGCTGCTGGGTGGGGTCATGCGCAAAGTCATCGGAAGGCCCTAGAGCACGATGCCGAAAAATGTGAGCGGTTTTCGGATGACATCATGCTTTAACCCTTTAATTTAGAACAGAATTCAGATTTCAGGCCGGCCGGGCCGAAAATCATCCTGTTCTAGCCGTTTATCCCGTGCTGGCGTTCGACCGCCTGCCGCAAGCTCGATTGCATCACATGCTTTTCGCGTATCACCGGCTTACCCGGCTGATCTGCGCCTCTGTCTGATCAGGCAGCGCAGCGGCGTCTTCGGACGGCGCATCGGCGATGCGGGCCCGGGTTACCCTGACCACGTCGCCCGGCGCCAGCGGGGTCGTTTCGGAGGCCTGGAATTGATTGACCTCACCCTTGTCCCGCCGGTTCACGACGAACGTCAGGGGGAGTTCTTCAAGGCGGTTATTCACGTTGGCGCCGTTCGCCAGGTCTTCGAGAAGCAGTTGTTGCGTGGTGTCGCGCTTCAATTTGAGCTGATCGAGATTGGCTTTCTCAGCCTGCACCTCGGAAGCGACCTCGCTGCGGCGCGTGTCGGAAAGCCCCTCGAGATTGCGCGTCGTCTCGTTGATCGCCTGGCGGCCCCGCATGATGGCCGTCACGAGGTCGAGCCGGTCGGAGCGATAGGTGGTGAGCAATCGTTCCAGATCCATCTGGCGTGAGGTGATCGTGAGGCCCTTCTGGACCAGCGTCTTCACGCTCGTCAGTTGCTCTTCGACCGACTGGATATTGTCATCCGAGCCTTTCAGCTTTTCTTCCAGCGTATCGATTTCCGCCGTCAGGAGATTGCGCAATTCGACGAGGGCCACCGACTGCTTGTCCAGCGCGCTTGCGCGGGCCTGAAAAATGACCCGCTCCTCCTGGTAGATACTCTCGGCATATTGCCGATCGGCAGCGGGCGGCGGATCGAAGACGATCTCCTTCGCGCCGGACATCTCCGTTTGCAGCCGCGCGAGTTTTGCCGAACCGCGCAGCAGCGAATGGTCGATTTCCCGCAAATCGCCGGCAAGCCTGATCGTCTGCGACTGCTGCTGTGCCGCAGCCCGCAACGGGCCGCCGCTCATGGCGAGCGATTGCAGGACGCTGAGGCCGGAGCGAAACTTGTATTCTCCCGGCGCCACGACGTCTCCGACGACGTAAATGGAGGGATAGTCGAGAATGTCGATGGTCACCGCAGGTGCCTGGGCCAGACCCATCTTCGCCTGAAGGCGCTTGCCAATCTCGTTGGTGAGGCCCTCATTGTCCAGATTTCCAACCGACAGCGCCCCCAGGAAGGGCAGGGAGACCACACCTGCATCCGAAACCGTATAGTCGCCTCCAATCCCATCCCATCGTTCAAACTGTCCTTTGGAGGGTATCCATTGGACGATCGTCAGGCGGATTCTCGTTTGTGGAGCCAGGGGGGCGCTGTCGGCGAGAGCTGGCGACACCGCTCCGGCAAGAAAGAGGAGTGCGCTGATGACGGACGTCGCGCGAAAGAACACGCGAGGGGCGCGGTGCGATAGATTCATGTACATGTCTCGCCTGCAAAACATTCTTACACGGACGCTGATACGATACCTTGACCTCTGCTCGAACGCCGGAAGCCAATTCCGAAGCTGCACCGCCAGTGTGCAGCCTGGCGAAGCCTTGAGGAAGGTGGAGGCCGTTTGCTTTGCCACATCACTATTGATGAGGCGGGGAGGGTGCTTCAGCCTAAATTGAGTAGAAACATATATCGTCGGTGCGGCACGCAGGCGTCGTCTTGGAAAATCAATAGGTTATGCACGCAGAAATAGGCGCGATCGCTTCGGTAAAGTGCAACCTATACGGCAGCGCCCTCATGCTCGGGATCGTCGATTTTACCGCATGATGACCGGCCGTTTCGCCCCTCTACGGCTTCGAGCTTGCCCAGGAAACGGCAAATCTCCGCCCTTTCGCATCGGATCCGTCGCGTGGGCGACGCAACACGGCCGCTTGCCCAAAGGATGCCGTCTGTAGAGCGAAAGGCGTAGGATATACTCGCTTATTTTTCGACTATACTTCAGAGCTTCGCGTTTAAGCGAACCTCATAGATACGACCCTGACAATCTCGCGAGAGGTACCTGCCATGTATCGCAACGCTCGCCGGTGGACTTCGCGCTCACTCCTGCTGGATTCGTTGGTTCCCCGATGGTTGACTGTCGGCGGAAAGGAAAGGCCGCGCAAGCCTGCCGGAAAGAACGGGGATAGTGCTCAACTCGCGGCAGCGGTGCAAACGGCTGATGGAAACAAGCAGGCCCTCCTCGTCGGCGATCCCCATAAGGAGGCTGCGCTCAACGAGCATGAGGCTGGGCAGAGCGCGGGCGTGAACGGCGACGCTGATGGTCGGGCCGACGACAGCCTCGTCGCGCCGCCCTTGCCTGACGCTTTCACAATCAATCGTGAAATCGGAGAGCGAAGCGGTGATAGAGCCGCGTCCGTACTGTCAGTTCATACGCCGGATTTTGCCCATGTCGAGCGGAACGCCAACGGAGTTGCATTCGGGGCGGCATCACCCCTTTATCGCACCTACGCCGGAATGAACCTCATAGGCGACGATCCTTTGGCGCCGTATCTGCCGCAGGCGCCTACGCCGGCAGGCTCGGGGCACGATTCTGCCGCGGTAGTGGGCGAGCGTGCGCACTCCGGCAACGTCGTTATTCTCGAATCGAGCCCGTCAGCGCAGGCGAGCGCCCAGCATGCCGGAGCCAATTCACTGGCGTTTGGCATGCCCTTTGGCGTGTGCGGGTGCGGCTACTTTACCTCCCCCACGCGGATTCTCGATTGGGCCCATGGCGGCGCCATGCTCCAACAGGACGGTCAATTGGCGGGGACCAAGCTGACCGAGGGGCCGGACTATGTATCGGCGCTCAAGCGGGCCATCGGCGCCTCGGTCAGCGACCCGCTTCTCGATCGTAATCTGTCCCCTCTCTCGGGCTGGCGCGGCACCGCAAACTGGACAGAATCAACGGTCTTGGCCGGATCATTGCCAGGCGGTGGCGAGACCGGAACAGGCAACAGCACCTCCAAAGGTATCGGCATCCTTTCCGGCTCGGTAACGACGCCACCTTCGACGCAGCGGTCGCTGACGACGCAAAATCTGGCGGCCGCAGCGGCGGCCAGCAACCCGATCGTGCTGGAAAATCAGAAACAGGGCAATCCAGAAAGCGAGTGGGGCATCGACGGTGCCGGCAGCACCAACATCGAGGGCTTTGCGACCGATATCAGTGTCGACAACGGCAAGACGATCAGCTTCAAGATCAATACGAATTCCACCAATTACCGGATCGATATATACCGGCTCGGCTATTACGGCGGCATGGGCGCCCGCAAGGTGGCGACCATGCAGCATACCGGATTGCAGACCCAGCCCAGTCCGCTGCGCAATGCCACAACCGGCACGGTGGACGCCGGCAACTGGGCCGTCTCGGCGTCCTGGACCGTACCTGATGATGCCGTCTCGGGCGTCTATATCGCCAAGCTCGTGCGTCAGGATGGCACCTCCGGCGAAAATCATATCCCGTTCATCGTGCGCGACGACGACAGTCACAGCGATATCGTCTTCCAAACCGCCGACGAGACCTGGCAGGCTTATAACGGCTGGGGTGGCGCAAACTTCTATGGCGGCAACGGTCCGGCGACGGGGCAGGGGGCGGGCCGCGCCTATGCGGTCAGCTACAACAGGCCGATTGCGACCCGCGGCGGGGTGGGCACCTATGCCGGTCCGCAGGATTACCTGTTCGGCGCCGAATATGCGGGCATCTCCTGGCTGGAACAGAACGGCTACGATGTTTCTTACATGTCGGGTGTCGACGTCGACCGCTATGGCAGCCTGTTGCTCAATCACAAAACCTATGTTGATGCCGGGCACGACGAATACTGGTCCGGACAGCAGAGGACCAATGTCGAAGCCGCGCGCGATGCCGGCGTCAACCTGATGTTCTGGAGCGGCAACGAGGTCTATTGGCGCACCCGCTGGGGCAATGCCTACAGCGCCGACGGCACACCTTATCGCACCCTGATCTCCTACAAGGAGACATGGTCGCCCAGCGCCAGCATCGACCCTTCCAACGAATGGACGGGCACCTTCCGCGATCCGCGTCTCAGCCCGCCTGCCATCGGCGGCGGAAACCCCGAAAACTCGCTGACCGGGCAGTTGTTCAAGGTCGACGATGTCGGCAGCAATCTTGCCGCGATCACGGTTAAATATGATGACGCCAACCTGCGCTTCTGGCGCAATACGAGCGTTGCCAATCTTCAGCCTGGCCAGACGGCAACGCTCACCAAGAACTATCTAGGTTACGAATGGGACGAAGCAGTCGACAACGGCTTCGATCCGGCCGGCCTCGTCAAGCTGTCGTCGACGACGCTTCCGGTCAGCACCTACTTGCTCGACTACGGCAACACCACCGGCAATGCGACCTCGACCCACAATCTGACGCTTTATCGGGCGCCGAGCGGTGCGCTGGTATTCGGCGCCGGCACCGTCTACTGGGCCTGGGGCCTGAGCGACAATCACGACCTCCAGGCGACGCCGACGGACCCGCGCGTGCAGCAGGCGATGGTCAATCTGCTCGCCGACATGGGCATTCAGCCTGGGACACTGCAATCCGGGCTCGTCGCGACAACCGCTTCGTCGGACCATACTGCGCCGACCTCGGTCATCACGGTGCCCGCCACGGCGACCGTAGGATCCACCGTGACGATTACCGGCACCGCTACCGATACCGGAGGCGGCGTCATCGCTGCGGTCGAGGTCTCCACCGATAACGGAGCGAGCTGGCATCCGGCGACAGGCGATGAGAACTGGACTTATACCTGGTCGCCGCAGACCGCGGGCACCTACACCATCCGATCGCGCGCAGTGGACGATAACGTCAACCTGGAAACACCCTCGGCGGGGCGAACGGTCACCGTCAGCGGGCCGAATTACACCTCTCTCTTCGGTTCGGCGACACCGGCGGTCGTCAACACCAACGATAGCGCAGCCGTTGAACTCGGCGTCAAATTCCAGACCTCCGTGGCGGGCACGGTCACCGGCATTCGTTTCTACAAGGGCGACCTGGATACGGGCACGCATACCGGTTCTTTATGGTCGAGCACCGGTACGCGGCTTGCGACCCTCACCTTTACGAACGAGACTACCAGCGGCTGGCAGACTGCCTATTTCACCAGTCCAGTGGCTCTGACGGTCGGACAAACCTACACCGCGTCCTACCATACGAATACCGGTCACTATTCGACGAGCACCAACTACTTCACCTCAAATGTGACCAGCGGTCCGCTGACGGCACCGGCCAGCGGCAATGGCGTCTACCGCTATGGCAACAACAGCCTGTTCCCCAGCACCACCTTCCAGTCGACGAACTATTGGGTCGATGTGATGTTCACGACACCGAGCTCGAACACGACGCCGACGGCGGTTGCCGATGCGGGGGATGCGACCGAGAAGGGCGGGGTGGCCAACGGTTCGGGCGGCGCGGTTGCCAGCGGCAACGTGCTGACCAACGACACCGATCCGAATGCCGGCGATACCAAGACCGTCACGGCCGTGGTCTTCGGCGCGACGTCGGGCACGCTGGGCTCGGCGCTCAACGGTACCTATGGCAGTCTCGTGCTCAATGCATCGGGCGCCTATACCTATACGATCAACGAGACCAATACCGCCGTCCAGGGGCTGCGGCAGTCGACCAACACGCTGAGCGATGTCTTCAGCTACACGATGCGCGACAGCGCCGGCGCCACGGCCACGGCCAATCTGACCGTCACCATCCATGGTGCCAACGACGCGCCGGTGCTGGCCGTCCAGACGGCTGGTCAGAATGCCACCGTCGGCACGGCCTTCTCCTTCGCCGTTCCGACGACGACCTTCACCGATGTCGACAGCGGCGAGACGCTGACCTATTCGGCAACGGCCGCCGATGGCACGGCGCTGCCTGCCTGGCTGAGCTTCAATGCCACGACGCGGACCTTCTCCGGCACGCCGACGACCGCTGGCACCTATGGCGTCAGGGTGACGGCGACGGATCTTGGCGGCCTTGCCGCCAATGAGACCTTCAACATCGCCGTGTCGACGCCCGGCAATACGCCGCCGACGGCAGTTGCCGATGCGGGGGATGCGACCGAGAAGGGCGGGGTGGCCAACGGTTCGGGCGGCGCGGTTGCCAGCGGCAACGTGCTGACCAACGACACCGATCCGAATGCCGGCGATACCAAGACCGTCACGGCCGTGGTCTTCGGCGCGACGTCGGGCACGCTGGGCTCGGCGCTCAACGGTACCTATGGCAGTCTCGTGCTCAATGCATCGGGCGCCTATACCTATACGATCAACGAGACCAATACCGCCGTCCAGGGGCTGCGGCAGTCGACCAACACGCTGAGCGATGTCTTCAGCTACACGATGCGCGACAGCGCCGGCGCCACGGCCACGGCCAATCTGACCGTCACCATCCATGGTGCCAACGACGCGCCGGTGCTGGCCGTCCAGACGGCTGGTCAGAATGCCACCGTCGGCACGGCCTTCTCCTTCGCCGTTCCGACGACGACCTTCACCGATGTCGACAGCGGCGAGACGCTGACCTATTCGGCAACGGCCGCCGATGGCACGGCGCTGCCTGCCTGGCTGAGCTTCAATGCCACGACGCGGACCTTCTCCGGCACGCCGACGACCGCTGGCACCTATGGCGTCAGGGTGACGGCGACGGATCTTGGCGGCCTTGCCGCCAATGAGAACTTCAACATCACCGCCTCGGCGGCGGCGACGACCTACAGCCTGTTCAACGCCTCCAGCACGCCGGCCCAGACCAACCTCAATGATGGTCAGCAGCTCGAACTCGGCGTCAAGTTCCAGTCGAGCGTTGCCGGTGACGTGACCGGCATCAAGTTCTACCGCAGCGCCAACGATAACGGCCAGAATGTCGTCGACCTGTGGACCACGACGGGCACCAAGCTCGCCACCGCCACCTTCGCCGGCACCACCGGGAGCGGCTGGCAGACGGTGAACTTCTCAACCCCCGTCACCATCGCCGCCAACACGATCTACGTCGCCTCCTATCACACGACAGGGGCCTACGTCGCGACCGACAATTTCTTTACGGCCGCCGTCACCAGCGGCCCGCTGACCGCGTCGGCCAGCGGCAACGGCGTATACACCTATGGCGGCTCCGCCACCGCAGGCATTTTCCCGAATGCCACCTACGCTGCCGCCAATTACTATGCCGATGTGGTCTTCCGTCCGGCATCGACAGCGCCGAACACGACGCCGACGGCGGTTGCCGATGCGGGGGATGCGACCGAGAAGGGCGGGGTGGCCAACGGTTCTGGCGGCGTGGTTGCCAGCGGCAACGTGCTGACCAACGACACCGATCCGGATTCCGGCGATACCAAGACCGTCACGGCCGTGGTCTTCGGCGCGACGTCGGGCACGCTGGGCTCGGCGCTCAACGGTACCTATGGCAGTCTCGTGCTCAATGCATCGGGCGCCTATACCTATACGATCAACGAGACCAATACCGCCGTCCAGGGGCTGCGGCAGTCGACCAACACGCTGAGCGATGTCTTCAGCTACACGATGCGCGACAGCGCCGGCGCCACGGCCACGGCCAATCTGACCGTCACCATCCATGGTGCCAACGACGCGCCGGTGCTGGCCGTCCAGACGGCTGGTCAGAATGCCACCGTCGGCACGGCCTTCTCCTTCGCCGTTCCGACGACGACCTTCACCGATGTCGACAGCGGCGAGACGCTGACCTATTCGGCAACGGCCGCCGATGGCACGGCGCTGCCTGCCTGGCTGAGCTTCAATGCCACGACGCGGACCTTCTCCGGCACGCCGACGACCGCTGGCACCTATGGCGTCAGGGTGACGGCGACGGATCTTGGCGGCCTTGCCGCCAATGAGACCTTCAACATCGCCGTGTCGACGCCCGGCAATACGCCGCCGACGGCAGTTGCCGATGCGGGGGATGCGACCGAGAAGGGCGGGGTGGCCAACGGTTCGGGCGGCGCGGTTGCCAGCGGCAACGTGCTGACCAACGACACCGATCCGAATGCCGGCGATACCAAGACCGTCACGGCCGTGGTCTTCGGCGCGACGTCGGGCACGCTGGGCTCGGCGCTCAACGGTACCTATGGCAGTCTCGTGCTCAATGCATCGGGCGCCTATACCTATACGATCAACGAGACCAATACCGCCGTCCAGGGGCTGCGGCAGTCGACCAACACGCTGAGCGATGTCTTCAGCTACACGATGCGCGACAGCGCCGGCGCCACGGCCACGGCCAATCTGACCGTCACCATCCATGGTGCCAACGACGCGCCGGTGCTGGCCGTCCAGACGGCTGGTCAGAATGCCACCGTCGGCACGGCCTTCTCCTTCGCCGTTCCGACGACGACCTTCACCGATGTCGACAGCGGCGAGACGCTGACCTATTCGGCAACGGCCGCCGATGGCACGGCGCTGCCTGCCTGGCTGAGCTTCAATGCCACGACGCGGACCTTCTCCGGCACGCCGACGACCGCTGGCACCTATGGCGTCAGGGTGACGGCGACGGATCTTGGCGGCCTTGCCGCCAATGAGAACTTCAACATCACCGCCTCGGCGGCGGCGACGACCTACAGCCTGTTCAACGCCTCCAGCACGCCGGCCCAGACCAACCTCAATGATGGTCAGCAGCTCGAACTCGGCGTCAAGTTCCAGTCGAGCGTTGCCGGTGACGTGACCGGCATCAAGTTCTACCGCAGCGCCAACGATAACGGCCAGAATGTCGTCGACCTGTGGACCACGACGGGCACCAAGCTCGCCACCGCCACCTTCGCCGGCACCACCGGGAGCGGCTGGCAGACGGTGAACTTCTCAACCCCCGTCACCATCGCCGCCAACACGATCTACGTCGCCTCCTATCACACCACCGGCGCTTACGTGGCAACTGACGGCTTCTTCGCCAGTGCCGTCACCAACGGTCCGTTGACGGCCCAATCAAGCGCGGTCGCCGGTGGCAACGGTGTCTATGCGTATGGCGGATCGGCCACGACAGGTCTCTTCCCGACCAACTCCTACGATTCATCGAATTACTATGCGGACGTGGTCTTCCGGCCGCAGCTCGTCGGGTGAAGCAAAGGTTAGGGACGGTTTCGAATGAGGCTGATACGACGCAAATGCTGGCCGCGGCGAGGGGCGCTCCGACCGTCCACATTCGGGGAATGCCGATGAGCAGGATCGAGCGGCTCCCGGTAACCGTGCTGGCCGGCTTCCTCGGCGCCGGCAAGACGACGCTTCTCAGCCACGTCCTGAATAACCGTCAGGGCCTGCGGGTTGCTGTCATCGTCAACGATATGAGCGAAGTGAACATAGACGCCAGTCTCATTCGAGACGGCGGCTGCAACCTGTCGCAGACGACGGAGACATTGATCGAGCTCAGCAACGGCTGCATATGCTGCACCCTGCGCAACGACCTTCTGACGGAAGTACGGCGGCTGGCCGAAGAGCGGCGATACGACTATCTGTTGATCGAAGGCACCGGTATCGCCGAGCCGCGCCCCATTGCGGCAACCTTTTCCTTCCGCGACGAGAACGGCGTCTCGCTCGCCGATTTTGCCAGGCTCGACACGATGGTCACCGTGGTCGACGCGGCAAACCTGTTAGCCGACTACAGCAGTGCCGATCTGCTTGCCGACCGCGGCCTGCAGCGGGACGGCGAGGATCGGCGCACCCTCATAGACCTGCTGGTGGATCAGATCGAGTTTGCCGATGTCGTCGTCATCAACAAGATCTCGGACGCGACAGATGAGGTCCGCGCTGAGGTGAGCAAGATCGTGACGTCTCTCAACCCGGATGCGCTCCAGGTGGAGACGGATTTCGGCAAGATATCGCTTCCGACCGTCCTCAATACCGCCCTCTTCGATGAAGCAAAGGCAGCTGCGCATCCCCTGTGGCACAAGGAATTGTACAGCCCGGATGAGCATGTTCCTGAGACGGAGGAATACGGAGTCTCGAGTTTTGTCTATCGCACCAGGCGTCCCTTCGATCCCATGCGGTTTCGGGCATTCCTGGATGAGCCCTGGCCTGGAGTGCTGCGCGCCAAGGGCCATTTCTGGCTTGCCACGCGCCCGCGTCATGTGGGCCTGATGTCGGCTGCCGGGATCCAGCGGCGCTGCGAGCCGATGGGGCTCTGGTGGGCCGCCGTGCCCCGGCAGGATTGGCCGAGCCATCAGCAGTTTCGTCAGCAGCTCGAGAGCCGCTGGGACAGCGCCTGGGGCGACCGTCGGCAGGAATTGGTTTTTATCGGCGTCGGCATGGACGAGACAGGTGTGCGCACCGCGCTGGACGGATGCCTCGCCAGCGCCGATCCGCGCGACTGGGCCACCCTCGAAGATCCGTTTCCGGCCTGGTAACACGGGGCGGCGCCGGACAACGCTCGAGTTAGCCGGCTGGGACAGCCGGACCGAACCAGCATTCCTTTTCCCGCCGTGAGGCACTCGGCAGGGAGCCGTCGGCAACTTTGGGGCCTTGTCGGCCGGTATGGGGTGAGGGTCATCATATTGGAGTAGGGGCTACCTCCCACATACCCCGGATTGCTGTCGTACGTTCCCTTCGCAAAGGTGCCAGAATGAACGTCTTGCTACAGCGGTCGAAGGGCCGGCCGATGCGGAAGGGGACGCCGCTGATGCGGAGAATTCATGTGGGTAATCGTGAGTATCTGAGTACATTTGGTGGGGCGTTGAGTATCTGTCGTGCACCCTCTGCCTGGAGCGCAGTCCTTGCCTCCGCGACGGTCGTGTCGTCGAGAAGTACCGATGGTGCCCCGACCTTTGCCAATCAGGGCAGCGCCACCGTCCAATCCTCCTTCACCGGCACGGTCACATCTTCCCTGATATCTTCAGGCGACATGCAATCGTCTCCGGCACCGTCGACGGCGATGCCGGCGCCTGCTGCCGATGGCGGCGCGCAGGACACGTCCACGAAGACGGCGTCGGTCGCGTCGGTCTTCCAGACGCCTTCCTCCACATTGCAACGCACCGTGCTTGGCCCGGATCCGGCCGAGGAGGCTGCGGCACTGCCTGCCGCCCCCGCGCTTACGGGTGTTACCAGCGATATCGATACCGGCAGCGCCGAAACGGCGGCGCCGGTCAGTTCTTCCAGCAGTGTCGGCACAACTTCGTTGCGCCTTCAGGCCTCGATAGCATCCATGTCGGTGGAGCCGAGCCAGGACGTTTCTGCTGAGACTGCCGCGGCCCCGGCAGCACTGGCGGCGCCGGCGGCGGCCGCAGCGGCAGCAGTGACGCCCAACAAGATCGCGCTCGAAAACCTGAAGCAGGGCAACCCGATCAGCGAATGGGGCCTGGAGGGCGACGGCGGCGGCACCATCCAGGGCTTCGCCACCGAAATCAGCACCAATATCGGTCAGACGGTCGATTTCAAGATCGCCACGGATTCCACCCATTATCGCATCGATATCTACCGCATGGGTTATTATGGCGGGGCCGGCGCGCGCAAGGTCGACTCGATCGAGCAGCAGCTGACCACGGCGCAGATCCAGCCGCATCCGATCGTCGACATGTCGCTCGGCCTCATCGATTGCGGCAACTGGTCGGTTTCGGCCAGCTGGCAGATCCCTGCCGATGCCGTCTCCGGCGTCTACTTCGCCAAGCTGGTGCGCGAGGATGGCACCGAGGATGCCGGCATCATCCCCTTCGTCGTGCGCGACGATGCCTCGACCAGCGATATCGTCTTCCAGACGTCGGACACGACCTGGCAGGCCTATAATGCCTGGGGCGGCGCCAGCCTCTATTACGGCGAAGTGCCCGTCGACCCGGCCGCCATGATCGGCTACCTGCCGCCGAACTGCAGCTGCGGCCTGACGGCCATCGGCCGCGCCTCGGCCGTCAGCTATAATAGACCGATCATCACCAATACGAGCCCGATCGGCGGCTCGCACGATTACGTCTTCGGCGTCGAATCCTCTGCCATCTCGTGGCTGGAGCAGAACGGCTACGACGTTTCCTATATTTCCGGCGTCGATGCGGCGCGCAGCGGCACGCTGCTGCTCAACCACGATGCCTATCTCTCCGTCGGCCATGACGAATACTGGTCTGCCGAACAGCGCGCCAATGTCGAGGCGGCGCGCGATGCCGGTGTCAACCTCGCCTTCTGGAGCGGCAACGAGTGCTACTGGAAGGTCCGCTGGGAAAGCAGCATCGACGGCAGCGGCCAGGCCTACCGCACCATGGTCTGCTACAAGGAAACCTGGGGCACGAGCACGGATCCGAGCAACGTCGGCACCGGCACGTGGCGCGATCCGCGTTATGCCGATGCGGGGCAGGAGCCGGAGAATTCGCTGACCGGCACGATGTTCCAGGTGGACAGCTACCGCCAGGATACGATCTCCATCCCCTACGACTATTCCAACCTGCGCTTCTGGCGTAACACCGATGTCGCCGAGCTGCAGGAGGGTGATACCTACAATCTGGTGCAGAACCTGCTCGGCTACGAATGGGATTCCGACGTCGAGAACGGCTTCCGCCCGGACGGGCTGATCAACCTGTCGCTCTCCTCCATCGCTGTGAGCACCTATCTGCGTGATTACGGCACGACGGTCGGCGATGCGGTGGCGACCCATAGCCTCACCATGTACCGGGCGGAAAGCGGCGCGCTGGTCTTCGGCGCCGGCACCGTCTTCTGGTCCTGGGGGCTGAGTGACAATCATCAGGGTCCGGCCACGTCGACCGATCGCAACGTCCAGCAGGCGATGGTCAACATGTTCGCGGACATGGGCATCCAGCCGACGACGCTGGATGCGAGCCTGATCCTCGCGACCCAATCGACCGACACGCTGAAGCCGACCTCGTCGATCAGCTCGCCGATCGTCGGCGCAAGCTTCGTCGAAGGGCAGCACGTGACGATATCAGGCACGGCGCAGGATTTCGGCGGCGGCATCATTGCCGGCGTCGAGGTTTCCACCGATGGCGGCCAGCACTGGTTCAAGGCCACCGGCCGAGAGAGCTGGAGCTATAACTGGGTCGTGCAGGCAAGCGGCACCTATACGATCCTGTCGCGCGCCGTCGACGACAGCGTCAACATGGAGGCGCCATCGGCCGGCAAGCAGGTCACCGTCACCCTGCCGGGAACGCAAGGCCTCTGGACCTTGGCGGAGAAACCGACTGTCGAAATGGCGATCGATCCCAATTCCGTCGAGCTCGGCCTGCGCTTCCAGGCGACGACGGCAGGCTATGTGGAAGGCATCCGCTTCTACAAGGGCTTCCACGATATCGGCGACCATGTCGTCAGCCTCTGGAGAGCCGACGGAACTTTGCTGGCAACGGGTGTCTCGGTCGGCGAGTCGCTCTCCGGCTGGCAAACGGTGATCTTCTCCAGCCCGATCCAGATTGCCGCCGGCACGACCTATGTGGCCTCCTATCACACCGACGGTTTCTATTCGGCCACCGATAATTATTTCGGCAGCACCTATGCCAGTGGCGCGCTGAAGGCCGTCGACGGCGGCGGCGTCTACGCTTATGGCGACAATGCCGGCACATTCCCCGGCCAGAGCCCCGGCACCGGCACCAACTACTGGGTCGATGTGGTCTTCGATGCCGGGCCCAACAGCGCGCCGGTTGCGACCGACGATGCCGGGCTGACCATCACCCGCAACGACAGCGTCGTCATCTCGATCGCCTCGCTCATCGGAAACGATACGGATCCCAACGGCGATGCGATGACGATTTCGGCCGTCGGCAATGCCGTCAACGGCACGGTAACGCTCAACAAGCAGAACGGCACCGTCATCTTCACGCCGACCAACGATTATTCGGGGCCGGCAAGCTTCAGCTACACGCTGTCGGACGGGCGCGGCGGCACGGACCAGGGCAATGTCAGCCTCACCGTAAACCAGGGCCCTGCCGGGGAAACACTGTTTACCTCGAGCGAAGGGCCGACGGGCGCAAGTTATAACGAGGGCCAGTCGCTGGAACTCGGCATGCGGTTCTCCGCTTCGTCGAGCGGCATGGTGACCGGCGTTCGCTTCTACAAGGCATCAGGCGATACCGGCCCGCATACCGGCTCGCTGTGGACGGCGGACGGCACACTGGTCGCGACCGTCACTTTCGCCGACAGCGGATCGCTGAGCGGCTGGCAGACTGCAACATTCTCGAACCCGGTGCATATCCTAGCCGGCACGACCTATGTCGCCTCCTACCACACGACCGACTCCTATGTGGCAACGGCAAACTATTTCACATCAGCCCATAGCAATGGTTCGCTGACGGCGCTTGCCGGCAGCAACGGCGTCTTTGCCGAGGGCACCGGTTTTCCGACCTCCAGCTACCAGTCGTCGAATTACTGGGTGGATGTCGTCTACAACCAGACGAGCAACGTGCTGCCGGTCGCCGCCAATGACAATGGCTACACGACCTATTCCAGCACGGCGCTGTCGATTGCCGCAGCCAGCCTGCTTGCCAACGATACCGATGCCGATGGCGACCTGCTCAGCATCACCGGCGTCAATGGTGCGGCCAACGGAACGGTGACCTTCAACAGCCAGACCAAGTCGGTCACGTTCACCCCGACGGCCGGTTATACGGGTGCGGCAAGCTTCTCCTATTCGATCTCGGACGGATTCGGCGGCACGGCATCCGCAACGGTCAGCCTCAATGTGGCTGCACCACCCGCGGGCGGCCCGACGTCAAGCCTGTTCACCGGCGCAGACACGTCGGGGGTTGCCGCCGCCAATGATCCCAATTCGGTCGAACTCGGCGTCAAGTTCATCGCTTCCGCCGGCGGTCAGATCACCGGGCTCACCTATTACAGGAGCGCCCAGGATACCGGCGCGCATGTCGGCTCGCTCTGGACGGCGGGTGGCCAGCTTCTGGCCCAGGCGACCTTCATCAACGAGACGGCGAGCGGCTGGCAGACGGTTTCCTTCACCCAGCCGATCAATGTGACCGCCGGCGCCACCTATGTGGCGAGCTACCATTCGAACGGCTTCTATTCCGCAACGGCGAACTACTTCACGACGGATCATACGAACGGTGCGCTGACGGCGCCATCGAGCACGACGAGCGGCGGCAACGGCCTTTATGCCTATGGCACGAGCAGCCTGTTCCCGACCGCTTCCTACAATGCGAGCAATTACTGGGTCGACGTGGTCTATCAGCAGGGCGGCGCGCAGAATGCGGTTCCGGTCGCCGCCAATGACAGCGGCTTTACGACCAATAGCGGCACGCCGATCACCATCCAGGCCTCGGCACTCCTGGCAAACGATACCGACGGCGATGGCGATGCGCTTGTCGTCACCGGCGTCAGTGGCGCGGTCAACGGCTCGGTCGCCTACGATGCCCAGGCCCAGACCGTGACCTTCACGCCGACGGCAGGCTATTCGGGACCGGCAAGCTTCAGCTACGCGATATCGGACGGCAAGGGCGGCACGGCCTCGGCGCAGGTCGCGCTCACCATCAACAACCCGGCTGCAGGACCGGAGCAGAACCTCTTTGCAGCAAACGCGACGCCCTCGGTCGTCTCGGTCGCCGACAACCAACCGGTCAATCTCGGCATGAAATTCCAGGCCGATACGTCAGGCTGGATCACCGGCATCCGCTTCTACAAGGGAGCAGACAATACCGGCCCGCACAACGGCTATCTCTGGACCGCATCCGGCACGCTGCTCGGCAGCGTCACCTTCAACAACGAGACGGCCAGCGGCTGGCAGACTGCGCAGCTCACCCAGCAGATCGCGATCCAGGCGGATACGACCTACGTCGTTTCCTACTCGAGCAACGGCAACTATTCGGCATCAGGCAATTACTTTGCCAGCGACGTGACTAACGGCGATCTGAAGGCGCCCGGCGGCAGCAACGGCGTCTATGCCTATGGAGCGGGCGGATTGTTCCCGACAGCCAGCTATAACAGCACGAACTACTATGTTGATGTGGCGTTCAAACCACAGCTCGCAGCGTAAAGCCCGCGAGGATGCAAGGCCAAGCATGCTGTAAAGAGTGAGAGTTTCGATGATGGGTGCAGACAACAGATTGCCCGTAACGGTTCTCGCCGGGTTTCTCGGCGCCGGCAAGACGACTGTCCTCAATCATGTCCTGAGCAATCGGGAGGGCCGCCGGGTTGCCGTCATCGTCAACGATATGAGCGAGGTCAACATCGATGCGGAGCTCGTGCGCGAGGGGGGAGCAGATCTCTCGCGCACCGACGAGACGCTGGTAGAGCTTACCAATGGATGCATCTGCTGCACCTTGCGCGACGATCTCCTGAGCGAAGTGCGCCGGCTCGCAGCTGCGGGCCGTTTCGACTATCTGCTGATCGAGGGCACCGGCATTGCCGAGCCGCTGCCTGTTGCCGCGACCTTCTCCTTCCGCGACGAAAGCGGGGCGGCCCTCTGCGACGTGGCGCGTCTCGACACGATGGTCTGCGTCGTCGATGCGGTCAATCTTCTCACAGACTACCAGAGCGCCGAGTTCCTTGCCGATCGCGGCGAAAGGCGTGACGGGGATGATGAGCGCAAGCTCGTGGAACTGCTCGTCGAGCAGATCGAATTTTCCGATGTCGTCATCATCAACAAGGCAGGCGACGTGCCGTGCGCCGACCTTGCCGAGGTTCGCCGGGTCGTCGCGGCGCTCAATCCGGAAGCTCGGGTCATCGAGGCGGTCTTCGGCCAGGTGCCGCTTGGGGCGATCCTGGATACCGGCCTCTTCAGCGAGGCGAAGGCCGCCCGCCATCCGCTCTGGCACAAGGAACTCTTCGGCTGGGGCGATCATGTGCCGGAGACCGAGGAATACGGCATAAGAAGCTTCGTCTATCGCAGCCGCCGGCCCTTCCATCCCCTGAGGCTCAAGGATTTCCTCGACCGGAAATGGGCGGGCCTCATCCGCGCAAAGGGTCATTTCTGGCTGGCGACGAGGCCTGATGAGATCGGCCTTCTGTCGATTGCCGGCACCCAGTGCCGGATCGAGACCAGGGGCTACTGGTGGGCCTCGGTGCCGCGGGTGCAATGGCCGCGCTTTCCGCAGTTCCGCCAGCTCATCGACCGGCATTGGGACGATGTCTGGGGAGACCGCCGTCAGGAACTCGTCTTCATCGGTTCCGGCTTCGACGAGGAAGCGATCCGCGCTGCTCTCGGTTATTGCCTGATCGGAGAGGAGACGGGTTTCGATCCGCAGACCGCCGTCGGCATTCGCGATCCGTTTCCGGCCTGGCAGCACGGACATATCCCTGCGCATTCAAATAGTTAGAGTGTTCCAAGGAACGCAAGACGCCCTGAGTGAAGACGTTTTGATTATCAACCGGAGGAGAGAACAATGAGCAACGAACTTTATGCAGACGGCATCGGCGAAATCACCATTACGGGAACGATCGTGCGCATCGACCTGATGTCGCTTTCGGCAACCGATCGTGACGACAACAACAACCCGAAGCCGGTCTTCCGCCAGCGCATCATCATGCCTGTCGATGCTTTCGCCAATGCGGTGGATCTGATGCAGAAGGCGCTCGGCGGGTTGGTCGAAGCGGGTGCGGTCCGTCGTATCGGCGATATGTCGGCGGCGGCGGCTGCCGATATCCAGTCGGCGCCGGCCGGCGCTTCGAACGCTTCGCCGAACTTCAACTGACAAAACGAATATTGACTCGGTCTCTTATTGTTTCGGGTGGGCCATGAGTGGTTTTCTGCATACCAACCTGCACTGTCTGGCGCTCGTCGCGCGTCATCACGGCGTTGATCTCGCGCCTGAGCGATTGCAGCATGATTATGCCGTCGGCAACGATCCCGTTGCCGTACGGCAGCTGCTGCGGATGGCCAAGGATGCCGGCCTCAGAGCCCGGCATCTGACGCTCGACTGGCGAAGCCTGTTTCAGCTCGGCGAGGCCTTTCCGGTGCTCGCGGAACTGACGAACGGCAATTGGGTGGTGATCGCCGGCGCTGTCGGCAGCGGCGAGGATGAGAGAATTCGTGTTCTCGATCCGCTGGCGTCCCGCGCCGAAGTGATGATGCTCAGTGAAGAACAATTCGCCAAGGCCTGGCTCGGATCGGTCGTCCTGCTGAAGCGCAACTATCGCATGTCCGACGAAGACCGGCCCTTCGGCTTCCGCTGGTTCGTCCCCGAAATCATCAAGCAGCGCAGCTTCTTCCGCGATGTCGCGCTTGCCGCCTTCGTGCTCTATGGTCTCGGGCTGACGACGCCGATGTTCTTTCAGCTCGTCATCGACAAAGTGCTCGTGCATCAGAGCTATGCGACGCTGACGGTCCTGACGGTCGGTATCGCGGTGGCGCTCGTCTTCGACGCGACCTTCAGCTTCCTGCGCCGTTATCTGCTGCTCTACGCCACCAACAGGATCGACATCCGGGTGGCGACGCGCACCTTCGGCCATCTGCTCAACCTGCCGATCGCACTCTTCGAGCAGGCGTCTGCCGGCGTTCTCGTCAAGCATATGCAACAGACGGGGCGCATTCGCGAATTCCTGACCGGCCGGCTGTTCCTGACGCTTCTCGACGGCGTCTCGCTCTTCGTCTTCGTGCCGATCCTGCTTCTCTACAGTGTCAAGCTGACGCTCGTGGTGCTCGGCTTCGCAGCGCTCGTCGGGCTGGTGGTGATGATGCTCGTCGGCCCGTTCCAGCGCCGCCTGCAGGCGCTCTACCAGGCCGAAGGCGACCGGCAGGCCTTGCTTGTCGAAACCGTGCACGGCATGCGCACAGTGAAATCGCTGGCGCTGGAGCCGCGCCAGCGCAAGGTATGGGACGATTATTCGGCCCAGTCGATCTCGGTGCGCTTCCGGGTCGAGAAGATCTCCACCATCGCTCAGTCGCTGACGGGGCTTCTGGAAAAGCTGATGAGTGTGGCGATCATCGGCCTGGGCGCACTCGATGTCTTCAGCGGTGCGATGACGATCGGCGCGCTGGTCGCCTTCAACATGCTCGCCGGCCGCGTCTCCGGGCCGCTGGTGCAAATCGTCACCATGGTGCACGAATATCAGGAAGTGGCGCTCTCGGTGCGCATGCTCGGTGAGATCATGAATCAGCGGCCGGAGCAGGCCGGACGCGGCCGCGGTGTGCGGCCGCATCTGCATGGCCGCATCGAATTCGACCGCGTCTCCTTCCGCTATGCGCCGGATGCGGCACCTGCGCTCGACAATGTCTCCTTCGCCGTTCCGGCAGGCTCGGTCTTCGGCGTAGTCGGCAAGAGCGGCTCGGGCAAGACGACGATCACGCGGCTCATCCAGGGGCTCTATCAGAGCCAGGAGGGGCTGGTGCGCATGGACGGCTATGACAGCCGCGAGATTGACCTCGTGCACTTGAGAACCAGCATCGGCGTCGTGCTGCAGGACAATTTCCTGTTTCGCGGCTCGGTTCGCGACAATATCGCCGCCGCCAAGCCCGATGCCAGCATCGAGGAAATCATGGAGGTCGCCCGCATCGCCGGCGCCGAGGAGTTCATCGAGCGCCTGCCGCGCGGCTTCGACACGATGCTGGAGGAAAATGGCTCGAACCTTTCCGGCGGCCAGAAGCAGCGGTTGGCCATCGCGCGCGCGCTGATCACCGATCCGAAGCTGTTGATCTTCGACGAGGCGACGAGCGCGCTCGACCCTGACAGCGAGGCGATCATCCGCGAGAATCTGAGCCGCATCGCTGCCGGCCGCACCGTCATCATCGTCTCGCACCGGCTTTCGACGCTCGTCGATGCCGATGCCATTCTCGTCGTCGACCGTGGCAAGGTCGCCGATATCGGCCGGCACGATCAGCTTGTATCGCGCTGCATGACTTATCGCCACCTGTGGGCCCAGCAAATGAGGCAGGTCGCATGAACGCGCACGCGAGAAAACCCAGCGAAAACCTGCCGGTCCCTTCAGATAAGCGCTCCTCCGATCAGGGGCCTTCTGACAAGGGAAGACAACTGGCCGCCCGGCCGCCGCTGCCGCCGGCGATCGCGGAATTCCAGTCCGATGCCGTCGAGCTCGAGGAACGCGCGCCGCCGCGTGTGGCGCGCATGACGCTCTACTGTGTGACGGCGCTGCTTGCCGCGGCGATCACCTGGGCCTCGGTCTCCTCGATTGACGAGGTGGTGATCGCGCCCGGAAAGCTCGTCACCACCCAGCCGACCATCGTCGTCCAGCCACTCGAAACCTCGATCATCCGCACGATCGAGGTGAAGGCCGGCGAAGTGGTGCATGCCGGGCAGACGCTCGCGACCCTCGACGCCACTTTCAGCCAGGCCGATGTCGACCAGCAGCAGGCGAAATTCTCCGCGCTCGACGCCCAGGTAAAACGCATCGAGGCGGAGCTTGCCGGCGACGATTATACCAAGATGGCGGGAGATACGCCCGACCAGATGCTGCAGGCGCAGCTCTTCGGTCAGCGGCGGGCCTTCTACGTGGCGCAGCTGCAGAATTTCGACCAGCAGATCGCCGGCCAGTCGGCCGCTCTTGCGGCAAGCAGGAACCAGGAGGCGGTGCTCAACGACAGGCGCGAAGGGCTCTCGCAGATCGAGGCAGCGCGGGAGCGGCTCTATGACAACCAGAGCGGCTCGCTGATTACGCTGCTCGGCTCGCGCGACGCCCGCCTCGACGTGGAATCCGACCTGACCGCCGTCCGTGGCAAGGCCGACGAGGCCGCCCACTCCTATGCCAAGCTCCGAGCCGACCGCCAGGCCTTCATCGAGGATTTCCGCCGCGCCGCCATGGAGCAGCTGGTGGAATTGCGCGGCCAGCGCGACATGGCTGACGAGGAACTGAAAAAGATGGAGCTGCGCCGCAACATGGTGGCGCTGACGGCACCCGCCGATGCCGTCGTGCTGGATCTCGCCCAGCGCTCCATCGGATCGGTGGTGCGCGAAGCCGAACCGATCGTCACCCTGGTGCCGATCAACGTGCCGCTCGAAGCCGAAGTTTCGATCAACACGCGCGATATCGGCCGCGTTGCCGTCGGCAAGGAAGCGCGCATCAAGCTCGACGCCTATCCCTTCCAGAAATACGGCACGGCCTCCGGCACGGTGCGCACCATCAGTGAGGACACGTTCCTGACCGGCCAGCAGGACCAGACCGCCACCCCCAGCCAGCCGGCCGCGCCCTTTTTCAAGGCCCGCGTCCTGCTCGCCGATACGAGGCTGAATGCTTCGGATGTGCCGGTGCGGTTGCTTCCGGGCATGACCGTGTCCACGGAAATCAAGGTCGGCAAGCGCACGGTGATCTCCTATTTCCTGTATCCGTTGCTGCGGGGGCTGGATAACGCAATACGCGAACCGTAGGGGGATCAGTTCGCGGGAGGGCGAACATCGTCTGCCGGGTTGCTGCTTGACGCTCCAAGCACGCAACCTCACACTCGCGGTATCGAAGGTGAGTCGGACAGACTGTACCGTTTTTCACATCCGTTGCTCACCTCGGAAGGAGTCGCCGGCAGGGGCTTTGGTTTACCGGCCGACCGACACCGGTCGGTCGCAAACAGGATCGAGATTGATTGGGCTCGAACTCGCATCCGCTCCGATTTTGCTTGTGAGGTCGCGCCGTGGATAAGGTGTTATCAGCAGTCGATCCTCCCCGCGACATCCGGCTTCGGCGCTGGAATTCCCTGTTGCGGAGCAACCGCCGCCGGCTGCTTTGGTCGGTGCTTTTGATATCGGTTTTGCTTCTTGCAGGCAGCATTGTTTTTTACCGTGAAATCCACCACAGCGAAGATCCGGTCGAGCTCTTTGAAGATCGAGCACTCGATAAGGCTGCCCGATCGGCGCCCATAACCGTCCGCCCCGATACGGCGGCTCCTTCTCCTCTCTCGCCAATGTCCATACCGCTGCAGCTGATCGAGGTCCCGAAGCCGGAACTGGCCGGTCAGTTTCTGCGGATGTGGCGCGTCTCGGGGCCGAATATTTGCGGTGCTCTTCGAGAGGCCGGCATCGAGATGAGCGAATGGAAAGCCGCATCGATGCGCAATCGCAATTATGAATGTTATTTTCAGCGCATCTACGAGCGGGACGAGGTGCGTCCCCTCAGCTCCACCTTCCTCAAGGTTCGTGGAAATGAAATGGGCGATGTTCTAGAAATCCGCGCCAAGATCATTGGGCCGACGACAGATGCTGAGGGGCGTCTCGCCCCGGCCGTCCTGCGCATTTTCGAGATCATCGTGAAGCAGTCGTGCTGGCGCGATTTCGAGGATACGCTTGCGTCGATCCAAAACCTTCGAAATGTCGAAGACGAACGATTCGGCTCCTATCTCGGCTTCACGCGCGAAGCCGGCAGCGGAAATAACTTTAATTTTGTCCTTGGTCTGAAGGCGACTTCAGCTTCACAGATGAGGACGAAGACGTATTTTTCGACAGAGCGCTGGCTGGCGACAACAAATCCCCGCCTCATGGACAGCTTGAGCCCGTCGCTATCAGCCAATTGCGCTCAATGACGGCGCAAACCGAACGCGACTCGGACTGTCGATGTCGCCAGCAATCAGAAGGGGTCGGCCTTCATGCAAACACCGCCTTTCCGATCACGGGTGTCGAAGGCACGGCCATGTCGCGTGGCTCCAGCATGCCGGCGCCGAACGCCTGCCTGCCGGCATCGATTGCCTTGGCAAAGGCCTCCGCCATCGCGGCCGGGTCGCCGGCGCCGGCGACAGCGGTGTTGAGCAGCACGGCATCGAAGCCCAGTTCCATGACGATGGCGGCATGCGAAGGCCTGCCGATACCGGCATCCACGATCAGAGGCACGTCTGGAAAATGCGCCCGCATCGATCGAAGGGCTGAAAGATTTTGGGGTCCCGCCGCAGATCCGATCGGTGCGCACCAGGGCATCAGCACCCGGCATCCGGCGTCGATGAGGCGCTCGGCGACGACCAGGTCATCCGTCGTATAGGGAAAGACCTGAAAGCCTTCGCCGGTCAGGATGCGTGCCGCTTCGACGAGCGCGAAGACATCCGGCTGCAGCGTATCGTGATTGCCGATCACCTCCAGCTTGATCCAATCGGTGCGAAAGACTTCGCGGGCCATCTTTGCCGTCAGCACCGCCTCGGATACGCCGTGGCAGCCGGCCGTATTGGGAAGAACGTGAACGCCGAGCGCGCGGATCATGTCGAAGAAAGCGCCGCCGTTGCGCCCGCCTGCCATTTCGCGGCGCAGCGACACGGTGACGATCTCGGTTTTAGAGCGCGTGATGGCTTCGGCGAGGATCGCCGGCGAGGGGTAACGGGCGGTGCCGAGAAGCAGGCGCGATGCGATTTGACTTCCGTAAAGATCCAGCATGCTCAGCCTCCCTGCATCGGGGTGAGGATTTCGATCCTGTCATGATCGTTCAGCATGTGCTCGCCGCGATCCTCGCGATGAACCAGTTCGCCGTTGACGGCGGTCGCCAGCCAGTCGCCTTCGTAATCGAGTGCGGCCAGAAGCTGCGAAAGCGTCGTGGCGGCGATTGTCTGGGCTTCGCCATTGATGATCAGTTGCATTGGGAGTTCCTTTGCTTCGGCTATTTGGAAAAAACGAGATCGGCGGCCTCGGCCGCCATGGTCGGCGCCAGCAGAAAACCGTGGCGATAAAGGCCGTTGAAAACGACGACCTTCCCCTCCCGCACGACGCGCGGAAGATTGTCGGGTAGGGCAGGGCGGATGCCGGCGCCGGTTTCGACGACGGCGGCGTCGGCAAAGGCCGGGTGCAGCGCATAGGCCGTGTTCAGCAATTCCATCAGCGAGCGCGCGGTGATCGGGCCGTCGGAATCGGTCTCGATCATCGTTGCGCCGATCATGAAAAACCCGTTGCCGCGCGGGACGATATAGACGGGAAAGCGTGGATGGAGCAGGCGGACGGGCCGGGCGAGGGTGATCTCTTCAGTCTGGAGATAGAGCATTTCGCCCCGCACGCCGCGCAGATCATGCTCTTGCCCGATGCGGGCAGCGCCGGTGCAGTCGACGATGTCGGAGAAATCGTCATCGCCCGGAGCTGCGTCGGTAAAGGTAACGCCGTTTGCCGTCAGTTGCTCCTTCAGCGCGTGCAATGCCTGGCGAGGGTCCAGATGCGCTTCGCCTGGGAAGAACAGGCCGTGCCTGAAACGGGTGGCGAGCGCGGGCTCAAGGGCGGCAATATCGCTCTCCTCAACCCATTGATAACCGGTCGTGCGGCCGGCAAACCGCTTCAACTCGCCATGGTCGCGCGTCGAGGCGACGACGAGCGTGCCGTTGCGGACGGTGCTGCCGGGCAGGATAGCTTCCCAGCGATCGGCGGCATCGAAGCCGCGTGTGAGCACGGCCTCATCGGCGCTTTCCCGCTCGCACCAGGGCGCCAGCATGCCGCCGGCGAGCCAGGACGCCGCATGGGCGAAATTCGGGTGCGGGTCGAAGACCGTGACATCGGCACCACGGGCATGCAGCTCGCGGGCGACGGTGAGGCCGGCGACGCCGGCCCCTTTGACAAGCACGCGCATGTCAGTCCGCCCCGTGTGCGGGGGCGTCGATCGGCATATAGAGATCGCCGCCCTCCCGGTATTTTGCCGCCATCGCGTCCAGCCCTTCCTTCTGCGCTTCGGCGCGGATGTCATGCGATATGCGCATGGAGCAGAATTTCGGGCCGCACATCGAACAGAAATGCGCCACCTTGTGGGCTTCCTTCGGAAGCGTCTCGTCGTGGAAGGAGCGGGCGGTGTCGGGATCGAGCGACAGGTTGAACTGGTCTTCCCAACGAAATTCGAAACGCGCCCGCGACAAGGCGTCGTCGCGCAGGCGGGCGGCCGGATGGCCCTTGGCGAGGTCGGCCGCATGGGCGGCGATCTTGTAGGTGATGACGCCGGTCTTGACGTCGCTGCGGTCAGGCAGGCCGAGATGCTCTTTCGGGGTGACGTAGCAGAGCATGGCCGTGCCGAACCAGCCGATCATCGCCGCGCCGATGCCGGAGGTGATATGGTCGTAGCCGGGGGCGATATCGGTCGTCAGCGGCCCCAGCGTATAGAAGGGCGCCTCGCCGCAGACGGCGAGCTGCTTGTCCATGTTTTCCTTGATCTTGTGCATCGGCACATGGCCAGGCCCCTCGATCATCACCTGGCAATCCCTCGCCCAGGCGATTTTCGTCAGCTCGCCGAGCGTTTCGAGTTCGGCAAATTGCGCCGCATCATTGGCATCGGCGATCGAGCCGGGGCGAAGGCCGTCGCCGAGCGAGAAGGAGACGTCATAGGTCCGGCAGATATCGCAGATCTCCTCGAAATGCTCGTAGAGGAAGCTCTCGCGGTGATGATGCAGGCACCACTTGGCCATGATCGAACCGCCGCGCGAGACGATGCCGGTGACGCGATTGACGGTGAGCGGGATGTAATGCAGCCGCACGCCGGCATGGATGGTGAAATAGTCGACGCCCTGTTCGGCCTGCTCGATCAGCGTATCGCGATAGATTTCCCAGGTGAGATCCTCGGCGATGCCGCCGACCTTTTCCAGCGCCTGATAAAGCGGCACCGTGCCGATCGGCAGCGGCGAATTGCGGATGATCCATTCGCGGATATTGTGGATGTTGCGGCCGGTCGAAAGATCCATGACCGTATCGGCGCCCCAGCGGGCAGCCCAGACCATCTTCTCGACTTCTTCGGCCATCGATGAGGTGACGGCGGAGTTGCCGATATTGGCGTTGATCTTGACCAGAAAATTCCGGCCGATGATCATCGGTTCGCTTTCGGGATGGTTGATGTTGGCGGGGATGATCGCCCGGCCGGCGGCGACTTCCCGGCGGACGAATTCCGGCGTCACGTGATCGGGAATATCGGCGCCGAAGCTTTCGCCGTCGCGTACCAAGGCCTCCGCCTTGGCTTTGCGGCCGAGATTCTCGCGAATGGCGATGAACTCCATCTCCGGCGTGATGATGCCGGCGCGTGCATAAGCGATCTGGGTGACGGCTTTGCCGTTTTTGGCGCGCAGCGGCTGGCGTCGCCCGGGGAATTCCGGCGTTAGCCGGTCGCCGCTGACGAAGCCGTTATCCTCGGGGCGGACATGGCGGCCGTCATAGGCTTCGACATCGCCGCGGGCCAGCAGCCAGTCGCGTCGCAATGGGGGCAGGCCCTGCTCGATGCGGATCTCCGCACCTTCGATCGTATAGGGGCCGGAGGAATCATAGACGACGACAGGCGGCTCGCCGGCGGTCGGATGGACGCTGATTTCGCGCATCGGCACGCGGATATCACTGTGGATATCTCCCGGAATATGGATCTTCCGCGAGGCCGGCAGCGCGCCGGTGGTGACGGTCGGGGTGAGGTTTTTTGCGGCAATGGTCATGGTTTGAGGCTCCAAATTGCGAGTTGGAGACCCAGTCAGTCAGCCGGAATGATGGAAAGACGCCGACATGGATTCCACGCGGGAATCCGAAGCCTTCGAGCGCTTGCACCGTCCCTACGCCAGTATGAACTGGATCAGGTTCAACGGGTCACTGCGCCACAACAGGCTAAGCCTGATTGTCCAGCAGTATCTCAGCCCCTTGCCGGGACCCCCCTGGTGAATGCCGATAGTCGTAAAGCGCCGTCCCGGATCATGTCAAGCTTAAGAGCTTTGTCGTTCCGCTTTTGTCGTCCCGTCTCGGAGCCTGTTGCGTTACTGGCCGAACTGCGGCACATGTCAGTTCACTCAACGTCAGGTGGATTATGTCGTTTCGGATTGAACGTCTTATGCGAGAACATCTCAGTGGCGCCGCCGGTGTGCTGGTCAGTGCCTATTCGGGACCTCCGTGGAACGAGAATTGGTCGCTTGAAGCGGCGATTGAAAATGTAAACAACGTGCTCGAAACCCCCAAATCCATTGCTCTTGCGGCCATCGACGGAGGCAAGGTGCTGGGGATCGCGCTGGGCATACGGCAGCGGCGCCATGCCGGTCCGGTCATTTATCTGGATGAGCTTTCGGTGCTGCCTGAAGCGCAGGGTCGGGGAATAGGGACCGCGCTATTGTCGGCCGTTTCCGAAACAGCAAAGGCCGAGGGATGCAACAGCGTCTGGTTGGTCTCACAGCGGGAAGGTGCGCTGTCGCAATTTTATCAGCGCTGCGGATTCGCCGTCGGCAACAACCTTGGTCTCTACTCCAAATCGAGTGCGTAGCGGTTGGCCCCGTGACCGCGATTCTACTTTGAACCTATCTCCTTGTGGGATGAAAGAGCGCATGTCTGATCGGATTTGCCTGTCCGGTATATCGGAGGAAAGCTGGCGAGCGGTCATCGAAATGCTGGGGGCTGCCGGCTGGTCTGTGCGAAAGGGTGGCGGCCTTGATTTCTCCTGGGCTATCCTTGAGCGCGGCGGGATACGGATCGACATGGAATATGATGCATGGCAGGAGGGCGAAATGGCCTTTGCCAAAACCGACGGGTCGACAATAATGATCGATCTTCCAGCACAATTGATATTGGAGCTGAAATTGAACTGACCCGCCACCAAACGTTCGGCGGCCTTTGAAGATGCCCGCTCAATCCGGTCGCAATGTCTTGCCGGATTCCGCATCGAAAAGATGAAGCTTCCCCGGTCGAGCGGCGATCGTCGCGACCTGCCCCGGCTCAAAGTCGTGACGGTCGGACAGCACCGCGACAAGCTCGCCGGACCCGTAGCGCAGGAAGACCATCGTCTCATGGCCGGTGGGTTCGGTCACACTGACCGTCGTGTCGAGGCCGCTTTGGCTGAGCGACAGGTGTTCAGGCCGCACGCCGAGAAGCACGGCCTGCCCGTCGGACGCCTGCGGGATAAAACCGAGCGCAATCTCGTCGCCGGTCTCCGTGACGAAGATCGCACCATCGGCCTTGTAGCGGCCTTTCAGCAGATTCATCGACGGCGAGCCGATAAAGGCCGCCACGAATGTATTGCGCGGACGATCGTAGAGTTCCAGCGGTGTACCGATCTGCTCGACCTTGCCGCCCTGCATGACCACGATCTTGTCGGCCATGGTCATCGCTTCGACCTGGTCATGGGTGACATAGATCGTCGTGGTTCTCAGCCGCTGGTGCAGCTCCTTGATCTCCTTGCGCATCTGCACGCGCAGCTTGGCGTCGAGGTTCGACAAGGGCTCGTCGAACAGGAAAACCTGCGGCGACCTGACGATCGCGCGTCCCATCGCCACGCGCTGGCGCTGGCCGCCCGAAAGCTGGCGCGGATAGCGGTCGAGATAGGGCACGAGGTCAAGCGTTTCGGCCGCCGCCTGCAGCCGCTGCTTGATGATGTCGGCCGGCTGCTTCTGCAGGCGCAGCGAAAAGACCATGTTTTCGGCAACGGTCTTGTGCGGATAGAGCGCATAGCTCTGGAAGACCATCGCGATGTCGCGATCCTTCGGCGGCAGATTGTTGACGACCTTTCCGCCGATCGAGATGGTGCCGCCGGTGATGCTTTCGAGCCCCGCGACCATGCGCAGCAATGTCGATTTGCCGCAACCGGACGGGCCGACGAGCACCACAAATTCGCCGTCGCGAATATCGATATCGACGCCATGCAGGATATTTACGGCGCCATAGGCCTTCCGCGCCTCTGAAATATTGACTTCAGCCATATGCCTCCCACTCGCTTTCCGGCTCCCCCGGGCAGTCCCAAGAGATATGCATCTCGCGACAATATCCAAGGCATCAGGCCTGGCGAAACCGCACTCTGCCGCTGCTCAGATAGACTGTCGGACCTCCTCCATGAAACGTTTCATTTTTGATTGACTTTTCCCGCTTGCCGTCTAATTCTCGCTGGCGAGGCCGAGAGGAGCGGTTTCGAACATAAATATGAAACGTTTCATTTTTTTGTTTACCAGATAGTTCTGCACGAGACCAGTCCCAAAATCGGACCGGAGCCACTCCGGAAGGACCGGCTGGCGGCAGCGCACAAATGTGGAGGAGGAAAGCATGAAAGTCGAAATATACGATGCATTGATGCGCCGTCAGGCAAGCCGTCGCGACGTCCTGCGCGGGACGGCGAGTGCTGCGGCTCTGCTCGGTCTATCCGGCGCGATGGGCGGAATTCCCGGCATGGCGATTGCCGCCGACGATCTGCGCGCCCAGATCCTGCAGATTCCGGGCGTCGGCAAGGGCTCGCCGACGGACGCGGACTGGCAGAAGGTCGGCGAACTCTGCCTCGGCCCGACCAAGGCCAACGTCAAGCAGGGCGAATTTGCCGGTGTCGAGCTGACCTTCATGGGGCTCAACAATCAAAACCTGCACAACTTCCTGTTCCGCGGCTTCCTGAAGCCCTGGGAGGCTTATACCGGCGCCAAGATCAACTGGATCGACCTTGCGCAAGCCGACTATAACGCCCGCCTTCAGCAATCGATCGCGACGGGCACGGTCGATTTCGACATTCTGGAAATGGGGGCCCCCTTCGAAGGCGATACCGCCGGACGCGGGCTTCTGGACGAGATGCCGGACTGGGCTGCAAAGCAGATCGAAGCCGACGACCTGGTGAGCTACCTGAAGCCCCCGGTCGGCACTTGGGGCGGCAAGACCTATCGCGTTACGATCGACGGCGACTGCCACACCTTCGCCTATCGCAAGGATTATTTCGGAGAGGGCTCCATCAGCGGCATGGCCGAGCCGCCGAAGACCTGGCAGGAGGTCAATGCAGCCTCCAAGGCGCTGATCGGCAAGACCGATCCGCTGACCGGCCAGCCGGCCTATGGCTATCTCGACCCGCTCAAGGGCTGGGGCGGTTTCGGCTTCTATTTCATCGAGAACCGCGCGACGGCCTATGCCAAATATCCCGGTGACCCGGCCTGGCTGTTCGATCCTGAAAACATGAAGCCGCTGGTCAATAACCCCGCATGGGTCCAGGCGATCCAGGACGTGCTCGATCTGATCGCGGCCAAGGCCTATCCGGCCGATCAGATCAATGCCGATCCCGGCACCACGGCCTTCTCGCAGTTCCTGGCAGGCACCGGCGCCATGCTGATGTGGTGGGGTGATGTCGGCTCTGGCGCGCGCACCTCGGACTCGTCGGTCGTCGGCGATGTGGTCGGCTTCGGTATCAACCGCGGCTCCAACCGGGTCTACAACCGTAAGACCGGGCAATGGGAAGACAAGTATAACGAAGCGCCCAACATGGCCTATCTCGGCTGGGGCATCTATGTCACCAAGCAGGTCTCCGGCGACGAGAAGAAGCGCAAGGCGGCCTGGTCCGCTGCCGCCCATCTCGGCGGCAAGGATCTGTCGCTGTGGACGTCGGCCTATCCCTCCGGCTTCCAGCCTTACCGCCAGTCCAACTTCAACTACGACGAATGGGAAAAGGCAGGTTACGACCGTGCCTATATCGAGGACTATCTGGGTTCGAATGCCGACAGCTACAACCACCCGAACGCTGCCATCGAACCGCGCATCCCCGGTATCTTCCAATATTATTCCGTCGCCGAGGACGAATTGGCCAAAGGCTTTGCCGGACAATATAAGTCGGCGCAGGAGACCGCGGATGCGATTGCGGCCGCCTGGGAAAAGATCACCGACCAGATCGGCCGCGACAGCCAGCTGAAACTCTATCGGGCGAGCCTCGGGCTGTGATCGTTTGACACCAGTATGCCGGCGGACCGGAAACGGTTCGCCGGCGCTCATTCTGTCCGGGCGAGGAATATCATGTCGACAGTCGAAGGCGACCTGCTCCACACGGTCGAAGCCGGCGCCATTTCCGCGAGCCGCCGTTTCTGGGGCCGCACGGCTCTGTGGCTGAGCGCCCTATGGTTCATAGCGTCGTTCCTATTGCAGGGTGCCCATGAGCTGGGCTGGAGCGGTTGGGGTTTTGAGAACTGGCGGCCGGTTCTTTATGCCTATTTTCTCTGGGCCGCCGTTCTTTGCGTCACGCGTGTCGTCATTTACGGCGAGCCCGGCAAGAAGGCGCTTTTCGTTCTCCCGGCCGCGCTTTTCGTCGTGTCGATGGTGGTGTTCCCGCTGCTCTTTGCGCTCTGGATCGGCTTTTCCGATTGGAACCTCGCCTCCTCGACCGGGCGGCGCTTCAATGGGCTCGACAATGTGCGCCGGATGATCGCCGATCCGTTCTATGCCAATGCCTTGCTGAACATGGTCCTTTATTGCCTGGCGATTGTGGTCGAATATGCAATCGCCTTCGGGCTGGCGCTGCTCCTCAACCAGGAAATTATCGCCCGAAAATTCTGGCGGGTCACCTTCCTCATCCCTTTGATGCTGTCGCCGGTCGCGGTGAGCTGGATGGTCGGCAAATCGATGCTGGAGACCCGTTTCGGCCCGATCGCGCGCTTCGCCCGCTGGCTCGGCTGGGAAAACCCATCCTTCTTCGGCGATCCGCTGACGGCGAAACTGTCGATCATGATCATGGATGCCTGGACCTTCATTCCCTTCATGATGATCATGCTGCTTGCCGGATTGCAGGGCCTGTCCAGGGAGGTGCTGGAGGCGGCCGAAGTCGATGGGGCCACCAGATGGCAGCGCTTCTGGAAGGTCACTTTCCCGCTCATGCTGCCGGTTTCGGTGACGGCGGTGATGATCCGGGTGATCTTCAAGCTCAAGCTCGCCGACATCATCATCACCGTGACATCGGGAGGTCCGGGCGGCGCGACCGACTCCGTCACCAGTTTCATCTATCGTGAATACCGCGACCGTTCGAATGTCGGATACGGTACCTTGCTCGCGCTCGTCTATCTGGTGATCATCGTCTTCGGGATGACAATGCTGATGAAGATCTCGGACCGTATCGTGAAGCGGATGACAGGAAGGCTCTGATGGTTCGCATCGATTTCGAAAAATACGGGCGGGCTCAGCGCATTCGCTGGTGGGCCATGCGTCTGGCCGTCTACGGCCTGCTCGTCACCTGGGCGTGTGTCTGCATCTTCCCGCTGTTCTGGACGGTGTCGACCTCGTTCAAAACAGCCGCCGATGTCATGCGCGGCAATCTGGTCCCCTGGTTCAATTTTACCCCCAGCTGGCTCGGCTGGCGCTCGCTCGGGCTCTCACCCGATACGATTTCAGAGGTATCGACGGTGCGTGACGAGTTCATGCGCAGGCTCTGGAACAGCATCATCATCTCGGTTACGGCATCCGCCCTTGCGGTCGTGCTTGGATCGCTGGCGGCCTACGGCCTCAGCCGTTTTTCCTACAAGTTCGGCCATATGCGCAATTCCGACATCTCCTTTTTCTTCCTGTCGCAGCTGATCATGCCGCCCGTTGTTCTCGCCCTGCCGTTCCTGGTTCTCTACAAGGAGCTGGCGCTGCTCGACACTTATGCGGGTATGATCGCCGTCTATACGCTGATGGTCCTGCCGATCGTCGTCTGGATCATGCGCGACCAGTTCGCCACCATCCCGGTAGAGCTCGAGGAGGCGGCATTGGTCGATGGTCTGTCGATCTGGGGCGCCTTTGCCCGCATCATCGTGCCGCTCGTTCTGCCGGGCATGGTGGCCGCGTTCCTCCTGGCGCTGATCCTGTGCTGGAACGAATATTTCTTCGCCGCACTGCTGACCTCCACCAATACCAACACGCTGCCGGTGATGATCGCCAGCCAGACGGGCAGCCAGGGCATCAACTGGTGGTCGATGGCCGCCCTTTCCACCGCCGGCATCCTTCCGCTTGTCGTCGTCGGCGTCGTGCTGGAAAAGCACATCATTGCCGGGATGACCGCGGGCGCCGTCAAGTAGTTGCGGGATGTCGAAAATGTCAAAGATGCCGACAGTCAAGGATGTCGCCGAATATGCAGGCGTCTCTGTCGGCACCGTTTCGCGTGTCCTGTCGGGCGAAGCCGCGGTCAAACCCATGCTGCGGGAAAAGGTCAACGACGCTATTGCAGCGCTCGGTTACCGCCCGAACGTCACCGCGAGAGCGCTGCGCACCAGCAGAACCGACGTCATCGGCCTCATCGTTCCCGATATCACCAATCCGTTCTTCGCCCAACTTGCGGCAAGCGTCGAGCGTGCGGCGCTCGAGCGTGCGCATAGCCTGATGCTGGCAAGCTCGCATGACGATCGCGAGGCGGAACAGAGCCACGTCTCGGCCTTTCTCCACCGGTCGGTGCGCGGCATCATCGTGGTGGCTTCGAGCGACGGTTCAGGCCTCGATCTGCCGGCATCGGTGCCGATCATATCGCTGGACCGGCGCTTCGGCACCTTTCCCCTGGTGTCGACCAACCATGCGCAGGCAGCCGCGCTGATTGCCGACCATCTCTACGGGCTCGGGCACCGCCGCATCGCCTATATTGCCGGGCCTGTCGACACCGAGGCGGGGCGCATGCGCAAGGAGGGTTTTGTCGGCCGCATGGACGGGTTCGGCAAAACAGGCGAACCCGTCGAGCTGGAAATTGCCTATGGCAGGTTCGACTACGAGTCCGGGGAAAGAATTGCCCGCGACCTGCTTTCGCGCCCCTCCCAGGACCGGCCGACGGCGATTGCGGCCGCCAGCGATCAGCAGGCGATCGGCGCGCTGCGCGCAGCGCGCGACCTCAAGATCGACGTGCCGCGCAAACTGTCGGTCACGGGGTTCGATGATATTTCGCTCGCCAATCTTGTCGTTCCCAGGCTGACGACCATACGTCAGCCGGCCGACATGCTGGCGCGGCGCGCGGTCGGCCTTCTCTTGGCGGAACCGCCGGGCGCGGAAGACGAAACGGTCGACGGGTCGCTGATCGTGCGCGGTTCGAGCGGCCCGTGCCCGCAACCCAAGGCCGATAGCGCCGGCCATACGAATTGAAGCAGGGCCGGTGCTCCGGCAACAAGAAAAGGATGGAAGATCGATGCTCAAGGGAATTCGGGCCGAACTCAACGGCGACATTCTTCAAGCACTTTGCAACATGGGACATGGCGATTATCTCGTCATCTCAGACATGAATTTTCCGTCGGATTCGATTGCCCGGCAGACTCGCCTGGGGACGCTGCTGACCATGGAAAACATTCCCGCGCCGCAGGCGATCGATGCGATCCTTTCGGTCTTGCCGCTGGACACACCGATCCAGCCTTCGGTCGGCCGCATGGAAGTGATTGGCAAGCCGGGTGAAATTCCCTCGATCCAGCAGGAAGTCCAGGCGATCGTCGACCGCGCCGAAGGCAAACCATCGCCGATGTATCCTGTCGAACGCATGGCCTTCTATGACATCGCCAAAAAGGCCTATTGCGTCATCGCAACGGGGGAGCTGCGCTTCTACGGATGCTTCCTTCTGACCAAGGGCGTCATTCCGGAGGCGGAGGCCATCCGATGAGCGAGAAAAACGGGATCGTCATTCTCGGCATTTTTGCCGCCGACACCGCCTATAAGGCAAAACGCCTGCCCCACATTGCCGAGACGCTGATGGGGTCTGGTTTCACGCTCGGGCCGGGAGGCAAGGGCTCCAACCAGGCGATTGCCGCGGCCAAGGCCGGCGGTAAGGTGACCTTCATCTCACGGGTCGGCAACGACCCGTTCGGCGAGATGGCCCTTGCCGCCTATTCCCAGGCGGGCGTCAAAGCCAATGTGATGAAGATGGACGGTGTTTCCAGCGGTGCTGCCTTCATCTTCGTCGACGAGGTGAGCGGCGACAATGCCATCATCGTCGTGCCGGGTGCCGCGGGCCTTATCGGCATCGAAGATGTCGATGCGAACCGGGCGGCGATCGAAAGCGCCGCGATTTTCATGACGCAGCTCGAACAGCCGCTCGAGGCCGCCTTGCACGGTCTCTCGATGGCGAAAAGGGCAGGGGTCACGACGATCTTCAATCCCGCGCCGGCGCGAGCCATTCCGGACGAAATCTACGGCCTGTGCGATTTCATCGTACCCAACGAGGTGGAAGCCGCCGAATTGGTGGGTCATGCGATCACAACCGATGAGCAGGTCCGTGCGGCCGGCCGCGCCCTGCTCGATCGAGGGGCGCAAGCGGCGGTCATCACGCTCGGCGGACGCGGCGCGTATTATCACACCGCCGATCAGAGTGAATTCGTCCCTGCATTCTCGGCAGGAAATGTCATCGACACCACAGGGGCGGGGGACGCCTTTCTCGGCGGTTTCGCGACGGCGATTTCGGAAGGGCAAACACCGATCGAGGCCGTCCGTTTCGGCTCAGCGACCGCTGCAATCGCCGTAACCCGGCCGGGCACGGCCCCCGCCATGCCTTCACGCGCCGAGATCAGCGCCTTGCTGGGCTTGGCATGATTGAATACCGCAAGGGAATCCGGTTGAATCGACTGCAGGCTACAGCGGCGCGGCGCTGTAGCGCTCTATCTTGGCCTGCAAGCCGCCGAGCTTGATCACGCTCCCGATTGGGATAGGGGCAACGCCGCCTATGCTATCTAGTTCACGGATGCTTCTGGATCTTGCAGCCACGTCGGAATATCCTGTTTGGTGTGGAGGACACGCCATACATCGATGTGACCGGCTTGCTCGATATAGAAAACGATATGGGGGAAGCCCTTTAGCGGCATGCTGCGCAGCTCGGGCAAGCCCACCTCATAGGCGTAGCGGAATGCACCCGACGCAGGATGCTCCGCGATCAAGGTGTAGGTCGATTGCAGCGCCTCGACGAAACCTAGCGCAATCCGAGCGCCGGCCTCGCGAGTATAATAATCCACTGCATTTTCGACGTCCCGGCGGGCCGAAAGGCGAGGGACGATGGACTTTATGGTCACTTGGAACTTTGTCTCAGGGCGCGGTCGCGCAAGCTGTCGAAATAGTTGGCATCGACTGGCTCGGTCGTCTCGGATGAAGCGCCCTCAAGTAGCAGATCGCGCAAACGCTGCCGATCTCTATCGCGACGGATTAACTCGCGTACATACTCGCTGCTGGTGCCATAGCCTCGCCCAGCGACCTGTTGGTCGACGAAGTGTTTCAGGTTTTCCGGCAGTGAGATATTCATGGTGCTCATGAGGTTAAAATAGGCCGAATGGCAAAATTTGGCAAGGCGCATTGATGGTCGGCCGCGAAAAACCGGAGTTGCCTGCGAAATTTGCCAAGCGGTGAATTGCAGACGTTGAAATCCTGCATACTTTATGTATGCAGGATAAAAGAACCTGGCCGAGGAGAAGCGCAGCATGACGATGACCACCTTGAAAATTGTCGACCTGCATAGCCGTGTCGAAGCCATCTTCCGCAAGGCCGGCCTCAACAGCGCACAGGCCGGTGCGCTTGCCCGCGTCATCGTTGCCGGTGAGCGCGACGCCTGCAAATCGCACGGCATCTACCGTATCGAGGGCGCGCTGCGCACCGTCAAATCAGGCAAGGTGAAGCCGGACGCCTTACCGGGACTGGATCTCAACGAAGGGTCCGCCATCGTCAAGGTCAACGCCAATGGCGGCTTTGCCAATGCGGCCTTCGAACTCGGTCTGCCGGCGCTGGGCGAACGCACCCGCAGGCTCGGCATTGCCGCCCTCGTCATCAACGATTGCAGCCACTTCTCCGCGCTCTGGCCGGAGGTGGAGGCGGTGACCAAAGAAGGCCTTGCCGGTCTCGTCATGTGCCCGAGCTATGCGACCGTCGCGCCCGCCGGCGGCAACAAGCCGCTGCTCGGCACGAACCCCTTCGCCTTCGGCTGGCCGCGCAAGGACACGTCGCCCTACGTTTTCGACTTTGCGACCTCCGTCGCCGCCCGCGGCGAAATCGAGTTGCACCGCCGCGCCGGCAAGCAGCTTCCCGAGGGCTGGGCGATCGATGCCGAAGGCAATCCGACGACCGATCCGGAGGCCGCGCTTGCGGGCGCCATGCTGCCCTTCGGCGGACACAAGGGATCGGCCATCGGCACGATGATCGAACTCCTCGCCGGCATCATGATCGGCGATCTCACCAGCCCCGAGGTGCTCGACTATCTCGGCACGACGACACTCGCTCCCTTCCATGGCGAAGTCATCATCGCCATGTCGCCGCAAGCCTTTGCCGCCGGCCGCCCCGGCGATCCCTTCGCCCGCGCCGAGCTGCTCTTCGAGGCGATCGTCGGCAGCGGCGCCCGCCTGCCGTCGCAGCGCCGCTTCGCCGCCCGCCGGAAGTCCGAAACGGAAGGCGTCGCGTTGACGGCCGCCGAGTTAGAACTGCTTGACCGTCTTTTGGAAAAAGGTCTCGACGCGGTCTCGTGACGGCGTCGTCTTTTCTCTGATTTGCAAATGACAAGGCCCTCCGAATGAACTGCCCCCCGAAAGTTGGACATCAACCTTCGGGGGCCAGTTCAGAGAGGAGGGCCTTCGCTTAAATCGACGGATTATGCCGCGGCTTTATACGTCTGCACGGCGCCGGGCAGCTTGCTCCATTCGGCGTACCAGGTGTCAAACAGCTTCAGCTGGGCTTCGACATAGCCGCGCTGGCTTTCGGAAAGCACGTCCGTCTCGTTGAAGTGCAGCGTGTATTCCGGATCACCCTTCAGCACCATCATATGCTTGAAGTAGAGAACGAGATCCGGGCCTTCATCGAAAGAGGAGAGCACGGCAAGCGCCGATTCCAGTTCCAGCGCACGCTGGCGGGCATCCGGATCGCCGGCGGCCGCAGCCTGGGCGAGGTTGCACACGTGGATGACTTCCTTCGGCAGCACGCAGCCGATGCCGGTGATCGCGCCGACAGCACCGCAGTTGACGAAGCCGTGGAAGACGCAGGTGTCGACGCCGATCATCAGCGAGACGTCATCGTCGCGGCTGGTGATGTTTTCGGCCGCATAGCGCATGTCGGCCGCACCGCCGAATTCCTTGAAGCCGACGAGGTTCTTGTGCTCCTCACGCAGCGCGAAGAACAGCTCGGCGCGGGTAGAAAAGCCGTAATAGGGGCTGTTGTAGATAACGGCCGGCAGGTTCGGGGCAGCCGAAAGGATGGCTTTGAAGTGGTTCTTCTGGGCGGCGACGACCGTGCCGCGCGACAGGACACGCGGGATCACCATAAGGCCCTGGGCACCGACTTTCTGGGCGTGCGCGGCGTGCGCGACAGCCGAGGCGCTGTTGACGGCGCCGGTGCCGACGATGACCGGAATACCGGCCTTCACCAGGCGCTCCACGCCCTGCATGCGCTGCTCATCCGTCAACAGCGGCCAGTCCCCCATGGAGCCGCAATAGACGACGGCGGACATGCCCTTTTCGATCAGTTCCTTGCCCTTGCGCACCAGTGCGTCGAAGTCTGGCGTACGGTCGTCCTTGCAGGGCGTCATCAGGGCGGGAATGACGCCAGAAAAAATTGTGGCCTTCATGTCGATTTCCTTCAGCGCTAGGGGAGGCTCGATCGGCAAAGGTCGCCGACCTGTTCGAGGATGGAGATAACATCCTGTGTTCTATTTGTCGACAAGAAAAATACAAGACCTGTTATAGCGCTATGTCGAGCTTGCCGGTGCGGCTGAAAAGCTTCTGCACCTGGGCGACGATCTGCTCGGCGTGAACCTTGCCCAGACGATCGGCAGCCTCGAGATCCCGTGCCTCGATCGCGGCAATGATCTCGGCATGTTCATCGACGAACTGCTGGGGAAAATGTTCGTCGTAGGACTGATAATAAAGCCGGAGAATGCGCCGGCCTTCATCGAGCAGCCGGCGAAAAAGCCCGGTGAAATAGGGGTTGCGCCCGGCCTCGGCGATGGCGGCATGGAAGGCGGCGTTGGTCGCGATCATCGCCAGCGTGTCGCGCGCTTCGATCGCCGCCGAATAGTCCTCGTGGAAACGACGGATAGAGGGCAGGTCCTCCAGGCGGTGGTTCTGCGCCGCCAGCCGGGTCGTTACCCGATACATAAGAACAAGGGCGTCGAAGAAGGTGGCGAGATTGAGAAAATCGATGTTCGACACCATGGTCGAGCGGTTCGGCAGCGTTTCGATCAGCCCGTCACCCGCCAGGCGCACCAGCGCTTCGCGGATCGGTGTCCGCGACATGTTGAACCGCTCCGCCAACTGTACTTCGTCGATCGGGCTGCCGGGGGCAAGCTTCAGGTCAAGTATCTCATCGCGCAGCAGGTCGTAGACCAGTTTCACGCCGGAGCCGCGTTTGCGTTCGGGAAGCGAACCGGGGTCGATGTCGGGCATAAAAACTCCTTTTGTCGACAGGACAAATACGACGAGTTTCAAGCTGGATCAAACCTTCAAGTTCGGTTCTGCGGGGAGATAGTCAGGAGAGCGATCCTCGATAAGTATGCTATGTGCTTGAGTTGATATGATATAACATAACGTGTGGCGGTCAGGTTGAAATGTCCGCGGTTGCGCAAAGTAGAAATGTCACTGGCGGCAGCCGCACGGCAGGCCGACCAGCCCCGATCTGAGCGGCTGGTCCGGGTTGCAAGATCAGATCGGGGCGGGTTTGTGGCACCATCGGCTTTAGCTTTAAGACGATGCGATCGACGCCTCACTCGGCAGCATCGCGCTTTGCCAGCGCAGCTTTATGGCGTTCGATGACGGCCGGATCGTTCGTAAAATCCTTCCGTCGCCCCGGACCGTGAGCACGTCGCACATAGCCGTTCTTCTCGCTGTTGGTCATCACCACCGGCTTCGACGGCTGCTCCTGACGCTCCTTGATATAAGTCAGAACGTCGCCGAGCCGTTTGTTCTCGGTGATCGCCGCATGCGTCACCCGCTGGTCCTTGTCGAAGGTTTTGTAGGGCAGGGAATGTCCCTTCCATCGTACATCGAGGCGGCCATCGGCATAGGCATAGGTCTCGACATAGCGGCCGGCCAATCCGCGCGTCACGTCGCTCTCCTCCAGCATGATCCGCTTACGCTCGAACGAAAACGTCAGCTGCGACCCGACATAGCGCTGCTCGCGTTTGCACAGGATCTCCTTCAACCGATCCGGTGCAAGATTTACCGGCCGGTGCAGGTCATCGGATCGGGCAGGGACAATCGCAAACCGCCCATTGTAGTCCACCATGAAGCCCGGCAGAAACGCATTGCCTGCCTCCATGGTGTCGATGCCTGCCAGTCGCAATTCCTTGACCAGACGATCCTGCAGCGTCCGGTTCATCCGCTCGACACGGCCTTTGGCCTGGCTGGAGTTTGCACAGAGAATCTCGATATTTAGCTCCGAGAGTGCCCGTCCGAACTGGGTCATGCCCTGACCACCCTTGGCCTCCTTCTTCGTCACCCGGAAGACCGAGTGCTTGTCGGAATAAAAGGCGATCGGCGCCCCGTGCTGCTTCAGATAAAGCTCAAGTGCGTCGAAATAGCTGAAGGCGCTTTCCGAGCGCACGAACCGCAACTGCATCAACCGGCCCGTCGCATCGTCGACAAACACCAGGAGCGAGCACGGATCTCCACGATCCTCGAACCAGCGATGCTCGGACCCGTCGATCTGCACCAGCTCGCCATAGGCTTCGCGCCGCAAGCGCGGCTGATGAAACGTCCGCCGCTGCTTGCGTGACAGCCACAATCCGGCCTGCGTCATCCAGCCGCGCAACGTCTCGCGCGACACACGCAATCCATCGCGCTCGGCAAGCTTCTCGGCCGCCAGCGTCGGACCGAAATCCGCATAACGTTCACGAACCAGCGTCACCGCATAATCGCGAACACCATCGCTGATCCGGTTGTTCGACGGCCGGCCGATCGCCTTGTGGCGGATCGATGCCGCACCGGTCGTTCTGATGCGATCCAACAGCCGCCGCACCTGGCGCTCGCTGAGAGCAAGCACATGTGACGCCGACACCATCGTCATCCGCCCGTCGGCAACCTTCGACAAAACCTCGATCCGCTGCAGGTCACGCTCGCTCATCGCAATCAGTCCCATCCGCTTGTCTCCCGCGCCATCAAACGCGGGGAGAGTGACATTCCAACTTTGCAGAAACAGGACACTTCAACTTTGCGGCTACAACACCAAATAGCATAATGCATGTTATGGAACAAGAGCTTTGCTTACCGCGCCTCCTGATGCGCTTGCTCGAGGCGATCGAAAACGGCAGGCGGCCGGCGCTGGTCGAGCAACATTGATTGTGGATGGGCTGGTTTGCCGGGCTCATTTCGCTCGCGCCCCTTGGATGCGTGCGCCATATTCTGATGTTTACCGCCAGGTGACAGCGACCGCGCGGTTATCTGGCCGACGACACCCGCTCATCATCCTATCGCAACGCGATTCTGCATTCATGGCTTATCGTTTCGTCCACACCGCCGATCTCCATCTCGATTCTCCCCTGCGGTCGCTGGCGCTTCGCAACGCCGAGCTGGCCGATCTCGTGAGCGACGCCAGCCGGCAGGCGCTGGTGGCGATCGTCGATCTGTGCCTTGAGGAACAGGTCGATGCGCTGGTCATCGCCGGCGATCTCTATGACGGCGAGCAGACGTCGATGAAGACGGCGCGCTTCCTGGCAAGCCAGCTGGAACGGTTGCACCGGGCGAGGATTTGCGTCTTCAAGATCCGCGGCAATCACGATGCGATGTCGAAGATCGCCAGGGAGCTGGTGATGCCCGATACGGTGAAGATCTTCGGCGGGCATGCCGAGATCGTGGAGGCGACGAAAGGCAGCCTGTCGGTTGCGATCCACGGCATGAGCTTCGCCAAGCCGCATGCGCCGGACCCGCTGCTGCCGAAATTCAAGCCGCCGGTGGCGGGTGCGGTCAATATCGGCATCATGCATACGAGCCTTGCCGGATCTGCCGGACATGACGTCTATGCGCCCTGCAACGTGCTCGACCTTCATGCCTCGGGATTCGACTATTGGGCGCTCGGCCATCTCCACCAGCGCAGCCATCATCCGGGTGCTGCTACGGTCATCATGCCGGGCATGCCGCAGGGCCGCGACATCAACGAGTCGGGCGTCAAGACCGTGTCGCTGGTGACCGTGGCGGACGACCGGACCGTGACGGTCGAGGAGCGGCGCACCAGCATCGCGCAGTTCGAGCGCGTCGATGTCGACCTTACAGGGGTCGATGATTGGCGTGATGCGGCTATGGCGGTCGAAGCGGCACTGACGGCGCAGCGCGAGCGCACGGTCTCGCCGCATCTCGTCGCCCGCCTCAAGCTTTCCGGCCGCACGCCGCTCTCCTGGCAGCTGCGCCGCGATGTCGATGTCATGCAGGCGGAAGCCGAGCAGCGCGGCGATCTGATCGGCCGGACCTGGATCGAGAAGCTGGAACTCGCCTTCGAAGCGCCCTTGGCCCTCGCAGACGCTTCTGCTGCCGATCCCGTCGTGGGGCTGGCTGCGCTGATGCGGGACGAAGTCATTGCCCGCAGCGGATTTCGCGACGATATCAGGGAGATGGTTCGGGACCTGCTCGCCGACCTGCCGGCCGAGAGCCGGGCATTCGCCGGGCATGACGAGGCGGGCTTCGAACGCTTCATCGACAACCTCCTCGCCAACGGCGCCGAGGACATCGCCGCCCGGATGAAGGCCGCGGAGCGGGGAGAAAGCTGATGCGCCTGCGCCGCCTCGACCTCACCCGCTATGGCAAGTTCACCGACCACTCGATCGATTTCGGCGCGGCCCGTCAGGGTTCGCCCGATTTGCACATCGTCTACGGCCTCAACGAAGCGGGCAAGTCGACCACCTTTGCCGCCTATCTCGATCTGCTTTACGGCATAGGAGAGCGCAGCACCTATAATTTCCTGCATCCCTACAATACGATGAAGGTTGGCGCGCGGCTGGAATTCGACGATGCGGAATATGAGCTGACGCGGCTCAAGCTGCGGACCGGCAGCCTCGTCGACGATCGGGGGCAGGCTGTGAACGAGGCGCTCCTGACAGGCGCGCTCGGCGGGATCGGCCGCGAGGCCTATCGCACCATGTTCTCGCTCGACGACCAGTCGCTCAAGGAAGGCGGCAACGCCATCATACAAAGCAAGGGCGAGCTCGGCGAGTTGCTGTTCTCGGCAAGCTCGGGCCTCGCCGGTCTCAGCCGTTCGCTGGTAACGGCCGCCGACGAAGCCAATGGGATCTACAAGAAGCGGTCGTCGAGCACCAAGCTTGCGGAACTCAAACGCGCGCTCGAAACGCTGAAGGCCGAGCGCAATGCCATCGACACGCTTGCCTCCACCTATTCGGCCCTGAAATCGACCCACGAGCAGGCCGAAGCCGCCTATGCCGCGACGACGCGGGAACTGGCCGAGGCCAAGACCCGGCACCAGGAGCTCACCCGCCTTCTCGGCGCCCTGCCCGCGGCGCTGGAACTCCGGCGGCTGGACGCCGATGCGGCCGGCATGGGCGATCTGCCGCGGCCGCCGTCCGAATGGTTCGCGCTGCTGCCGCAGCTTTTCCGCGACGAGACGCGGCTGCAGGCGCTTGTCGAAACCGCCGACCGCACGCTGCGCCAGCTTGCCGACGAGATCGAGGCGATCGCGATAGACGACAAGGCGCTGGCGATTGCCGCGCATATGGACATGCTGGACCAGGGCCGGGCGCGTTATCTCGCGGCTGAGAGCGACCTGCCGAAACGCCGGCTGGCGCTGGCCGAACAGGAAGGCGTGCTGGTGCGGCTGCTCGCCGATCTCGAGCAGCCGGGCCATGCGACGCCCGAGGCGCTGCTATTGCCCGCTTCGCTGATCGGCATGATCCGCGATCTCATCGAACGGCGCTCCGGCGTTGAGGCCAAACTGGCTGCCGCGGGCCGCGAGCTGGTGCGGGCGCGAGAGAATCTCGAAAGGCTGAGCAAGGAAGATAGCTCGCAAAACGGAGCCGCGGTGCTCGATCCCGCGCGGCTTGGCCGCATCGAGGCCGCCCTCAGCCGCCTGACCGGGTCCGATCTCGCAGTGCGGCTCACCATGGAAGAGCGGACACTTGTCCAGGCGAAGCGAATGCAGGCGAACCAGTTCGCCCAACTCGCACCCTGGACCGGCGACGCCGCGGCCCTGCAATTGACGAGCGCGGCGGAGCCTCGGCAGATCGAGGCCTGGCGTGGCCAGGCGACCGCTATCGACAAGCGGATCGGGGATCATGAGGCGCGGTTGCGCGATCTCGGCACCGAAGAGGCGCTGACCAAAGCCCGGATCGCGGCCTTCGTCGCCGGCGGTTCGATAGACGATGCCGAGGCCGCGAGGCTGCGCGATGAACGCGATGCCGCCTGGCAGGCGCATCTTACCAGTCTGAATGCCGAAACGGCCAGGACATTCGAGGCGCGGATGCGCCAAGACGACATGCTGTCCGCCGGCCGGCTGTCGCGGGCGCAGGAGCTGGCCGAGCTGCGCCAATTCCGCCATACGGAAGCGGCAACGGCAGCAGCGATCGAACGGCAAAGGGAACTGCTTGCCGAGGCGCGTGCCGAACATGATGCGCTCGCCGAGCGCATCGGTGGTCTGCTGCCCGGTGCAATCGAATATGACGCCGACGCTGCGGGGCGCATTGCCGCGCTGGAGGCCTGGAGCAGCAAACGAGCCGCGGCGCTGGCCGCGTGGGACGATCTGCAGCGGGCCGAAGACGCAGTGGACGCGCTTCGCCTCGACCTGGACAAGCATGCCGCGACGCTTGCGGCGAGCCTTGCGGATGCCGGTCTTGGTGACGCCGACCGTCTGCCGGTCGCCGAGCTGATGCAGGCCGCGAATGATATGCTTGCCGCCGGCAAAGACGAGCGGGCGGCGCGGCAGGCGCGTGAGAAGGCTGTCGGCGATCTCAGCCATGATCTCAGGGAGCGCGAGCGCGACCAGCAGGAGGCGGAAGCCATAATAGCGGCCTGGGACCGGGAATGGGCGGAGGCGTTGTCGCGCACCTGGTTTGCCGACAAGGCCGGCTCGATGGCCGCCGTCCGCGCCATGCTGAACGCGCTCGGCACATTGCCCGCCATCCTGAAGGAACGGGATGACCTGGCAAGCCGCGTTGCCGCGATGGAGCGCGACCAGGAGCAATTCCGCGGGGATATTGCCGGTCTTCTCGCAGATTGCGGCCTCAGCCGCTCGCCATCCGATACGCTTGCCTCCGCCAACGCGCTGGTGGAACGTCATGAGGCAGCCCGGCATGCAGCTCAGCTTCGTGCAGACCGGCAGGCGGATCTCGAAAAACAATTGGAGAAGCGACGGGCGCTGGAAGAAGACCTGGCCGTTCACAATGCCCGCAGGAACGAACTGACCGGCTATTTCGGCGCGGACTCGCTTGCCTCGGTCGAGGCATTCCTGAACCAGGCCCGGGAGCGGGACCGATTGGAGGAGCGGGCCGCCACCCTGCGCGGCCAGATCAGCGAAGCATTGCGCGCGACGAGTTTTTCCGATGCCGAACGCCGCCTTGCCGATGTCGACGCCGATGCCGTCGAGCGCGATGCGATGGAGCTTGGCGCCCGGATCGAGGATATCACCGAGCGGGCAAAGCTTCTCTATTCCGACGTGTCGCTGGCGCAGCAGAAGCTCGAAGCCGTCGGCGGGGACGACGCGGTGGCCCGGATCGAGGCCAAACGCCGAACCATCTTCCTCGAGATCGAGGAACTGGCCGTGCGGCATCTGACGCTGCGTGCCGGCACGCTGGCAGCTGAACAGGCGCTGCATATCTATCGCGAGAAACACCGCAGCTCGATGATGAACCGCGCATCGGAGGCGTTTCATCTGATCACCGGCGGCAACTATTCCGGCCTGACGACCCAGCCCGACCACGACAGGGAAATACTGATCGGCGTGTCACGGGATGGCGGCTCGAAGCTTGCAGACGCGATGTCGACGGGCACGCAATTCCAGCTCTACCTCGCGCTTCGGCTAGCGGGCTATGAGGAATTCGCAGCCCTTCGTCCGCCCGTGCCCTTCGTCGCCGACGACATCATGGAGAGCTTCGACAATCCTCGCTCCGAGGAGGTTTTCCGCCTGCTCGGCGACATGGCAAAGGTCGGACAGGTCATCTACCTCACGCATCACTGGCATCTCTGCGAGATCGCGCGGCACGTTGTGCCTGATATCACCATACACCAGCTGCCATAACAGGGCGCAAAGACATCAATTTTGCCACGGGTCCAGCACGACAACGCCGGCGCCTTCGAAATCCCGGACATTGCGCGTGACCACGGTCAGGCCGAGAACCAGGGCGGTTGCGGCAATCAGCGCATCGGCTTCATTGCGCCGATCCGGAATATGCAGATGCGCGCAGCGTGTGGCGATCGCATCGTCAATCGACAGGATGCGGCCGGCGAATGCCGGCCGCACCTGATTTTCCAGCCATGCACGCAGACGAGCGCCCTGCGCTGCATCGCGGCGCTGCACGCCGAGTATTCCCCGTTCCAGTTCCAGGATCGTGATGGCGGAAATGCATAAGCCCGCGGTATCTTGCGCCCCGGCCCATGCGACCACATTGGCATCGGCCTTACCGTCTCCGACCTTGCGCAATTCGGAAACAACATTGGTATCCAGCAAATATTTCAAGATAGATCGACCCCGCGCGGTGCGATCTCAGCACGAGGCGGGTCGAAGTCGATATCTGACAATCCAGGCATGAAGAGAGCATCGATGAGGCTGCGGCGCTTGCCCGTGAGACGCTCGAATTCGTCATAGGTCATCAACACATGGGATGGCTTCCCGCGATCCGTAATGATGACCGGGCCATTTTGCGCCGCCTTTTTCGCCCTGCTCACGTCGTGATTCAGTTCGCGGCTGGAAAGACTTGTCATACCCATAGCGCATCTCCATGTAGGTACTTACCTACATATAACATTCGGCGAATGCAAGACAAGGGGACTGCAGGCAGACAAAAGTTTCGAAAATCGCCATAAGACGTGTCACAAATGGCACCTCCTCTCGTCCTTATCAGCGAAAGGAGATTTCCATGCGATCATTGCTCTGTGCCCTCTCCGCCTTACAGCTCCTCAACGGCCTGCTGATGCTGCTGGCGCCACAATTCTGGTACGGCGCCGTCCCCGGTGTCACCGAGACCGGACCGTTCAATGTTCATTTCGTTCGTGACACCGGCCTCGGTTTCCTCAGTGCCGGAGTAGCCCTCTGGCTGGCGGCGATATACAAGCTGAGCGCCCGGCTGCTGGTCACGGTGGCGAGCGTTTTCCTGCTCGGCCATGCTCTGCTGCATCTCGCCGAGATTGCCATGCATGGCCCCGAACTCGGCTATATCGCGCGCGATCTTGCGCTGATCGTGGCTCCGGCGCTGCTGCCGCTCATGATTTTCGCACGGAGGCGGGACCATGCTTAGGCGACTGCTCGTCAACGCGGCCCGCAATTTCGGCGCACGTTATGATTACGATGTCGGCTACTTGGAAGCGATGGTGGCGCTCAGCCAGCGCGGTTTTCTCAAGCTCGCCCTTCTCACGCCCTTCACGCAGGAGCGTTTCGGCTTGCCGGCCGCGCCCTATTATGCGGCGAAATTCATTGCCGCCCGCGCGATGGATTGTGGTTCCTGCGCAATGCTGATCGTCCGCATGGCTGAGGAGGCTGGCGTCCGACCGGATGCCCTGGCCGCCATCGCCGGGTCGGGACCGGCCGATGCCGACATGCGGCTTGCGGCCGACTACGCGATGGCCGTCATCACGAATGCGGCCGAGCTTCCCGCTCTTATCGAAACTGCAAGGGAGCGGTTCGGGGAAAAAGGGCTTTACGGCCTTGCCTCGGCCGTCACCGCCGGACAATTCTATCCGACATTGAAGCGCGGTGTCGGCGCGGCCTTGAGCTGTGAGATACTGCCGGCCGAATTCCGGGCAACGGCATGACGATGGACCATGACAGGGATGAAGCGATGCCGCAGGCGCTGCGCCGGCGACTGGTGCGGCTTGCCTATCGCTATCTCGGCTCCGTCAGCGACGCGGAGGACATCGTCCAGGAAGCGGCCGTCAAGCTGCTCGCCAGCGACGGCGTGCGGGATCGCGATGCGTGGCTTGCCCGTGTCGTCACGAATGCTTCGCTCGACCGGCTGAGGCATCTGAAAGCGCGGCGCGAGACCTATATCGGCCCTTGGCTCCCCGAGCCGATCGTCGAGATCGAAGAAAGCCCCGGCGACAGGGAGCTCGACATTTCCTTCGCCGTCATGCGGACGCTCGAGACGCTTTCGCCGCTCGAGCGCGCCGCCTTTTTCCTGCACGACCTGTTCGGCATGGATTTCGAGACGATCGCCGCCACACTCGGCCGCTCGCCGGCGGCGGTCCGCAAGCTCGCATCGCGCGCCCGGCAGGCGGTAAAGGAGAGGCCGCCCCGTTTTTTAGCGAGCCAGACCGACATTGAGCGGCTGCTGATCGCAATCGGTCAAGCCGTCGAAACGGACACCATCGACGGGCTCGCGGCCATGCTGACCGAAGACATCGAGCTGGTCTCCGATGGCGGCGGCAAGATGGTCGCGGCGCTCCGGGTGCTCTCAGGCCCGCTTGAGGTGGCGGCCTTCCTCTTGCACATCGCGCGCAAGCCGCGCGCAGGTGGCTGGCATTTCACGCCGGTACAGGCGAATGGCGGGGCAGGCGTGCTGCTCGGGTCCCAAGCCGGGCTCGACAGCCTTATGGCCGTTGATCTTGATCTCGAAGGACGGGTCGCCGGCATCTACATCATCCGCAATCCGGACAAGCTGGTGCGCGTCCCAGCGGGGCCGGACGCGGGGCTTGCTCGATATGGCAGGCCAGATTGAGAAGAACGGTGTCCAACGCATCGACGCCGGGTTCCATCTGGAATGGTGCTGCGGATATTGGCTTCCCAGGCAATCTCTGATCTAGTCCCGGCTCTCCGCCCGGCGGCTCTGCTGCGGGCTCATGGCATTCGAAACGAGCGAGAGCTGTATTCTCATGACCACTCACCGCTTCACCCCGACAAGCTTTCATAATGTCATCGGCTCCCTCCCGCCGGCCCTGCGCATCGCCGATGGCGACACCGTCGTGACCGAGACGCTCGACGCCGCCGGACATGACAGGGACGGCATCAAGCAGGCAGCTGGCGGCAATCCGATGAACGGCCCGATCTTCGTGGAAGGCGCCGAGCCCGGGGATGCGCTGAAGGTCGAGATCATCAGCATGCTCCCGACCAGAGACACGGGATTTACCCAAAGTATCGTCGCCGCCGGCGTGGTCGATCCCGAGACGGTGCGTGATCTGCCGCCGCGCGATAGGGCGATCTGGGCCATCGACCGCGAGGCCTTGACCGTCCGGCTTTCCGAGCCGGTCGCTGGCCTTGAAGATTTCGTTCTGCCGCTCGCCCCGATGATCGGCTGTTTCGGCGTGGCGCCCCGGCTCGGCCAGGCGATCTCGACCGCGACCAGCGGCGAATATGGCGGCAACATGGACTATCGGCTGTTCGGTCCCGGCACCTCGGTCCGCTTTCCGGTATCGGCTCCCGGCGCCTTGTTCTTTCTCGGCGACTGCCATGCCGTGCAGGGGGATGGCGAGATCGTCGGAACCGGCATCGAGACCACCTTCGAAGTCACGGTGCGGCTGACGGTGGAAAAGAAGGCCGGGTTAATCTGGCCGCGCGGCGAAACCGCCGATGACATCTTCACCATCGGCAATGCCCGTCCCCTTGATCAAGCACTCCAGCATGCGACCAGCGAAATGTTGACCTGGCTGGCCTCGGACTACGGCCTGGACAGGACGGCAGCCAGCCACCTGCTCGGCCAGGTCGTGCGTTACGACGTCGGCAATGTCTTCGACCCAGCCTATACGATGGCTTGTCGCGTCGCCAAGAAATGGCTGGTTCGTCGATAGGCGGTCGCCGGCCAAAGCGCGTCGCGTCAAATCTGATTCATGCGACGCGCTTTAACCCTTTGTTTTGATGCATATCGTTGTCCCGGAACCGCTGCACACTTCCGGGCGACATGCATTAGCGATCGATGATCGTCATGGGCCGGCCGCGTGTTCTCAATCGTGCCGTGACAGGAAAGTGGAAACGGTCGCCAGGCAAAGCTGCTTTTCCTCGACATGCGGCATGTGGCTGGAATTTTCGAACAGCACCCATTCGCAGCCGGGAACACGTTCGAGATAGGGCCTTACCACCAGGGGCGTCGCCTCGTCGTATTTTCCCGAGATCAGCAGCGTCGGGGCTTCGATGCGGTCGAGCCTGTTCTCGATCGTCCAGTCCTTCATCGTGCCGATGACGTGGAATTCGGTCGGGCCGTTCATGTTGCGGTAGACGGTGTTGTCCTCGTCCATGATCGCGAAGGTCCGGGCCACTTCAGGCGGCCACGGCACCACGCGGCAGACATGGCGGTCATAAAAGACGCGCGAGGCGGCGATATAATCCGGATCGGTGAGGCTTCCCGCCTGTTCGTGCTGCAGTAGCGTATCCTGCACCTCGTTCGGCAGTTCCCGCCTCAGCCGGTTCGCTTCCGAAACCCAGGTGTGCATGTTGGCCGGCGAGTTGGCGATGACGAGCGCCTTCAGGCCTTGCGGCCGGCGCACCGCATGTTCGGCGCCGAGCATGCCGCCCCAGGACTGGCCGAGAAAGGCATAACGATGCCGGATGCCGAGATGGGCAAGCAGCGCGTCCAGCTCTTCGAGAAACAGGCCGACCGTCCAGAAATCCCGCCCTTTGTCGGGAAGGCGGGTGGAGTTGCCATTGCCGAGCTGGTCGTAATGGATGACCGGGCGGCCGTCGAGGGCGGCGATATCCTTGAAGGAATCGACATAGTCATGCGTGCAGCCAGGCCCGCCATGGGCGACGACGAGCGGCAGCTTGCCGCTCTCCAGCGAGCCGGTGATGCGATACCAGGTGCGATAGTCGCGAAAAGGCAAATAGGCTTCATTCGTCGCGACTTCGGTCACCGGCGTCTCCATCTTGCGTCTGTTGAAGACCATAACGCGGCGGTAGCGGTGACGGCAGCTATCACAAGTTATAGGGTGGCCAGGTCTGGGCCGGCCGGTCTTCGAGCAGGCGGTAATGGGTGGCGCGCACCACGGCCTGGGTGCGGTTGCGGGCGCCGAGTTTCTTTGCCGCGGCATTGAGATGCATCACGACGGTCGGCACCGAACGGCCGATGATGCGGGAAATTTCCTTGGCGGAATAACCTTCGGCCGAATGGCGCAGGCATTCGCGTTCCCGCTCCGTCAAGCGGATCGTGCCGACGCTCTTTGCCCGTATGTCGAAAAGCGGATAGGCGGTCTCGTGGAAGACGTGGGCCAGCAGGTTGAAGTCGGCGATATAGCGCAGCGCGTGCCGTTCGAAATCGTCATTCCCACTGAAGCGGATACCGGTGACGGTCGCATAGTCGCCGCGTGGCATGTGGACGGGCACGGTGACGCCGGTCGACATGTCGCGTTCGCTCAAATAGCGCGTCACCGGCGCGGTATCGTCGTTCATGAAACGGTTGATCGGCGTGTCGGCATTCGTATCGTAGTTCCAGAAGAAGGGCGCCGAGGTGCGCAGCGCCACCTGCTGTACCGGATCGATACGGAAATAGCCGCGATCGAACCAGTAATCATGCATGTCGTCCGAGATATTTCTGAGCTTCAGCAGCGATGGTATCATGATCGCGCCGTCGAGATCGTAGGGCACCGGCGTATAGTCGTAGATCAACGCCTCGAAGCCGATCCGCTTCATGGCCTCGAAGGCCTGATCGATCCGGCCGTCCAGCGTTTCATGCGCGGTGAACTGCCGTCTGATCGTTCCGATATCGTCAAGCATGAGCTGCTCCGGTTTCGACGTGGCACCCGACCCTATCACTTCTTATAGCTGGCACGGAACGCGATTTGCGGTAAAAAATTAACCACGCCCAAATATTGAGCAAGTGAAACCTTCTGCCGGAGCGATCAATGTGGCGTGAAATACAGCCGGACGAGCGATTCGAGATCGATGTCGATGGCTATCGCGTCGTTGCCTACAGCTTCGGAACCGGCAGTGAGACGGTTTTCTGCCTGAACGGCGGACCGGGTCTGCCCTGCGATTACCTGCGCGAGGCGCATTCCTGTCTTATCGACAAGGGCTGCCGCGTCGTCGCTTTCGACCAGCTCGGTACCGGCGCCTCGGACCGGCCGGACGATCTCTCGCTTTGGACGATCGGGCGCTACGTCGAGGAGACGGAGACCGTGCGCAAGGCGCTGGGGCTCGGCACGGTCCACATGCTCGGGCACTCCTGGGGCGGGTGGCTGGCGATCGAATATGCTCTGACCTATCCGGAGAATTTGAAGACGCTGATCCTGGAGGATACCGTCGCCGACATGCCGCATCTGATCTCGGAACTGGAGCGGCTGCGCGCAGCGCTCGGTCCCGAAACCGTGTCGATGATGCAGAAGCACGAGGCGCAGGGCACCTACGATCATCCGGAATATCTCGCCGCCGTCACCATTCTCAACTACCGCCATGTCTGCCGTCTGCCGGAATGGCCGGCGCCGGTGCGCCGCTCGCTCGACGATTGGAACATGGCGCCCTACGCGACGATGCAGGGGCCGAACGAGTTTCTCTATATCGGCAACCTCAAGGACTGGAACCGCATCCCCGATCTGCCGCGGCTGACGCTGCCGGTGCTGATCACGACGGGAGAGCATGACGAGCTGACACCGGCCTGCGCGCTGAAGATGAAGCTTGCGCTGCCGAATGCCGAGCTCAAGGTATTTGCCAATGCCAGCCACATGCCGTTCTATGAGAACCCGCAGCAATATTATCCAGCACTTCTCGATTTTCTCGCCCGGCACGAGGCAGGCTGATGCAACAGGAAGCGGACCGAACCCGACGAAGACAAAGGGGCGATCGCCGTC
>NZ_CP125646.1 GCF_030053155.1 Rhizobium sp. BT03
ATGCCCGCGAAGTACGGCGGCAAGCGATCAAAGATGGATACCCTCATCAACGAGGGCACCTTCAATCCAAGCCCCGAGAAGGTGCGCGACCCGAAGTTCCGCGGCAGCGAGTTCTTCGATCCGCACGACGCCGTCCAGGTCAAATACGAGATGCTGCGGCGCGTCTCCATCGACAACGTCTCGGTAACGGACGCTTCCGACGAGTATGGTGTTTCCAGGCCAACCTACTACCAGGCCAAGGCAAACTTCGACACGAGGGGGATTGCCGGACTGGTGCCAGCAAAGCCGGGTCCCCGCGGACCCCACAAGATCGACGACAAAGTCCTGGCATTTCTGCAGGCACGACTGGTCCCGGGCGAACCCGTTCATGCACGCGAGCTCGCCAAGCTGGTCCGCAACGAACTCGATATCGCAGTTCATCCCAGGACGATCGAACGGGTGTTAAAAAAAACGATCCGTTAGACGTTGTCACGGGACCGGCATGTTCTTCGCCGGCCATCACGGAGCAATACGAGGTGCTGCGCAGCACGGCTCTCGGCGAAGCTCTGCCGCTTAAGGCCCGTAGCGGCCTCATGCTTTTTCTGCGCCGCGGCATGTGGGGATGGGCCCGGGCCGTGCCTGCAGCGACAAGCCCTGATCAAGAGCAGTTTTACCTGTCATCGGCCGTCCGGCCGGCGCACGGGGACCTCAGCGCCGTCGTTCATGTCCTGGCGACCATCGCCATGAGCATCCACCAACGGAGAGCACCATGAATGTACACCTGAAAGTCCAGTCTCATCACCTCGAACGCAGCGCCTACCTCTACATCCGCCAATCTTCGATGCGGCAAGTCATCGACAATACCGAGAGCGCCATGCGGCAATATGCGCTTCGCGGCCGCGCCATCGCCCTTGGTTGGCGAGAAGAGCAGATCATCATCGATAACGATCAGGGTGAATCCGGCGCATCGGCGGTCTGGCGTGAAGGATTTCAGCGGCTGGTCAGCGATGTCGGCATGGGGCATGCCGGGATCGTCATGGGCCTGGAGGTCTCCCGTCTGGCGCGCAACAATGCCGATTGGCAGCGGCTGCTCGAGATCTGCGCCCTTGCCGATACCCTGATCCTCGACGAAGACGGTGTCTATGACCCGGGAAGTTTCAACGACCGGCTCCTGCTCGGCCTGAAGGGAACAATGAGTGAGGCCGAACTGCATGTGATCAAGGCACGCCTGCGAGGCGGCATCCTCAACAAGGCCCGGCGTGGCGAGTTCCGTTGCCCCCTGCCAACCGGGTTGGTCTATGATCATTCCGGCAATGTGACGCTTGAACCAGACATGCAAGTCAGAGAGACGATCGTCCATTTCTTCGAGACGTTCTCTCGCGTCGGATCCGCCTCCCAGACCGTCAAGGCCTTTCGTCAGGAGGGCATTCTCTTTCCCTCACGCCTGCACGACAGCCAGACGGTTTTCCGGCCACTGACGCCTTCGACGGCGATGCGCGTAATGCACAATCCACGTTACGCCGGAGCCTATGCCTATGGCCGCCGCCGCTATCGACGAACCATCGATTGGCAAGAGGATTGTGCGTGAACAAGATAATGATCATTGGACGGCATGTATTCCAGATGCCCATCCCGGCTACATCAGTTGGGAGCAGCATCAGGAGAATCTGAGGATTCTAAAGTCGAACATCTGCCATAAATGGAACGCGGCTGTCGCATCACCTCCGCGGGAAGGCCCGGCGCTGCTGCAAGGGCGGGCCGTGTGTGGGCAATGCGGCAGGCATTTTCGCATGCGCTACGCTGCCCGACGCGGTCGGCAGGAAGCTTGGTACGTTTGTGATCGCGCCCGTAGCAATCGCGGCGAACCCTTGTGCCAGGCGATCGCTGCACCTCCCGTCGACGAAGCCATCGGCATGCTGATCGCCGAGCAGATGACCCCGGCAGCCATCGAACTGGCGATTGAAGTCCGCAAAGAGATCGAAGCGCGACATGAAGAGGCGGATCGGCTGCGCTGTCGCGCGATCGAGCGCGCCCAAACGGAAGCCGATCTCGCCCAGCGCCGTTTCATGCTCGTCGATCCCAATAACCGCCTGGTCGCCGACACGCTCGAAGGCGAATGGAACGAGAAGCTCCGCATCTTGGCTAATGCCCGCGAAGAGCGCGAGCGCGCCCGGGAGAACGATCAATTCATCCTCGATAAGGCCATCCACGAGCGGTTGGTCGCAATGACGGCGGACTTCAAAAAACTCTGGACAAATCCAGAGACCCCGAACCGCGAACGAAAGCGCCTGCTTGCCCACATCATTGAGGACGTCACCCTCCTCAAGCTACCGAAGAGAGGCACAACCAAGGCTCATATTCGCTTCAAAGGCGGCAAAACCCAGACCCTCGTCACCATGAGCCCAAAATCTCCCAGCCAGCAGGTGAAGACGAATCCCGACATCATCGAACTGATCGATACACTCCTCGACAATCATATTTTTTCCGAGATCGCAGAGATTCTCAACGAAAGCAAAGGTGCGCGAATTACTGGCGGACCAGGATGCTCTTTCTGCTATCATCCTGCGGCTGCTGAAGCTTGGCGACAGACTCGCCAACGCGCGACGGATTTGGGCAAAAAGCTTATCACCGATGCCCGAGGTAGTGAAGCATGTCAGATCTTAATGTCAATCCCGGGTATCGGGGCCATCACCGCCACGTCTTATATGGCAGCGATTGAGGATCCAAACAATCTCCCCAAATCCCGATCGGTGGGGGCCTGGCTTGGGCTGACGACCCGCCGTTACCAGTCGGGAGAGGTTGATTATGATGGGCATATCTCCCGTCGCGGCGACGCGCATTTACGGGGGCTGCTCTACGAAGAGGCTGTGACACTCCTCGCCCGTACTCAAGCAACAAGTAGATTGCGCGATTGGGGGCTGAAACTGCGTGAACGGGTCGGATTTAAGCGCGCGGCGGTTGCCGTGGCGCGTAAGCTGGCAGTCATCATGCATGCAATGCTCAAATCAGGTGAGCTTTTCAATACAGCGGAAATCGTGACTGCGTGATCAATCCCTTATCCCTGAAGGTTTTGGCGCTCATGAACTGAACGTGAAGAGCTGTCCCTGCCGGGGACATAGGCTGAGCTATTCCGTTCATTGTGTTGCACCTCTCACTTCAGCAGTGCGCTGTGGACAATGGAAAGCCCCTCCTGCGAAGCCCCATCGTGCGGCGGCCGTGTGTCGACCGCGAAGACGACCATGCTCCCGGGATACAGTTCTATAGCCTCAAGGTGTAAAGACTCATCAGAAAGAAAAGGACTTGCCAAATGGCCCACGATTAGAGGACACAATGACATTGGATGGCGCCGGAAGATCGGGCCGCTTCGAGTGGCTCGGGTTCTTGGCAACGGTCGTTGCCTTCTGCGCCAACGAGATCGGCGTCCATCGACCCATCAACTCCTCCTGCGCGTCGACGCTCGAGTCAGAGGAGAGGAAAACTTCCACGCCATCCGTTCTGTGCCTGCCTCGCTATGTCGCCCCCGAAGCCGTGCGGACGACAGAGTGACGACTCAGCGGCGCTACCGAAAGACGCAACGTCATTCTTAGAGGATAGTGGTTCCGAAATACCGCGTGTGGGCGGTATCCAGGATGCGGTTGACCAAGCTCACTAAGCTATGTCCGATGGTCTCCGCAGCCACGAAATATGACGAGTCCGTTGCGAGTGACGGATTGGCGTTGATCTCTAGGACAAAAGGCTGGCCGGAGCGGTCGATCCTGAAGTCGACACGTGCGTAATCCCGGCACTGGCAAGCGCGGAATGTTGTAATCGAAATATCCCGCAGGACTGTCGCAAGCCTGCTCTCGATCTGTGCCGGGCAAATCTTCGACGGGGCCGCAGCCGCGACGTACTTCGCTTCCCAAGTCATAAGACGCGTTGGGCGGTCGCCGAAGTCATGCTCCACAAGAGGCAACACCTCGAGATCTCCGTTTCCAAGCAGCGGCACGCTGATTTCCCGCCCGTCAACGTATTCTTCCACCAGCGCCTCCTGCGCATACTGCTTGACAATCGCTTCCACGGCCCGCTTTAGCTCATCAGGTTCACGTACGAGCTGCAATCCCAGGCTGTCATCTTCGCGAGGCGGCTTCACTACCACTGGAAATCGCAAGTCGCCGGTATCCACGGTGTCGTAATGCATCACGCGAAAGTTCGGCGTCGGCACGCCGTGTGCGCGGATAAGCCTCTTGGCGATCACCTTGTCTTGCGCCAGCGCATGCCCGAGCGGGCTCGATCCGGTGTACGGAATACCGGCCATCTCGAGAATCGCCGGAACGTGGGTGTAACGGGCTTCGCCTTGAATTCCCGCAGCCAAGTTGAAGACGATTCCCGAAGGGCGGGCTTGCGAATCTGGCGGCATGAACCGCTCGAGCGTCGCGAGCAGTCCTTTATCACCCTCACACAGCAGCACCTCGTGGCCGCCCTCTTGCAGCGCCGCCACCACACCGTCGCTGGAGTCCTGTGGCCAAGCATAAGGCTCCGCCGGCTGCGGATAAGCCTGACCGAACCGGTTGATCACGCCCGTGACATCTTTGTTCCTAACGACAGCTACTCGCATCAGCTACTCCTTGGATGTTTGCCCGTTGTCACATTCATTCACTCGGATTTGGCGTCCGTACCCTGATCTCCAGCTGTACTGTCCGCTCGGTTGGCCTGGTTTGTTCGAGCGAGTGTCATGTGAACTCAAGACCGCGCGACGGCCATGGTCGGAATGAGAATTGTGGCAGTGCACATGCAATTGGCATGCCACCAAAGTGTTGCGAGCAGGAGTACAAAAAGTTCGGGTTTCGCCCTTGGCGGCATGATACTAGCGCCTAAGGGTGTCTGACTTTGAACACAGACGTCGTCAACAGGACACCGGATATAAATCTTAAAGACACGGAACCGGTGGCGAGGATTTGCAGTCGTCATGGTGATAGTGAATCAGACCTGGCGGCAAATTCAATCCCAAAATGCACTCAAACCCGCGTCGGACGCCATGTTGCCGATGCTCCAATCCATTCTCCGTCAGGGATATTGCGCGCCGGCAGTCCGGCGGGTTTATATCCCCAAGCCCGGGAAGATGGAGAAGCGCCCGCTCGGGGTGCCAACCGTATCGGACCGGGCGCTCCAGCGTAGTACCGCTGAGGTTGCTGTCCGCGATCTACGAGCAGGACTTTTTGCCCTGCTCGTTCGGGGGCAGGCCAGAGCTCAGCGCCCACCATGCCCTGTCGACCCTCAACGAGGTGATCTCAGGTGGCACGACGGGCTGGGTGCTGGAGGCGGATCTGAAGAATTTCTTCGGGAGCTTATCCCATGAGTGGATGCTCCGGTTTATTGCACATCGAGTCGGGGACCCGCGCCTGATCAGCTTGATCAGACGCTGGTTGAAAGCGGGCGTCCTTGAAAACGGAGCTGTCCACCCGAGTGACGAAGGAACTCCACAAGGTGGTTCGATCAGCGTTCTGCTGAGCAACGTTTACCTGCACTATGTGCTGGACCTATGGTTCGAGCGCGTCGTGAAGACCCGGTTACGGGGCGAGGCTCGGCTGGTGCGCTACATCGACGACTTTGTGATCTGCTTCCAATATCGCTCGGACGCACTTCAGGTCGAGGAGGCCCTGCGTCACAGGTTGGGGAAATTTGGCCTCACTCTTGAGCCGAGCAAGACCAAGTTGGTCGAGTTTGGCCGTTCGCACAGCGGCACGCGAGCAAACGCGGCAGAAACCGCCCGGAGACATTTTACTTTCTGGGTATGACGCTGTACTGCACGCGGAACCTGAAGGATAACTTTAAGGTTGGCATGCGCACGGAGAAGTCGAGACTTCGACGGAGCGTCTTGTCGCTGCAGGCGCTGATGCGGGAAATGCGGCATCACACGATCAGGAAACAGGTCGGCGCGATTAACGCTGTCCTACGCGGCCACTATGGCTACTACGGTGTCGCCGGAAACTACCGGTCGCTCACCAAGGTCTATAGAGCTGTGGAACGTTATTGGTTGAAGATGCTGCGCAGCCGCAGCCGGGATGGTGGCCATCTCACTTGGGGCGCCTTCCAGCAGATTAAGGAACGGACCCCACTACAGCAACCAAAGCTGCGGCTCCCATACCGGGCGCTGCGAGCACTTGCGATACTGTGAAACAACTGCCGAAGAACGTGGTGCGGTAAATCCGCACGCCACGTTCTGTGGGAACCGGAGGTGGGTGACCACCTCCGGTGACCCGGTGGCGATGGGCAACCATCGTCCCTACCGGGACCAGCAACTCATACCAAGCTTATTCCCTGAGCTCACACGAATAAGCCCGATCCACCGCTGTCGCCAGACGGAGTCAATGCACCGATCAGGTCAGCGCTTGAGCCCATCCCCACATCCACGGCGCAAAAGAGCAGCAAGCCGTTGCAGGCCCATAAACGGCAGCGCACCGCTCAGATTACTGGACGCGATGGCCGACAGTTGGATTGGGCATGCCATAGGGCTTCCTCACCGGCCAGTTCGCGGCGCCGGGGTCTTCTTGCTCTGCCGGTCAACCCCCGATCCGACCGGCCGGGCCGGTTTGCAAGGGCGGAACGGAGGCGAGTGATCCTCCCCCCGCCCTTCCGGGCCATCGAGTATGACGTTCCGTCATTAAAGGAAGAGCAGCCGATGCATGGCGATCTAGATCTAGACAAGGGAAAGGGATGGAATCCCAAAAAAGCTTACGAAGTGGTTCTCAAATAAGCTATAGCTGCCAATCCCGCTATTCATAATCCCATTTATCTTGTCTTCGCCAACGTAGTTTGCGCGGAATGTGCGACCTCTTGGATCTACATGAATCTCTGCTTCATTAAAATCAATCATGACATTTGTAATGGGGTTGACTGCTTTAAACACTGCCTCCTTTGCACTGAAGATTAAGGTTGCGTCGTTTATCAAGCCTATCCCACAAGTGCGGAAGTTTGCAAGTTCCCGATCGGTCAGAACCTCATGAACAAAATCCGAAGAAACGCTACCTTGTGCTTCTATATCTATTCCAATACCACGGAAGGGTTGATCGCTCTTTGTTACGACGACTAAAGCGAGTGTTTGCGAATGAGCAATGCTCCCAACGATTCCTTTCGGCCAAATTGGCTGTCGGAACTCTCCGGTCATAATTGGGGAGGCGGCATGGCCCATAGACGCTAAAGCAACCCGGGCAAAATGCCGCCCCGTCGCATATTCGATACGCCGCTTCTCAACGGCTCGCTCCAGGTGAGCTAATTCACGCGCATAGAGCTCCTGCGTATAATCACAAATCTTTCCGATGACACCAACCAAGTGATTCCCTAACTCGAACTTAACTGGGCGATCCCCATCTAAGCAGGGAAGATAAATGGGTATAGTTTTTTGCATAAGTCACCTATTCTGGCCCGCCGGTCGTGGTCAAGCCTCGCCAGGCGGGCCTTCCGCTCCGGTCGGCTGCCATGGATCTCGCGCTTCAGCTTCTCGATCTCAAGCCGGAGCCGGGCGATCAACGCATCCGTTCCGGACGGGTTCGGCAACAGCAATAGTATTCTTCAGCTTTGCGAGGTCGATTCCGACAAAAGCTTCTCTATAGTCTACCACCGCTTGTCCTCCTGTGATGAGGATCGACTGGCCCGTCCGAGCAACCCTCCGAAGACCAGTGTAGGGCGAGTCACCCAGGCGCGAAGCCGGACAGGACACTCTTATCGAGCACATCTATTGAGCAGTTGAGCTGAATGGTTTTTGCTCTCTATGCTAAGAACGATGATCCCAAAGCCGAACTTGTCGATCTCGAGCAGCTCATATCCTGCGGAAGATGATCCTGGCTCAAAGCCATGCTGAAGACTACCACAAACTGGCGAATCTTCAAGCAATTGCAATTACATAACGCTACTCTGGTTGGCTGCTTGAGGCGCTTGCGATCAACCTTGTCCAGTCGAGGCCGGCAATCAGCAGGCCAAACTATTCAGCCCACATGGTCATTGCGCCGTCCTTGATTGGAGAGAAAGGTAAAGCATCCATTCTCCAGCCTCCAGGATCATTCCTGACCCGTCCCAGTAAACGCAGATTGCTAGGCTTGGCGCGCAAAACGAAGATATCGTCGCAATGGGTCAATCCCTATGCGCCACGCTATCGCAGAAACGCTCGCACCCGGCTCCTGCTTTCGGCTACCGCCTGAGGCCTGAACTCACCTGACCAACGTTGAACCTCTGCCGGCGCGGCCTCTAGGCGACCCGCAACGGCTTCGATCATATTAAGCTTCTGACATAGCAATTCATACCAAGCTTATTCCCTGTCACACGAATAAGCCCGATCCACCGCTGTCGCCAGACGGAGTCAATGCACCGATCAGGTCAGCGCTTGAGGCCATCCCCACATCCACGGCGCAAAAGAGCAGCAAGCCGTTGCGGGCCTATAAGCGGCAGCGCACCGCTCAGAGCACTGGACGCTACGACAGTAGGATTGGGCATGCCGTCGTCGCGGCTATGTTTAGCTGCCGTTCAAAATCCACTCAATCGCTTCGCTTTGCTGACCGAAACCGCAAAGCGTCGGCGGCACGAACTGTCAATTTGCCGCCGTTGTGGGAATGAAATCCGCTCTATTGAAAGCGAATGTCGGAAAATCGGTGTACGACATAGATCAGCACTGTGGTGGCTAGCACCATTAGCGCCGAAATTGCATTTACCGTTGGGCTGACGCCGGCACGCATCTGACCCCAAATCACGATAGGAAGTGTATTGTCGGATCCGATCGTGAAGAACGAAACGCTGAATTCGTCGAGCGACCACGCAATAACAAGAAGCGCCGCACCTACCATGGCACTCCGTATCAGAGGCAACGTCACCCGATAGAATGCCTGAGCGGGGTTCGCTCCGAGTGTTGCCGCTGCTTCGGGGATCTGCGGATCAAGGCTCGCAATTCGGCTGGTGAGTGTAAACACCATGAATGGCAAAGTGATCAATACGTGGCCGATGATAGCGGTCCATACTGAAAGACCTATCCCAAGGCTCGTGAAGAACGATAGCAAAGAGATCCCGAGCAGAAGGTGCGGCAAGAGCAATGGCAGCGCCATCAAACCGGCCAACATCGATGCACGACGGAATCTGAATCTGGCGATGGCGAAGGCTGCCGAAGTGCCGATCAACATGCAGCAGATCGTGGTGCCGAGCGCAACGAACACACTGTTGACCGCTGCCTTACGCATGATCGGATCCCGCGCGACAGAAACGTACCATTCCGTCGTCGGACCCTCGAAAGGGAAAGCCGCAAGTCCTTTCGCATCAAAAGAAAAAAGGATCACGATAGCGATGGGGGCGAAGAGAAATACCAGCAGGACTGCCGTGTATAAGCTAAACGCAAGAGTCGAGAGACGTCCCTGGTTCATGGTCGATCCTTAATTCCGATTCGCCTCAGCAGAGCAGTAACCGCCCATAAGAATATCCCCATGGAAATCACCAAGCTGAACGCAATTGCGGACCCGAGCGGCCAGTCAAATGATAGACCAAATCGACCGACCACAGCGTTCCCGGCAAGCTGCGCTTTGGGTCCTCCGAGAAGTTGAGGGGTGACGAAATCGCCAGCTGCGATGACGAACGCTAGCGCAAACGCTGACACGATACCGCGACTGGCCATTGGGACGGTGACCCTGAAAAAGGCGCCGATCGAAGTGGCTCCGAGGCTCTTTGCCGCCTCGATGCATTGCGCGGAAACTCCGGAAAGAGCCGAAACGAGCGGGAGCATAGCGACTGGTACGAGGATGCTTGTCAAAGTCACGATCACGGCAGCTTTGCTATACGCGAAGGTTTCCAATGGCGCCTCGGTGACACCCGTCCAGCTCAACAGCTGGCTGATCGCGCCATTGCGGCCGAGAAGTGATCGCCATGCGTAAATCCGCACGATGTAGGCTGTGAACAGGGAGACCATCACCAGGAGCAGAATAATTGTCCCTGCCCGCCTGAGCGGGCCGAGAGTGATCGCATATGCCAGCGGAAACGCAAGCACGACTGACGCCAGCCCGATCGCCGATCCCATCCAAAGAGATCGAAGCAGAATCTCACGAAACAGTGGGTCCGTAAAAATCTTGATGTAATTCTCTGGTGAGGTACCGAACGAAATGTCAGCGTAGCTGGTGCTACCGAAAGAATACGCGAATAGCACGCCGCATGGGATAATGAAGAAGACGGCCATGAAGAGGCTGGCCGGCGCAGCCATGAGATAAAACTGCCTAACCATTGGTGTCGTCTTCGATTTGCGCGATTGAGTTGTCCGACCAGGTGAGAAGAACCCGGTCGCCTTGTGAGAATGCGCCGCCCGTACCGGCGAGAACCGGTTGCTGAACCATAACGCTTTGCTCGCCTACCTGGACTAGGTAGCGCCTGAATGCGCCTTGAAAGATCGCCTCTCGAACCTGTCCTGTTACCGAATTTGACTCGGACGCGGCAGGACGGTCTTTCGGCGTCCCCTCAATCATTATGGATTCGGGTCGGAGGCAGACGAGGCCCGCTCCTGTGTCTCGAGCACCGTGAGCATCGAAGCGGATGTTTCCAACAGGCGATTGAAGCAAGGACTTATTTCCCTCACGGCGAAGCGACCCCGTAAAGATGTTCGCTTCTCCCAGAAACTTTGCGCTGAACAGAGTTTTTGGTCGGCTATAAACCTCTTCAGGAGAACCGCGTTGAACGATAGTTCCGCTGTTCATAAGGACGATCTCGTCGCTCATGACCATCGCCTCGTCCTGATCGTGTGTGACGAACAGGAAGGTCGCGCCGATGCTACGCTGGAGTTGGCGAAGTTCAAGCTGCATCGCTTGGCGAAGCTTGAGATCCAATGCTGACATCGGTTCATCGAGCAGCAAAACCGGTGGTCCGGCAGCAAGAGCGCGTGCGAGCGCCACTCGCTGAGCTTGGCCGCCGGAAAGCTGATCGATCGGCCGATCTGCAAAGGCGCTGAGCCTGACGATCTCGAGAAGCTCGCCAACGCGATTGGCAGCCTTCTTTTTCTCCACCCGTTGCAGTGATAAAGCAAACCCGACATTCTGGCTTACCGTCATGTGGGGAAACAGCGCGTAGCGCTGGAAAACAAGGCCAACGGGGCGGCGATGCGGCGGCGTCAGCGACAGGTCTTTCCCCGCTATCACAACGCGCCCTGTTGATTGCCGATCCAGCCCGGCAATGATGCGCATTAATGTCGTCTTGCCGCAGCCCGAGGGACCAAGCAAAGATACAAAGCGGCCAGGCGCCACGTCGAGCGAAATGCTCGACAGGGCGGTGAATGACCCGAACTCCTTAGTGACGCGTCGGACCGAGACTGCGGAAGTTTCAACTACCTGCGAAATCATGACAGCTTGATCCGTTCCCAAGCTTCGGTCCAATCCCGCATGGTTGCGATTTCACCCTCAGCCTCAAGGCCTGGTGGAATATAGAACGTGTTCTTTTCCAGGAAAGCTGGCAGATCTTCGTAAGGATAGAGCTTTCGTTGGTCGTCAGGCAGAAGTGCGACCGCGTCGGCGTTCACAACGCCACAGCCGATTGCAGCGCCGATGATGGCGTTGCCCTCTGCGGAAAGCATCTGATTGAGGAACGAGTACGCCTGCTCCAGATGCGGAGCCTTGGCGGCGATGCAGTATGAATCGCACCAGAGAAATGTACCATCTTCCGGAGGAACATAGGACGCGCCGTCAATGCCCTTTGCCTTCAGCTTTGTGTCGATAAACCGCCATCCAAGCACACTTGCCTGCGCGTCGCCGCGCGCCAGAACGTCAGTAATGTCGCCAAAGCTTGGCGCAATGGTTGTCAGGTTCGCCTTGACCGGCATGAAAGCCTCGGCAGCCTGACTGACCTGAGCTTTCGTCAGCTTGGAGAAGTCGGTGGTTTTGAAGAGTGCCCGAGCAAAGAGCCAGAGGTTTGCGGGGTCGTCCAGCGTGATGAGCTTGCCACGGTATTTCTCATCACCGAGATCTGCCCAATTCTTTGGAAGATCTTTGAAAAGATCTGCCCGGTAGCTCAGCGGATAGTCACTCCAACTCACTGGCATAGCATAGTTCGCACCATTGGACTGCTGCCACGACATGTTACGAAACTGGGTGAAAAAGCGCTCGCTGCTTGGCAGTTTTGCTGCATCGATCGGCTCGACCAGCTTTGTTCTGATCAAGGGCCCGATGGCACTGATGCCGGGCGTGACAACGTCAATCGACCCCACTCCGCCGCTGCGGAGTTTCGTTACAATCTCAGCATTGCCCGTGATGTATTGCGCATCCAGGGTGAGGCCCTGCGCAGCAAGCGGTCCCATCGCCTTCGGGTCATCGTAACCCTGCCAGCCAAGGAACTTGAGAGTCACGTTCAGCGCTTCGGCACTTGCTGCCGCTCGTGCTCTCATTGAAGGAAAAGCTGCAGCGATGCCAACGGCGCCAAGAAGCGCTCCTTGGCGAGCAAGGAATTCACGACGATTCATTTTTATCTCCCAGGTTGTCCGTCAGCGTTCCCGCACTGAATGGCGTTTCAAGTTATTTTTTATGATCTTTGATCAAAGATCATAAAATGTCAATGCATCTCCTCCACAAATATCAATCGGGCATCGTTAGATTCCTATCGCTTCATAGGCGTCGGCGATCTGTCGGATCGACGCGACATAGGCGGCGGTTCGGTAATCACCGAGTTCCGGTTGCTGTTCGATGAGGTCAGCGATGCGTGTCCAGGTGCTGCGCATGACGTCTTCCAGTCCGGACCGGACGAGATCGATTTCAGCGCCGCCTTCGAGAAACTCGTCACGGATATCGGCGGGGAACTCCTTGCCGGTCATGCGTTCCAGCGCCGTTGCGATCGTCTGGTTGCGCCTTTCGCGCCGGCGCCGTTCCATCAGACAAGGGAATATGCGTGAGGTTCTTCACCCACTCGAAGTAGCTTACGACGACCCCGCCGGCATTGACGTAGAGATCGGGAAGAATGGTGATCCCACGGGTGCGCAGAACCTTGTCGGCCTCAAAGGTGACCGGCCCGTTGGCGGCTTCGACGACCAGGTTTGCCTTGATGCGCTCCGCGTTCCCCGCATAGATTGCATTTTCCATCGCCGCCGGAATGAGAACGTCGCATGGCTGCTCGATGCCCGTCAAATCACCCGGATACGACATGGCGCCTGCAAAACCGAGGACGCTGCCGGTTTTGATCTGATGCTGCTTCAGCGCCTCGATCGCCAAACCATCGGCATTGGCGACATAGCCGTCCCGTTCAGCGACAACGGTAACCCGGGCACCGTCTTCTTCAGAGACGAACTTTGACGCATGGTAGCCGACATTGCCGAAGCCCTGAACGATGACGGCTGCACCCTTCAGATCACGCTTGCCGTTCAGGCCGGCAGTGCGCGGATCGCGGAGATAGCTCTGGATGGCGAACTGGACGCCTCGCCCGGTTGCCTCGGTGCGGCCGGCGATACCGCCCTTTGACAGCGGCTTTCCGGTGACGCAGGCGCGCGCATTGATGACATCGGTCGGATTGGCGCGGCGGAACTCGTCCATCATCCAGGCCATTTCCCGCTCGCCGGTGCCGATGTCGGGCGCCGGAACGTTGACGCCGGGGCCGATCAGGCCTCGTTTGTTGAGCTCCTGGGTGAAGCGGCGCGTAATGCGCTCGAGCTCCTGCGGCGTCCATTCGCGAGGATCGATCTTCAGCGCGCCTTTCGAGCCGCCGAACGGCACATCGACCAACGAGCATTTAAGCGTCATCAGTGCTGCCAGTGCCTCCACCTCTTCCCCATCGGCATTCGAGGCATAGCGGATGCCACCCTTCACCGGCTCGCAATGCTCGCTGTGGACCGACCGCCAGCCGATGAAGCTGTACATGCGGCCGCGCAGGCGAACGCCGAACCGAACCGTATAGGTCGAGTTGCACTGCATGATCCGCTCCGCCAGCCCTTCGGGCAGGTCGAGAAACGTCATGGCATGACGGAAGTTCTGGTCAACGCTCTCCAGAAAGCCTGCGGAGCTGGTTTCTCCGGCTTGCACGTTGCGTTGTGGTATTGCGTTCACTGGGGGATTCCTCCTTGTTTGGTCGTTCAAGTGCTGTGCTCAGCTCAGCAAAATTCTTTGGTCTGCATTGCGCACCAGCAGGGCGTAAATCAGCGTGAACAGCCGGCGGGCAGTGTCGTTGTCGATGTTCACCTTCGCTGACAACCGGCTTTTCAGCAGTTCGGCAGCCTCGTTGTGGACGCCGCGCCGGCCCATATCGATTGCCTCAAGCCGCTCAGGCCCTGGATGGCGGACGGCGTCGTAGTAGCTCTCGCAAATGCGGGTGTAATCCTTGAGCAGTCGGCGGAAGGGTGTCAGCGACAGGTAGTAACTGACGACGTGGTCGCCCTGATCATCGGCAACGTGCAGAGCCAGGCGCCCGTCAACCGCTTCGATCCTGAGGCGATAAGGTCCGCCGTCGTGACCGACTGGAATGAATGTATTGGATTCCAGGAGATCGATGACAGCGAGCGCTTGCTCCCGCTCAATTCTGGCGTCCCGGCCACCGAACGACCGGTGGAGCGATACGTCGCAGAGACGGTACTCGGCGGAGGCCATGGCCCTGCCCTCCGTCACATCGCTTCCACGCACATGGCGACGCCCATGCCGCCGCCGATGCAGAGCGTTGCAAGCCCCTTCTTGGCGCCGCGGCGCTTCATCTCGAACAGAAGCGTGTTGAGCACCCGGGCGCCGGAGGCACCGATCGGATGGCCGATGGCGATCGCGCCACCGTTGACGTTGACGATGCCAGGATCCCAGCCGAGGTCCTTGTTGACCGCGCAGGCCTGGGCGGCGAAAGCCTCGTTGGCCTCGACGAGGTCGACGTCGCCGATCGCCCAGCCGGCTTTCGCCAGCGCCTTGCGCGAAGCCGGGATCGGGCCAGTGCCCATGACCTGCGGATCGACGCCGGCCGTTGCCCAGGACACGATACGGGCGAGCGGCTGGATGCCGCGCTTGGAAGCCTGCGCTTCGGTCATCAGCAGCGTCGCGGCAGCGCCGTCATTAAGACCGGAGGCGTTGCCGGCGGTGACCGTGCCTTCCTTGTCGAAAGCCGGACGCAGCTTGGTCATCTTCGAGCGTTGCGCCATGGCGGATGTATTCGTCCTGGTCGACGGTGACGTCGCCCTTGCGGGTCTTGACGATGAAGGGAATGATCTCGTCGGCAAAGCGGCCGGCCTTTTGTGCGGCCTCGGCCTTGTTCTGCGAGGCGAGCGCAAACGCATCCTGCTCCTCGCGGGTCAGCTGCCACTGGCGGGCGACGTTCTCGGCGGTGATGCCCATATGATAACCGTAGAAGGCGTCGGTCAGGCCGTCCTTGATTCGATCATCTTGAAGTCGCCCATCTTCACGCCGCCGCGAAGATGCGAGCAATGCGGCGCCATCGACATGGATTCCATGCCACCGGCGACGATGATCTCCGCATCACCGGAGGTAATCTGCTGCATGCCGAGAGCCACGGCGCGAAGGCCGGAGCCGCAGAGTTGGTTCATGCCCCAGGCCGTCTTGTCCTGAGGGACGCCCCCCTTCATCGCCGCCTGACGCGCCGGGTTCTGGCCCTCGCCCGCCTGCAGCACCTGGCCGAGGATCACCTCGTCGACTTCACCCGCTTCGACGCCTGCGCGCTCAAGCACACCCTTGATGACGGCGGCGCCGAGCTCATGTGCCGGTGTGTTGGCGAAAGCGCCATTGAAGGAACCGACCGCGGTGTGGGCGGCGCTGGCGATGACGATCGATGGGGTGCTCAAGGTGGTCTCCTCTTGGTCCTTGCGAAGCGGGCAGGCGCCGGCTCCAGCATCTCGGCAACAGGTCGGCGGTCGGCCTAGTTGATGATGGTCGCCTCGGTGGCGCTGCGGATCTCGCCGTCGGTGACGCCCTCGGCAATCTCGACCAACTTCAGTCCCCCATCAACGACGTCGAGTACACCGAGATTGGTGATGATCCGATCGACGACACTTTGTCCGGTCAGCGGCAGGGTGCAGACCTTTAGCACCTTGGATTCGCCGGCCTTGTTGGTGTGGTCCATAACAACGACCACCCGCTTGACGCCGGCAACCAGATCCATCGCGCCGCCCATGCCCTTGACGAGCTTGCCGGGGATCATCCAGTTGGCTAGGTCGCCATTCTCGGCCACTTCCATGGCGCCGAGGATTGCCATGGCGATCTTGCCGCCGCGGATCATCGCGAAGCTCTGCGCCGAGTCGAAGAAGGCCGAATGCGGCAATGCCGTCACCGTCTGCTTGCCGGCATTGATGAGATCGGCATCAATCTCACGTTCGGTCGGAAAGGGGCCGATGCCGAGCAAGCCATTCTCCGACTGCAGCGTCACATGGACGCCTTCGGGGATATAATTGGCGACCAGAGTCGGAATGCCGATGCCGAGATTGACGTAGGTACCGTCTTGAAGTTCGCGGGCAGCGCGCGCCGCCATCTGGTTTCTGTCCCAGGCCATGTCTCTTCCCCTGCCCTTCAAGCCGCCGCACGCGTCGTGCGCTGTTCGATGCGTTTCTCGTGCTGACCCTGGATCAGACGGTGCACATAGATCCCCGGCACATGGATGTGATCGGGATCGAGGCTGCCGGCGGGCACGATTTCCTCGACTTCGGCAACGCACATCTTGCCGCAGGTAGCGGCCGGTGGATTGAAGTTGCGCGCCGTCTTGCGGAAGATGAGATTGCCCGACGTGTCGGCCTTCCAGGCCTTGACGATCGACAGGTCCGCGACGATGCCGGTCTCAAGAACGTAGGTTTCGCCGTTGAAGGCCTTCGTCTCCTTGCCCTCGGCCACGACCGTGCCGACCCCGGTCTTGGTATAGAAGCCGGCGATGCCGGCGCCGCCGGCCCGCATCCGCTCGGCCAGCGTTCCCTGCGGATTGAACTCAAGCTCGAGTTCGCCGCTGAGATACTGGCGCATGAACTCGCCGTTTTCGCCGACATAGGACGAGATCATCTTCCTGATCTGCCTGGTCTTCAGCAGCACGCCGAGACCGAAGTCGTCGACACCGCAATTGTTCGACGCGATCGTCAGGTCTTTGGTGCCCACCTGACGGATCGCATCGATCAGCAGTTCCGGTATGCCGCAAAGGCCGAAGCCACCCGCAGCAATGAACATGCCGTCGAACAGCAAGCCATCAAGCGCCGACGTCGGATTGTCGTAAGTTTTGTTCATAATACCCCACAGTTTTTTGAATTTGTTGCCCGGCGCAGCCTATGCGCCCCGGCTGCCTTCAACCATGATCTCAAAAAGCGCCGGAAGCTGCTTCTGCCCGTAACCCCTGGCTTTTGCTTCATCAAACAGACCGCCAAGGAGCTGGATCAAATCAGCCCTCATATTCAGTGAGTTTGCTTGTTCGGAAACGAGCTTGAACGCAGCAGCGTGGACGTCGAGCGTTGCTCCGGGGGCAGTGTAATCGCGCTGTATGATGGCATCCCCGTAACGCTTGGTCGTGCGGTTACGGATGTGCTCCCCGCTGTCAATAATTTCCACAATGACGTCAAGCGGCAAGCCCCTGGCAGAGCACAAGGCAAGGGCCTGGAAATAAGCGAGCCAGGAGCCGTAGATGTAAGCAAACCGTGCGAGCTCAAGGTCGGGAGCTGCGCCGTAGCTCTCCGATATGAACATAGGCTTTTTGCCGAGCGCGTGCAGAACGGGTTCGCAGTGAGCGTAGACGCCACGCGGACCCGAATAGGCAATGATGCAATCTCCATCTCTGACACGCTGCGGCAAGCCCATGATGGCGCCATCCAAATAGAGGATGTCCTCCGGCTGGCATAAGGCCGCCATTTTTTCAGATTCACCGCGGGTGATCGTTGTAAGCTGCACCAGGATCTTCCCTCGCAGGGCCTGTCTTGGGCCGTCGGCCAGTAGCAGCTTTTCGGTCGTCGCATGATCTAAGATGCAGACAACAAGCAAATCGCAGCGCTTAATAACTGCATCCAGATCCGTCGAAGTGAACGCGTCTAGCTTGGCAAGCGGCGCCAACTTCTCAGGGGTTCGGTTCCATACACTGACGTCGAAACCTCCCACCAAAAGGCTCTCTGCCAAGGCGCTTCCCATGCTCCCGGCACCCACGACAGCAACACGACGTACGCTATCAACTTGCATGCAGTTCTCCTCCAGCCATGCTGCCAGGGCCAACCGGCAACATGGCTTCCATGCGCGTTAATGGGACGTGTTCCGATATTCGCGGGTCTTTTGGGCATCGACGACATTGTCGATGATAGCCACCTTGTAGACATCTCGCGCCCGCTCTGGAGAGATCCAGCCTTCGGCCACATCCTTGAGCACGAGATCGACATCACGTTCGAGGGGATTTCCGTATCCGCCTCCGCCGCAGGCAATCCCGATCATATTTTCGCCAGCCTTCAAGGTGATGTTGGAAACCTTGTCGATTGGCGTGACCTGACCTCGGAGATCTCGAACCAGCTGGCCCGCACCATGGGCCGAACCGCCACCGCGAACGCCCCGTGGCGGGTTTTCAGTTCCGTCACTTGCAAAGATGAACGTCATGTCAGCACCGACTGGACCGAATTCGACCCGAATTGCAGGGGCTCCACGGAAGCGGCCTGCTCCCTCGGTGTCCATCAAAAGCCTTCTTTCGCGTACCACGAGGGGATGGAAAAGTTCCGACAGTTCGACGCCGTCAATGTTGCAGATGCCGGCACACCCGACGTTCAATACGGTCAGCCAGCTGTCAGAATACGCGCCCGCAGCACCGGACGTGTGTCCGAGAAACACCATGTTGACGTAGGGTTTCCCGTCACGAGGATCGACCCCCGAAACAGTGCTGGTTGTCGGGCACAAGCTATACCCGACCTCGGCCATCCCGGCGCCTTCGGAAATTTCGGCGATCGCCATTTGCACGCAGTTACCGGCCCGGTCCGCAAGGTTCGTCGTCGCAAGCGAGCAACTGGTTGGATGACGTGGAATGCCGACAACGCAGTTCTCGCGAAGATGAACCCTGATCCTGCGAAAGCTGCCAAAGTTCTTCGGTACGGAGCCATCGATGGAGTTGAACACGCCAATCATACCAGCGGTTCGTGACGTTGCTTCGGTAAGATTGAGACCGCTAGCCAGGGCGTCATGGCAATCCCGAAAGTCGATGTCGATCATCGCCGCTTCTGCATCGACCGTCACCTTGGCCGTAACCGTCACGCCTTCGGGTCCAGTGCCAGGAAATGAATCGTGCTGGGACCGCATGACGGTCGAGCCGCTAGCCAGTTTGCCGATGGCATCGACCATGCGCTTCTCGCTATAGTCAAACCACTGCTCGACAAACGCGGAGAGTTTGTCCCAGCCGATCTCCTTACCCAAGTTCAGCAGTTCGGTTTCGCCGATGCGGGCCGCGCCGATGGTCGCCAGCAGATCGCCATACCATTGGTTAGGCACTCGAATACGAGCGCGGCACATCCGGATGATATCGTCGATGTCCTCATAGTCGCGCTGTATCTGTACACATGGGAAGATCAAAGCTCCCTCTTCGTAGACATCTCTTGCCGTTGCCACCATCGTCGATGGAACCGCGTTGCCAATGTCGGCCTGGTGCGCTTTTGTCACGACCGTGAAGCGGTGGATCCCGTCATCGTCGATAACCGGGATAATGAAACCGTGGTCTGCCGCATGGGAGTTGCCGTGATATGGCGAGTTGTGAATGAAGGCGTCTCCCGCTTTGAGCTTCGGATGAAATTCCAGCATGGATTTCGCCATCAGGTCCGGACCGGAAAGCGTGTGGATCGGAATGGCATCCGCTGAGTACAACAGCTTGCAATCGGCGGTCAGAATGCACGTCGAGAAGTCCCGTGCCCGGTTCAACACCCCCGAACGCCCAGTCCGCAGAATGGTGCTCGACATCTTTCGGTTGATACCGCCGATCCTATTGAACAGGATCGACATCTGTGCCGCGGAAATATTTGCTGGCGAGGTCATTACGCTTTCTCCTTGCCGGAACCAATCGCGCCAGCTTTAGCGAGTACACTTCCGGAACCGGTCAGGCTGAACGATGAGGTGGGGTCAATTACGATCGTGGTGAACGGCGATTCATAAATTGCCGGTCCCCGATATTCCTCGCCGACGCGCATGCTGGAGGAGGATACGATTGCCGTTTCGATGGTCCCGTAGCCGCTGAAGTAGCAAGGCCTGTGGTTGGGACGATCGCCCGTCGAACTGTTGGAAAGGCGACCGAGCGCAGCGTCGCGAAAGCGGCAACGAACACGCGCGATCCAGGTGATGAACTCGACAGGAGAGTTTACGTCATCGAACGTGAAAATCTCCCGATGCTTTGCGTGGAACGCTTCGATCAGCGCGTCAACGTCGGCGTCCGTATCGAAGGAATCCGCTGGCAGCGGAAGTTCTACTTCCCAGACCTGCTTCTCGTACCTTGCTTCGACATAGTATTGGACCGTCGTCTCAAGTGCATCTCTTCCTGGACCCGAGCTGAAGACATCGCATTTCGCCTTGAGGTCGGCGATTATGCCATTCACCTTCTCCCGGTCAAAACGATCAGAGATCGTGTAACCCGTTAGCTGGTGGTCAGCAGCCAGGTCCGACATCAGTGCACCGGCAGCGCTCAAGGTCGCGCTGGTCTCGGGATACAGCAGATTGAGGCAGTTGAGCCGCTTTGCGATGAAGACGGAATTCAGGCCGGCCGCACCACCGCCGCCAATAAGAGTGGCCTCGGAGGGATCGATACCCTGGTTGACGGTAATCTCCTCGATCGCCTGGACCATGTTCTCGGTTGCGATATCGACGATTGCCGCGGCTGCTTCTTCAACTGACACGCCAAGCGGGCCAGCAATTGCCTGCTCAACGGCGGCGCGTGACAGGGACGCGTCGATCTTCATTCGACCGCCGAGGAAGTAGTCAGGGTCGATGTATCCAAGAACGACGCATGCGTCGGTAAAGGTCGGCTCAGTGTTGCCATTTCCGAAGCAGGCGGGACCAGGCATCGCCCCAGCACTTTTGGGGCCGACATGCAGCATCCCGCCTTCGTCGATCCGAGCGATACTGCCACCCCCTGCGCCGATGCTTCTGACATCGACCGATGGAAAACCGGTGTTGTGACCGATATAGGGCTCACCGATCCACATGTCCCTGGTCGTCGGTATGGCGCCGTGACGCACGAGGCTCACGTCATATGTCGTCCCCCCGGTATCGCTGATAATGGCGGTCGAATTGCCGGTATCGAGAACCGAGAAGTGGCGGCCACCAATCGGCGCCGTCGACGGACCAGAGTTCAGCGAATGGATCGGCATCTTCGCCAGTTCGTGAGAGTCGATCATACCTGCCTGAGACGTAAGCACGAGCAGACGGCCGTCAAAGCCGGATTCGCGCAACCGGGCCTCAAGGCGACCAAGGTATTTGCCCATCAGCGGCTTCAGCGAGGCGTCCATACAGGTCGACGATGCCCGTCGGAACTCTCGCATCGACGGATTGAGCTGGTGCGACAAGGTTACAGCCACGCTTGGGAGATGCTCTGCAAGAAGCTCGCCAACCCGGACTTCATGTGCCGGATTGACGATCGACCAAAGAAGGCACACGCCAACCGCTTCCACGTTCTGCTTCTTGAGCCGGTCGATGATCGCCAGCACCGCTGCGTCGTCAAGCGGGGTATCCTCCGAGCCGTCACTCAGCAGACGGCCGGGCACTTCGAAGGTCAAGGCGCGCGGAACGTAGGGCTCGGGATAGCTGATATGATCCGGAAAGGCGCTCGAACGGCCGCCCTCACGAAGAAGGAGAATTTCCGGATGCCCGTGAGAGGTCAGGAATGCGGTCTTGGCGGTGTTGCCGGTGATGATAGCATTGATCGAATGCGTCGTGCCGTGGATGAATGTTCCGCAGGTGGAGAGGAATTCGGACAAGCTCTGACCGAAATCAGTTGCCGCAAGGGTCAACACATTCAAGATGCCCTGGGCCGGATCCGAAGGGACCGTCGACGATTTGAACATCCGCAACGTGCCATCGTCACCCTCGACCATAAGGTCGGTGAACGTTCCCCCAGTGTCACACGCTAATCTCATTTCAGCTCCCTGATTATCTTGGTGTTTACAAAGTGGCTGTCGCTCAATGCGCTGTCAGCGCACGTGTCACGACGCCAAAGATGTTTCCTGCAGGCGAGATGCGAAGCGCTCTTGGGCGGCGCGTCTTACTGCATCCAGAACCGGCAATGATGTACGGCTGCGCAGATCGAACTGCACGGTTGTTGCCTGAAGTCTGGCGGCGACCTCACCCGTGCATTCTATGACGATTTCGTGGATCGAGCCGATCGAACTGCGCCCGATCTTGACGACCGCGCTTCTGACGAACAGCGGCCAGCCGGCCTTAACCTCTTTGAGGTAACCGATCTGATGGGAGACGTCGGCCCAACCGATGGAATTGCCTTCGAGATCGTCGACGGTGTATCCAAGCCTGAAGAAAAGCTGGAAGATCGCGATGTCGAAAACCCGCATATACCCTGTGGTGTTCAGATGGTTCTGCGTGTCACAATCGGCCGGGTAGACCATTGTGCGCGCAGTTTCGATCCAAGTTTCTTCGCTCATCTCTATTGTCCAAGATACGCTGCGGCGACCGCAGGATTGTTGATGAGCCCCGAAGATGGGCCAGATAGCGTGATCGAACCGAGTTCCATCACGTAGGCATTGGTCGAGATCTCCAGGGCAAGCATTGCGTTCTGCTCCACGAGAAGCACACCGGCACCCGTCTCCTTACAGATCTGAACGATCGAGCGCATAAGATGCTCTTCGATGAGCGGGGCCAGTCCGATCGATGGTTCATCCAGAACATAAAGTTTCGGATCGGACATCATCGCTCGGGCAAACGCCAACATCTGCTGCTCGCCCCCGCTGAGCTGGCGTGCCTTCAGAGAGCGCTTTTGCGCAAGAACGGGGAAGATCTCGTATGCGCGGCCCATATCACGGCTGATCGCTCGCTTGTCGCTTCGAAGGTGCGCACCGAGGAGCAAGTTTTCGTGGACTGTCATTCGCGGGAAGAGCTCACGCCCTTCCGGAACCTGGGCCATACCGGCGGCGACAATCGCCGCAGGGCTTGCCGCTGTCAGGTCAACTCCGTTGAAGGTTATGGTGCCGGTCGATGGCGTGATCAGCCCCGAAATCGCGCCGAGCAATGACGTCTTTCCGGCGCCGTTACTGCCGATGAGAGCGGTGATTGCGCCCGCGACGACATCGATCGACACTTTATCGACTGCCTTGATTCCGGAGTAGTCAACTGAGAGATTGCGAACCTCAAGCATGCTTCCCTCCGCGACTTCCCAGATAGGCTTCGATCACCGCGCTGTTGTTGACGATCTCTGAGGGCGGCCCATCGGCAATCTTCTTTCCGAAGTTGATGACGGTCATGTGCGAGCAGAGGCTGAGAACGGTCTTAACGTCATGCTCGACCAGCAGGATTGTGATGCCGCTCTTATTGATTTCCCGAATTGACGCTGCCAACCCTGCCTTCTCGGTCGCATTCAAACCTGCAAGTGGCTCGTCCAACAGAAGCAGCTTTGGCTTTGCGACGAATGCCGACGCTACCGAGAGTGTCCGCTGCATCCCGCCTGGCAGGACACCAGCGGTCTGGTATGCGACATGACCGAGCTTCATGATCTCGATCACTCGATCAACATCCGCTTCAATGGCCTTTGGTCCGGGGTTCTTGAAAAACTTCAGTGGGACCCACGGCGGCGAAAGACGCGCGGTGGCAGCCATACGAATGTTTTCGCGAACTGTTGCCTCGGAATAGACTTTGATGAGCTGGAAGGTTCTCACAACTCCGGCACGGGAGACGACATGCGGCCTCAAGCCGGAAATGCGCGCCCCCTCGAAAAGAATGCTTCCTGTTGTCGGCTTCAAAAACCCACTAATCAGGTTCATCATCGTCGACTTTCCGGATCCATTCGGACCGATCAAGCCGTGTATGTGCCCACTCGAAACCTTGGTAGAGACGCCATCAATTGCGGTAAGGTTGCCAAAGCGACGGGTAACGTTTTCCAATTCAAGCATTGACAGCCTCCTTGTTCGGACGGAGCCGCGAAAGGAGGGATTGAATTCTGGAGTCGATCCCGCCGGGTGCGACCAGGAGGACAAAGATCACGCATATGCCCCATACCAACGGGACCACCTGGGGCACGCCGCGGAATAGCTGCTCGATCCCTGTCAAGAAGATCAGGCCCGCGATCGGTCCGATGTAGCTGCTGACACCGCCGACGATCGCGGACGCGACGATCTTGAACATCAGGGTCGAGCTAAAATCAGCGGGCGAAACAATGCCATTGTAGCTCGCCATGAACCCTCCGGCGATGCCGGCGAGCGCGGATCCGACGACGAATACGAGACTGCGGAACCCCCACGCGTTGATCCCGAGGGAAACCGATAGCTCTTCGTTCCGGCCGACAGCCTGGACGGTCTTCCCGACACGAGAGCGTTCGAACGCGAGCAGCGCAAGCACGACTACGGCCAATACAGCCAGAAGAAGGAAGTGGAAGCTTGTGACGTCTTCGAAGCCTTGGGGGCGTTTGATAAACGCGATCCCGCTCGTTCCACCTGTGATCTCGCGAAACTGGATGAAGCACTGCCGGAGTGCCTCGCCGGCGGCGAACGTTGCCAAGAAGAAGTAGTACTCGCGCGTTCGAAGAACCGGATAGCTAATCAACAGGCCGAAAATCAGGGCGATGAACCCACCGATCGCGATGGTCGTGCCGATCGAAAGATTGTAAGGCGCTTGCGAAAGAAGTGCGACGGAGTACCCTCCGAGGCCCATCGTTGCCACGTGGGCAAATGACCATCCTCCCATGAGCGTAATCAAGCGGTAGCTCACAACCATAAGGCAGTTAAGCAGGAAGATGATGATCACGTCCTTCCAGTAGGACGATACGAAGGCAGGCAGCATCGCCAAGCTGATGAGAAAGCAAACCAGAATTGCAAGTTGTGTCGTCACCGCGATGGATGGAGCAGCAACTGTCTTTGTAGCGGAGCCGCTCATCAGTCTTTCTCCCCGAAGAGGCCTTGGGGCCGGATTGATAGGACGATGAGCATGATGAGTGCGCTGAACATAGCTAGAAACCTGCCGAAGCCTGCGACGGACACCAAGGTGTCAAAGATGCCGAACATCAACGCTGCAGCGACCGCGCCCCAAATTGACCCGATTCCACCAACGATGATGATAATGAATGCCTTCCAGAGAGCGTCGACGCCCATGAAGGGATTGACGCCCGCAACGGGTGCCATGACGACACCTGCGGTTCCCGCCATGGTCGCACCGATGACGACTGCCAATGACCCAACGAGCTTAATGTTGACGCCTTGGAGTAACGCGCCTCTCTTGTTTTGAGCGACAGCCCGCATGGCTCGGCCGAGACGGGAGCGCTCCATGAATAGCCACAGGGCAATGATCATGAACGCAGCTACCACCATGACCAGCACGCGCTGATAGGGCATGATCGCGCCGCCTAAGAACAGGACACCTGGGACAGGCGCCTTAACGATCTGGCCAACCGCGCCAAAGGCCTGAACCACACAGACCTGTAGAATGTAGGAGAGCGAGAGCGTCGCAACATAGATGCTGAGAGGGCGGTCAGCGAGCGGCCTAATAATTGCCGTGTTGGCAAGAAAGCCCATTGCAGCCAGCACCAAAGCGGCCACGCCCGCACCGAAGGCGTAACCGACGATGCTCCCTGTGATCGGGGAGACGACTGCCAACGTCACCCAGGCGGCGTAGGCGCCGACCATGTAAAAGTCGCCGTGCGCGAAATTGACGACTCGCATAACCCCAAAAACGAGTGCCAATCCGATGGAAAAACAGACGTAGAATGAGGTCAACGATAGGATATTCAACGTGATCTGCATGATGCGTTCACCTCGGAAAACCACAGCGGGGGGTTCTTGCGCCAGGCGCAAGAACCTTGTCGATGAAACTTGATCAGTCCTTGGTCACCTGATCGGTCGCTTCAAGTGCGGGGAGCGCGGAAGCCTTGTTCTTCTCCCACCACGAGGCCGTGTCCACTATGTCATCCCGCTTGATCGCTTTGCCGATTTCGTCGATCTGGTAGATCGGCATCGGCGTCGTCAGCAGGTTATTGACGCCGTAGATGTCCACTCCACCCCAAGGAGAGGTCCCGAATATCGGATGTTCAACCGTTGGGCCGCTTTTCAAGGCAGCGAGAACCGACGCACCATCTGGGGTTTTCGCAGCCTTTATACCCGGTTCAAGCGTCGTCATCGATGCGTAAGCCATCGACGTCAGGTAAGTCCAATCCGCCTCACCGTACTTCTTCGCGTATTCGGCGAAAAGAGCATCAAGACGCTCGTCTTGTCCTTTTAGCTGCGCATCGATCGCGTAAGCACTGAAGAACCGGTTTGCGATATCCTCGGGAGCAAGGCGTTCCAACAGGAACTTCAAAGACCACCCTTCGCTGGCAAACAGTCCCTTGTAGCCAAGCTGTTGCATTGCTTCGACCATCAAAGCCTGCTGGCCCGGAGGGAATCCAAGTTCAAGAACGAGGTCTGGTTGGGCAGCGGCAACGGGTGTCACGACCCCCATAATGTCGCTCGCCATAGCCATGTCGTAGGGGGTTTCGTAGACGATCTCGATGCGATCACTGTATGGCGCCAAGCCGGCTTTGAAGTATGCCGCAGCCGTATGGCCGTATGAGGCATCGGGCACCAGGATGGCAACTTTCTTGACCTCGGGATGGTGTTCAACCACATATGCCGCGACATGCATGTAGTTGGCGGGCGCGCCAGTGATTGCACCAATAAGGTATGGGAACTGCTTGCTCAGATAGCCCCCGCCGTAGGTCATGGTGAGGACTTTGTTTTCGGTCACGAAGGAGGCGATTGCCTTGCGAGCCGCAGGGGTCCACGTCTGGAGAAGGAACTGCACGCTGTCGTCCTGCACAGCACGGCGGGCAGAGGCAAGCTCATCACCGGGCGTATAGCAGTTGTTATCGTATGCATGCACTTCGATTGTATGCTGCTTGCCGGAAGCATCAGTAATGCCTCCTTTCTTGTTCAACTCGTCGGCCCACATCTCGACACCGCGTGTGATGGGGATGCCGTACTGGGCACAGGGCCCCGACTGGGGCGTGATCACGCCGACCTTGATCGCGTCGGCGTGCGCCATTGTGGCTATTGTGAGAGCGGCGACTGCCGCGAGAATACTGCGCGTAACCATTTTGTAGTTCCCCTTTTGCTTGAGTTGAAGTTGTGGTCTAGCGGATGACCTCCATGTTTCCGCAAATGCCGAGTGACTGGCCCGAAATCGAGCGCCCTGACGGCGAGCATACAAAGGCGATGAGGTCGGCGATTTCCTCAGGGTCGATCATCTTATGCATGGAGATGTTCTTGAGCTCGTCGGCCCACGCAGCCTCTTCAGAGATACCTAAGAGCTTAGCGCGTTCGGCAATGACGCGGTTCATACGATCACCGTTCACCGATCCGGGCAGAATCGAGTTCACGCGGATGTTAAACTCGCCCAATTCCATAGCGAGAGACTCCGTAAAACCAATCACGCCCCATTTTGCGGCCGCGTATGGTGTCCGGTATGGAAACCCGAGCCGTCCAGCGGCCGACGATAGATTAATAATGCTTCCCGATTTCTGGCGTTTTAGGTGAGGGATCACGTTCCGGCAGAAATAGAACTGCGCATTGAGGTTGACGACAACCGTCTCGTCCCACTGCGTCGGGCTGATGTCTTCAACATTTTTCGTCGGCCCGGCGATCCCCGCGTTGTTGACCAAAATGTCGACACCCTGAAGGGTCGTGATCATTTCTTCAGTGACGGATGCGACCGCCTCGGCGTCGCGAACGTCGCACTGATAAGCCGCGATCTTGGGGTTCTCTCTGCTGAAAGACTCAAGCGCCGCCTCACTGATGTCGCATACTGCAACATTAGCTCCAGTCGAATGAAGCGTACGAGCGACAACGCGTCCAATCCCACTCGCTCCGGCAGTCACTATGGCACGCTGGTTGGAAAGGCTCACCATTACGCACCTGCCTTAAGGCCAAGCCGGTCGCGGGCAGCACTGGAGCTCATAACCTTTGCGCCCATCGCTTCAATGATCGTTTTGGCTCGGTCGACAAGAGCCACGTTGGTCGCAAGTTCACCCTTTTTCAGCCAGATATTGTCTTCAAGGCCGACGCGGACGTTACCGCCGAGGATCACAGCCTGGGCGACCATAGGCAACTGCATTCGCCCAACACCAAAAGCAGACCATACGACATCCTTGCCCTGCGCCATGTCGACGAAAGCCTTCATTGATGTTGTCGTGGCAGGCGCACCGTAGTTAACACCCAGGCAGAACTGAACCATCGCGCTGCCATCGAAATAGCCCTTCTCGAGAAGGTCCATCGCAAGCTGCATGTGACCGAGATCGAACACTTCCAGTTCAGGCTTGACGCCGAAGGCCCTAATCATCTCCGCGCCTTGGCGGATCTGTTCGGAGGTGCTGATGTAAACGAGGTTGCCGGATCCTACGTTGTAGCTCCCGCAATCCAGCGTGCAGATGTCGGGCCTCAGGGCCTCGACATGCACCAATCGCTCCTTCTGGGAAACGAGATCGCTTTCTTTGGCTACGAACGCATAGGGGTCGTCTGCGCCGAACGTCAGATCGCCTCCCATGCCCGCGGTGGTGTTGATGATGATGTCGTTGTTCTTTTCGCGAACAAGTTCAATGACGGCCTTGTAGAGATCGGTACGCCGGCTGCCAACACCGGTCTCGGGGTCGCGGACATGTATGTGCGCAATTGCTGCACCAGCATCTGCCACTGCAAGCACGTCTCTCGCGATCGCCTCCGGCGCTATTGGCACGTTGGGGTTCTTCTTGAAATTATCCCCCGCGCCCGTGACGGCACATGTGATGAAGACGTCATTATTCATACGCTTAGCTCTCCGTGTGTCGGGAACTGCGCAAGCATCCGTACTCCAGCCAACGGGATCCGTCGTGGATTAGCGCAGCCAGTTCTCAAACCGACTGCCCGGGCGATCAAGCTGTTCCCTTATTGATCTTTGATCAAGGATCAGCCTATCCAGATTCAATCGTTTGTCAACGCAAAACAGTGGGTCGGGCACAACGTCGGTGACGAACGGCGCACAGTCGTTGTTTCTAAAGCGAGATTATTGCTTTTTTGGTTCTGCGGCGGGTCTGCAAATCACCGATGGACGGAGTTGATTTTCTTGACATTTGATCAAGTTTCGTCGCTATTTGACCTGTAGATTCGATTTAGAAGCGCTTGCGAAGCGATTAGGCCGCTCTCATCAAGGATGTCCACCATCACTAAGTTCAAAGTACCCCCACTCCGCGAGGTGCCACCCAGTTCAACACTGGACCATGTCTACTCGGAGTTGAAGCACGCGGTTATGGCGGGAGAGTTTCAGCCAGGGCAGCCAATGAGGCTTGAGGAACTTGCTAGCGTGTTTGGGACAAGTCATATGCCCATACGCGAAGCTCTGAACCGTCTTGTCGTAGCGGGTGCCCTTGAGCAGGCTCCCCGTCGCTCCGTTCGCATACCCAGACTAACTGATAAGCAGATCCACGATCTTTTGGCGGTCCGTTTGGTCAATGAAGGTCAGGCAGTCGAGTGGGCAGCAAACCATTGTACGTCGGCCGACATTGCGAAACTGGCGACCCTTAACTCAAAGTTGGACGAGCTTGAGCGCTCTAAGGAGTTCGACGCACGCGCGTATCTAAAGATTAATCAGTCGTTTCACTTTACACTTTACGCTCTTTCACAGAACGAGATCCTCCTGAAAACCATTGAAATTCTTTGGCTTCAAAGCGGCCCGCTGCTTCACTTGCTGACGGCCGGGAAGACGTTGCAGCACGGACACAAGCACCATTCCGAAGTTGTCGCATGTCTTGCTGCAGGGGATGGAGAAGGTGCTAGCGGAGCGCTCAAAAGTGACATCCGAGAGGCGTATGCCACGATGTTGGCGACGCTTGAAAAAGGGTGGCCCGAACGCACCTGACCTTGGATGGTAGATCGGAGAGTGATCTTGATAGGGAACGCGCTAAAAGCTCTTGTTGCGCTTTGGAAAGATGCCTGTGATGATTTCAATTCCGAGCACTCAGGCGCGGCGGTTGCCGCGTGCGGATTCGCCGTTTTTTCAACACACCAACCTTATGAGATTGTCGATTCGGGCGAGGGCGTGGGTTTGCCCGCGCCCTTGAATGTGATTGCCGGACAGCATAATCCCTCATTCAAACGGCTTTCGGGAGATTGCACGCCTCAATCACAATAGGGAGCCTTGCATAGCGGGCTCACGAGACCCCTTCGGCGCAATTACCTCGCACAAGGCAAAGAGATCGAGGACGGGCTGCTGAAGGCCGGGATTGGATTGTGTCCCGAAATCCTGGCCCAACGAAGTGACTTGGAATGTGCCATTATTTGAAGGAGAGTCATATATGCAGCACTGGCTGGACAAGCTGACCGATCTCGCTGCGATTCCTGGCGACGAACAGGTCGTGAAAGAGGCACTGGGCAAGGTCACCAAGACGGCCGGTTTTGAAGGCTACGCCTATATCAACATCCAGCCAAGCCACGCGAGCGCGCTCTCGAGCTACCATCCCGAGTGGCAGGCGGAATACTTCAGGCGCAGGTTCAACAAACTCGACCCGGTCATCAAGCGAGCGCAAACACTGAAGCGGGTATTCGTCTGGAGCAGCGAATGGGATAGACCACGGCTTTCTCCAGAGGAGCAGTCGTTCTTCTCGCTTGCAGCCGACTTCGGCATCCGCTCGGGCATCACAATTCCTGTTAGAATCGCACACGGCGCGCTGGCTATGTTCACACTTGCCTCGTCGAAGCAGGCAATCGACATCGATCGTGAGATTGATCCGGTCGCGGCAGCCGCAGCTGTCGCGCAGCTCCATACGCGCATTCGGTTTTCCGGCCCGACCCCAACGGCCGAAGAGGCGTTGCGCCTTGATCCTAAGGGAGCCAGCTATCTGAGCTGGATCGCTGATGGCAAGACGATGGAGGAGGTCGCAGATCTTGAAGGCGTCAAATACAACAGCGTGCGCGTTAAAATCGAACATGCCCGCAAGCAATTCAACGTGCACACCATAGCGCACCTGACGGCAACCGCGATCCGGAGGAAGCTGATCTGACGATCAGTTCACCGTCACTTTCGGGATATAACCGAGAATGGTGAGAAGCGTGTTTAACGCGGCCATTTGCGCGTGCATCTCGATGCTGGCCTCGATGTATTTGAGATGCTGCGCTCCGCCAGTCGCTCTACCGTCCTGGTAGTCTTCCGGAAGTGCCTGGTAGAGCTCATCAGCCTTGTCGACCAAGAGCCTGTGTTGCCGGATGGCGTCGATGGTTAGGGTTTCTAGATCAGCCGTGGGCAACCCTTGCGTCAACCCGAACACCGGTCGAAGTTCGAGCTTTTCTATCAACGCAGCATCTTCCGAATCCATCTTATTTCCAACCTTGGATATGTCCGCGGTACGCCCCCGCAAACCTAATCCCTGATCCCAAGCCGGGGGTTGGAAACTGTACCTGGACAGTCCTGCGACCTTTAGCACCGGAGCACCTGGACATGCGTCGCAGGCCCACCGGCCGAAAGCCAGAGGATTCTGATGCCGCAACGGCCGGCATCAACCGCCAGATAGGGGTTTCCACACCCCGGGCAGCGCGTACCGCCCTACCCGCCCTTATAGAGGGCTAGATCAATTTTCGCCAGTGCAAACAGGCGGATAAATACCGTTGTAGCAGTGCAGATCTGCACCTCCTCCGCGCTATTCGGAACACCGCTTCCCCCTCGAAAAACCCCAACTGCCTGGCGATGATCGCATCCTCGAACACCTGGCTCACACCGTCTTTCCCGGTCGGATTGCTACTCCTCCATCGTGACGGACTTGCACCATCTACTCCTTGCCGGTCTCCCGGCGCACTGTCATTTCGCCCCAGCCGGAATCGACCCCTGCTGGTCGCACCATCTCTTCCAAACGGTCGAACGTGCGGCGCGCTCGTCTTCGGCTCGCGTCACTGCCAGATTTGTCCGCTTCGGATTTGCCAGGATGCGGCGACATCGTCTCGGCGCAGACGTTTCGAAAATGAACTCATAAATAAAACAATTGTTGCGCCGTAGAGACTGGTCTGCTAGAAGTAGGGACATGAGCCTCGCGGAACCGGTGCCAAAATGAATCAGGAGTATGAGCAACGTCGCCTCAAATCGAAGACTGCGAACATGACGCGATTCAGTGCGGACGTCCCGATTCTGTCTATTCGGGATGTCGACAGGAAGGCCGGCATACTTGATCAGCGACACAGCCTTGTTTCACCCGTAGGGCCCACGTCTCCCACATTCTCACGGCGCCAACGCCGATTTTCTGCTTCTTTGCTCCCTTAGTCGGCGTCGTGCTGAGGCACGTTGTCTTTTGGAGGCGCGACGGCGATCGACGAATTGGCTGCAAACTGACAAACGGCTGTCCCAGTTAGGGGCCGACTGGACTGAAGGGAAAAGATCGTGACCTACGTACTTCATCGCACCTTGGGCGAAGCGCCCATCGTAGCCTCAACAGCAAGCGGCGGGACAATCGAGGACGCTGCCGGCAACGTCTACTTGGATGCCTGTGGGGGCGCTGCCGTGAGCCTTTTTGGACATGCGAACCGACGGCTTATTGAGGCTGCGATCCGTCAGTTGCAGTCTCTCGATTACGTCCACACCAGTTTCTTCACCAATAAAGCATACGAGCAGCTCGCCCAAAAGCTGACAGAAGCATCCAAGGGTGCCTTCTCGCACGCATTGTGTTTAAGCGGTGGCTCAGAAGCGGTCGAGGTAGCGCTGAAAATCGCGCGACAGTACTTCGTCGAGAAGGGCGAAGTGCGACGAAGCCGCTTCATTACCCGGCGGCAAAGCTACCATGGCAATACGATCGGAGCCTTGTCGGTTGGGTATAATGTTAAACGCCGTCACGATTTTCGGCCGCTGTTGTTTGACGTATCCGCCATCTCGGAATGCAACTTCTACCGACACGGTTTGGCGGGCGAAAGTGAAGAAGAATACGCCATGCGGGCAGCCCGGGAGCTCGACGCTGAATTGTCAGCGCAGCCAGCTGGAACCGTAATCGGGTTTATTGCCGAAACGATCGGAGGCGCGACCGCGGGTGCGCTCACTCCCCCAAAAGGCTATCTCCAGGAGATCGCGAAGATTTGCGACAAGCATGGAGTTCTTCTGATCCTGGACGAAATAATGTGCGGGATGGGACGCAGCGGAAAGCTGTTCGCTTTTGAGTGGGAAGGCGTTCGTCCTGATATAGCTACCTGCGGCAAGGCTCTCGGTGGCGGCGTACAACCGATTAGTGCGGTACTGGTCGGCGACAAGATCGTGGGTGCCATTAAGGCCGGGTCGGGCGCACTAAAGGGTGGCCACACCTTTATGGGTCATCCAGTAGGATGCGCAGTCGCCCTTGAGGCGCTGGCGATTCTCACGCAGGACGGATTCCTAGAAGACGTTGTCGCCAAGGGACGAGCACTTGAGGCCCTATTGAAGCAGGCTTTTGCCAGCCATCCGCATGTGGGCGACATCCGAGGACGCGGACTGTTCTGGGCAATCGAACTTGTTAGGAACCGCGCCACCAAAGAACCATTCCCTGCCAACTCGGGGTTGAATGAGCTCATTAAACGCAGTGCATTCACCCGAGGGCTCCTGATCTATCCCGGCGGCGGAACGGTTGATGGAACGCTTGGCGACCATGTCCTTCTCGCTCCGTCGGCTACGGCGGACACCACGGAACTGCACGAGATCGTCGAACGGCTGAGGTTAGCGGTAGACGCCGGCGTGAAGACGGCAAGTGCCCGGGTCGATTCATGGGCTGCAGACAAAGGGAAGAGGGTTATCTAATGAGCGTTGGAACTGCCAACCACCAGCCGGTGGCCACCGGTAAAAAAATGAAGCTGGGTGTCTTCCAGTTGGTGCACGAGGCAAACTCGTTTGCGCTAAACAAATGTGACCAAAAGATATTCGCCGAGGGCCAGTGGGCGAGAGGTCACGACGCAGCCAAGATCGAGCAGAATTCTGACACCGAGTTGGGCGCCGTTTTCAGCTTTCTTGAAACTCACACCGAATGGCAAGTCACATTTTTCCGTCTTGCTTCAGCTTCCCCTTGCGGTGATGTAACGAATGCTTGCTTCTCGGCAGTCCGCGACGAACTTGTTGCCGACATTAAAGCTGACACTTGGGATGCCCTATACCTTTGCCTCCACGGCGCCGCTACGGTCGAGGGTGGTCGCTCGGCGGAATTGGAAGTGCTTCGTGCCATCAGAACGATCCTTCCCGATGTGCCGATAGGAGTTTCGTTCGACATGCATGCAAATCTCGACCCCGAGCTTGCCCACCTCGCGACGATTGCGGCGGGGTACAAGACCCATCCGCACATCGACATTAAACAGGTCGCCGCGAAGGTGCTGAGACTCTTGTTAAGCACCGTACGCGGCGACATTCGTCCGACGGGCGCCATTGTCAAGCTGCCGCTCCTTCTGCCGAGTGCAAACATGCGAACCACCGACGGTCCGATGCGGGAAGTGGTATCCTATGCTGCTCTCGTCGAGCAGCAGCAAGGCGCTCTGGATGTTACAGTCTATGGCGGATTTCCCTACGGCGATTGCACTATGTCGGGCGCCTGCTGCATGGTGTACACGGACAACGACCCTGCTCTTGCCCATCGGGTAGCGCGCGATGTTGCCGGGAAACTGTGGTCCCTTAAAGAGCAGTTCTTCGTTCCTCTCCCGTCGACCAAGGAAGCGTTGCAAAGCATTGCAAATACAACTCGTTACCCGATCGCCATCGCCGACAATGCAGACAATCCGGACTCAGGCGGCATCGCGGATACCCCTTCGCAACTGCGAGCAATACTTGATGCGGACCTTGCGATCCCAACGGCGTTTTGCTTTCTGTTGGATCCGGAACTCGTCGAGCGATGCCATAAGGCCGGTATCGGAGCTCGGTTTCGGGCGAGGCTAGGTGGCCGACTAACTCCGGAATATGGTCCTCCAGTTGAGTGTGAAGTCGAAGTCGTTCGGCTTATCGAAGATTGCTCGTTCAACAATGAGGGACCGCAATGCACCGGCGCAAGGAGGTCCTATGGCCCAACGGCAGTTGTGAAGAGCGGAAACGTAGAGATCGTGCTGGCAACAGTTCGCCATGCAGTTACTGATCCTGGCTTCTATCGGGTGAATGGGATCGACTTCTCGAAGATCAAACTGCTTGCGGTCAAAGCGAAGAACCATTTCCGGGCGGCATTCTCTAGCGTCTTTGCCGATATTATTGCGGTCGACGAACCGGGACCGGCCGCATATGGCTTCACGAATCTAAAGTTTACTCACGTACCCGACGAGTTCTATCCGATGAACCCAACGGCGACTTTTTGGGCGGGGAACGACCCTGAGGAGGAAGTCTTGCTGGAGCAGGAGAAAACTTCAACGTAAAGGCGAAAGGGCGACAAGGGGATAGAGCTCTCGATTTTTGAAATCGACATCGAACGCGGTCGGTGCTTCATCACGACTGTCTTTCCAGACCTCGGTTTTCGGCCGGTGCACTTGACGTACTTGTCATCCCTGAACTATCCGTAGGTCCTTGACATTGCTCGGTAATTTCCATTTTCATGCGGCGCATTGTTGCAAGAAAGGCGCTCGCTGAGGGCGCTTTTTTGCAATATGATTTTGCGGTTTACTGCTTCGGCGAGGCGTGATTCACTTGTTTCGGTCGGCGGCGAATTGAGGAGCGGCGATATCGAGGCGAGCGGCGCGGAACGGGGAGCAGGATCTGTTCCGCGCCCGGCTGGGCTGGCGCAGGCGATCGACTGGCCGCTCTTGAAGCGGCGCTTCGAGCGAGGCGCTCGCGACGGTCCCGGCATGCCGCCGCGGCCAACGCGGCTGATGGCCGGGCTGGCGATCCTCAAGCACACGTTCAACCTGTCGGACGAGGAGCTGTGCGCCCGCTGGGTAGAGACCCCTATTTCCAATATCTGTGCGGCGAGAATTCTTCCGCCACAACCTGCCCTTCGACCGCTCGTCGATGACACGCTGGCGGGGTCGCATGGGCGAGGAGCGGCTGGTGGCGCTGTTGTAGGAAAGCCGTACGCGCCGGGTGATCGTCGATACCACTGTGCAGCCGAAGAACGTCATGTTCCCGACCGACGCCAAGCTAATCCACCGGGCACGCGAGCGATTGGTGCGGCTGGCGACGAAGACCGGCGTGAAGCTGCGCCAGACCTATGTCCAGGTCGGCAAATTGGCGCTGATCAAGCACATGCGCTACGCGTCGGGTAGCGGCGGCGCATTACTGCGCCGCCGCTCCCTAAGAACCGGACAAGCAGATCGCCCTGCATCCGGCTCAAGCCATTTCTTCAGCACCATGATGTGGCACCGAACAACTCGAGAGAGTGCTTTGCGGTCGTGGCGCTCGCGTTTTCCTTGATGACTTTCCTGATCTTGTCGAGGAGCGCCTTGACGCTCCTCGTGGACGGCTTGATCAGTAGTTTGCCGCTGTACTTACGCACATTCTGACCTAGAAAGTCGAACCCCTCCGTAATGTTCGTGATCCGGGTTTTCTCTTCCGAGAGTTCCAGACCCCGACTGGCCAGAAATTTTCTGACCGCAGGTAAGACTCTGTGTTGGAGCACCTCTTTCGAGACGCCGGTCACAACAAAGTCGTCCGCATAACGGATAGCGTTGAGCTGAGCCTTGCTGCGCGCGGATTTCGACGACCCCACGCTTGCATATACTGCTGCCTCAATCCCATCCAACGCCATGTTCGCGATCGTCGGCGAAATAATACTACGTTGCGGGGTCCCCGCCGATGTCTCGAACAGAAGTTCTTCCGGCTTGAAGCCATTTGCGCAGACTCTCCTTGTGCATCGGTATGTGCTTCAGAAGCCAGGGGTGACTGAAGTTGTCGAAACAACCCCGAACGTCGCCTTCCAGAATCCACATTGGCGAAGCGCGCTTGGCCAATGTGATGAAGCACTGAGCGATGGCGTCGGCAGTCGAGCGCTCGGGCCGAAATCCATAGGAGTTCGGGTCCGCCAGTGTCTCGGCCACGGGTTCCAGGGCGAGCTTCCATAAGGCTTACATCGCCCTGCACCGCATGCTGGGAATACCCAGCGGACGCTTTTTGCCGTTACTCTTGGGGATGTAAACAAGCCGCAACGGCATCGTGTGATAACCATGGTGTTGAAGCGACGCCATTCCCTTCCATTTGGCCGCCGGAGTTGACCAGACTTCACCGTCAACACCCGGCGTTCTCTTGCCGCGATTTTCTGTCACTCGCTTCACAGCCAGCATTTCGCCGCCATGTGAGCGGGTCAGCAAACGTTGCAAGGCTTTCACCTTGCCCCATCGGCCTTCGCGAGTTGCTTTGGCGATACGCACTTGAAGTGCTTCACGGTTGCTTCAATGTGCGACCAGTTCGCCTGGTCCCACATTTGCGCAGCGCGCGGGGACGCACCAGCTTTCGTTGCTTTCGCATCGATCGCCGTCATCTGCTTTTCCTCGTACAGCAATTAGTCAATGTTCTCTCGCCATGAATGACCCGGCGGAAGTCTGACCACTTTCGTGTCGGGCGATGTTGCAGCCCGTATCCCGTCCATTACAGCCGGGCGTTCGCTTTCTCCGCCAACCTTTACCCACAGTGCCAACAGCGTTCCTTACGGTTCGCCTGCCGTTTCCGGCAGCGCTATGGGCTTACCCTGTTCCGCATGTGTCTCAGAGCGGATCGGACCCTTCCTGTTCGCCGGCAGCTCGTTGTCCATGATGGCTCAGCATGAAGGAGCCATTCCTTGCTGCGTACCTTTTGGTCCAAGCCTGTCAGCACGTTTGGCTTGTTTTGCTTAACGACGTTTATCGGAAGTTCACATGTGTTGGCCGTAACCGCTCATCCCTAGCGCCTCACCGCCTTCGTGCTGGCAGTTTCCACTTTTGCCTCGCGGCTCGGTGTACCGGGCATCCGGTGGCTACATTGTCCCCGAGGCTTCACACCGAGTTGTTGCCAACGCCGCGTGCCCGGGTAGGGAATGGCTGATGGAGCAACCAGTTTCGTAAGGTTACATAAAGTACTTCTCCTTTGAGACAGAGATACATGCGACTTTCAGGTCGCACCCATGCCAAGCAATTCACGCGGGCCAAACAAGGCTTTGCGGACCCTCAGGATCTATTTCGGCCGTACCGTCCGCGACATTCGCCGCCAGATCGGCAACGACGAGAACTGCGGAGCCTCTTTCCTTGCCGCTCTACCAGGCCTCGACGGTCCTGGAGCAAAGGCAACGCCAGCGTGGGCGGCATGAAGGAGCTGTTCATACGAATTGCTATGCAGTCACTTCTCTTCCCTTTCATTCCAATAGGCGCCTAGTTTGAGCAGCCTCTTCTCAGTTGAAGACAATTCTTCGATCGCCGTCGAACCACAGAAAACGACCTGTCTTGCCACTACGACTTCCAGAAGCGCGTTCACACCGACGAGTGAGGGAAAGAAGGAAGAAATAGATGTTGGCACGGTGAGAATGGCGGTGGCATGGGCCGCCACTGGAGAAACAAGGCTATCGCTGATCAAGTATACCGATGCCCCCAGCTCTTGCGCCAATCGTGCTGCATGGACGGATGCCCGCGCGTATGGATTGAAACTCACCAGCAGCAAACCATCTGCTGCTCGAAGTTTTCCAAGTAAATCGCTTTGAGCGCCACCAGGGTCGTTCACCAGGATGCCGTTCTGACGGAACATCTGGTACAGATAAAAATACTGGTACATAGGCGCAAACGCGCTGCGGACTCCGAACATGAACAGCTTCTCGACCGCCAAAAGCTGGCGAGCAAAGGAGTCAATTCGGTCCAGCCCGTTTCGGCAGAGTATTTCCCCCAGTATCGCTTCATGTTCATGGACGATCGTCGGATAGTGACTGTCAGCGCGAGACGTATCGTTTCGGACTTGCAGCTCTCGAGCGCGGGCCGAGAACGAGGACAGACGCCCCTCTTTCAAGGACTCTGCAAACTGCTTCTTGATGTCGACGTAGCTTGAATGCCCAAGTGCTTGCGCCAGCCTGACTAGCGTTGAGGCAGGTACGCCAGCTTTCTTAGCAACGTCCCGCATCGACAACAGCGCGACGTCCTCAGGGAAGCGCATCATGTATGCAGCGCCCTTTTGATTTTGAGGCGATAGCTGCTCAAACTCCCGGCTCATTTTGGCACCGAATTCTGCGAGGCTCATGTCGCTTCCCTAAACACACCAGTTTCAAATTGCAGCGATTGCGTTGCTTATTTAAGTCACCATGAAACATATGTGCCGCCCGAATTGCAAAGAAAAACGATAAAATTTTCTTCTTGCCAAATGCCCTCCCTCGACAGTTGCCGAGTACGCCTCAACCGAATTCGGGTGCTCACGAGTTCATATGCTGGATTCACCTCATCTCCAAATGCCGCCAACGACTGGATGATCAGTATGGAAATGGCGCGCAGCTTTATTTTCCCATGAAAGCTTGGTTCGATTCAGCGTAATTCCCCTGCGCCATGTGCGCGAAACGTTTCGCACCTTACGAAGTCGCTAGTGACATCCAGCCTCGCCACATTCCAATCGCTCTTTGGTCGCTGCACCAGTTTTCATAGGGAAGAAGGGTATCGAAGCCAAAGGTGTCCTCCTCACCACGCATTGCGGGCAACATTCACGGGTGCCCAAATAGCAAGTACGGCACACATGTTTCATTTTATTACCACAAAACAAACCAATTGTTGCATATTGACCGCAGGCGTGTTAGTACGGAGTGGCCTTACAAGAAATAGACGCACAGCGCGGACGTCGAACCGGACGACCGACAAAATCTCAGCATCGACTGGGGGCAAAAGGGAACCAAAAAATGGGAGTAAAGCATGATGATTTCTAGACGCGACCTCATTAAGTTAAGCGTTACCGCCGGAGCGGCTTTATCGCTCCCGTCGGTCCTGCGGGCGCAGACGGCGCAAGCTGATGGGACGGTTCGGATGGCGATTGGCCTTGCCGCCATTTTCGACCCTATCTTGACGACGTCTGGTGATACCTACACGCACGCGATAGCGATTTACGACACCTTGTTCGGAGTCGACTCTAATCTCGTGCCGCAGCCTCAGATGGTTAATAAGTGGGAGGTTTCGGACGACAAGAAGGCTTATACATTCGAACTTCGAGATGGTCTGCAGTTTCACGATGGTAGCCCTGTTACTGCAGCGGACTGCGTTGCCTCGATTCGACGTTGGGGACAAGCGGATTCCGGTGGAAAGCTATTGATGGAACGCGCCACGCAGATATCTCCAAAGGATGACAAGAGCTTTGTCATTGTGCTTAAGGAGCCTCTGGGAGTTCTTATCGATATACTGGCTGCACCAGGCGGCCTCTTTCTCGCAATTATGCGCGAACAGGATGCAAAACTTCCCGCGACTGAACAGGTAACCGCCAATATTGGTTCTGGACCGTTCAAGTTTAACCATGACCTTGCCAGTCCTGGCGTTTCTTTCGTTTACGACCGCAATGAAAAATACGTGCCTCGCGAGGAGGCTCCTGATGGCTTCGCCGGCGGCAAGGTAGTGATGGTCGACAGGGTCATTCTCCAGAATATCAAGGATCAGCAGACTGCTCTGGCGGCATTGCAGGCCGGAGAGATAGATTTCATGGCAAGCCCGCCGTACGATCTCTTGCCAATTATTGAGAGCGATCCGGGTCTTGGACTGGAGGTATTGAACAGGGCTGGCAACAACCTGTTCCTACGGATGAACTGCCTGCAGAAACCATTCGACAACGTTAAGGCTCGCCGGGCGATGCTTCACCTCGTCGATCAGGAAGCAATCTTGCAAGCTGCCATTGGCGACGCAAGATACACCCGCCCCGTGATTTCTCTATTCGGAATAACACGATACACGAATGACGAAAATACAGGTTGGTTCAAGAAGGGGGGCGACCCGGAGAAAGCTAAACAACTTTTCAAGGAATCCGGATACTCTGGGGAAAAGGTGGTCATCCTTGATCCTACGGACGATGCAGTAGTCGACCATGCGGCGCAATTGCTTGCAAACCAACTGCAGAAGATTGGCGTCAATGCCGAGCTAGCGCCAAGTGATTGGGGTGGGGTCGTAAAGCGCCGATCTGACAAGAGTTCGGTTGCGGACGGCGGCTGGAGCATCTTGGTATCATCCTGGTCCGGCGTCGCTCTCGGTGATCCCATTGGCACTCCTTTTTTTCAGGCGAATGGTAACAAAGCATGGTACGGCTGGCCGCAAGACGACAAATATGAAAGTCTTCGAAGCCAATGGCCCGATGCCGGAGGGTTCGATGAGCGCATGTCGCTCGCGCGCCAGATGCAAAGCCGTTGGTGGGACTTCGTCGGCGCCGTTATGCTTGGCAACTTTGTGCAGCCCATTGCGCGAAGCAAGGCGCTAACAGGTATGGTCGGAGTACCTAAGGTCGTCGTTGCGTTGTGGAACATGGAGAAGGCTTGAAGCCATGGTCTACTACATCCTTCGAAGGATGGTTTCGGCCATCGCCGTCATGGCGATGGTCGGGGCGTTCATCTTCCTTCTTCTTAGGCTGGCGTCGGGGGATCCGGCAGCGATCCTTGCTGGGCCCATGGCCACAGACGAAATGATCGCTGGTATCCGCGATCGCCTCGGCTTTAACGAGCCGCTGCCGATCCAGTTTGTACAGTGGGCAACCAGTATCCTTAGCGGCGATTTCGGGACCTCAATCTTCTCGGGGCGCCCCGCTATCGAGCTTCTTTCGATGCGGTTGGAGCCGACGCTCTCGCTGTCGATGCTGACTATGATCCTTTCAGTTGTGCTCGGGATCTCGTTGGGCATGCTTGCCGCATGGCGACCTAACGGTTTCATCGATCGCTTCCTTACCGCTTTCTCAGCGATCGGGTACTCGGTTCCGGTCTTCGTGTTTGGTTACGTTCTCATTTACGTGTTCGCAATTCGAACAAACTGGCTCCCAGTGCAAGGTTACGCGCCGATCGACAGCGGCCTGTGGCCTTGGTTTTCGCACCTCATTCTTCCGACACTGGCGTTGGGGCTTGCATATATTGCGTTCATTGCCCGAGTGACCCGAGCAAGCATGCTTGAGGTCCTGTCGGAAGACTACATGCGGACGGCGGCCGCCAAAGGCGCTTCGTCCTATGCCATGCTTTTTCACCACGCCCTAAAGAATGCAGGCGTTCCGATCCTGACAGTCATCGGTTTGAGCTTCGCCTATCTTATTGGTGGGGTCGTCCTCACCGAAACGGTGTTCAATATACCCGGCGTCGGTCGGCTCGTGGTCGACGCGATCAACAATCGCGACTATCCAATCATCCAGAGCGTCCTGATCCTGACTTCAGGATTGTACGTCGTCATCAATCTCGCGGTCGACCTTGCCTACACCCTTATCGACCCCCGGATCCGGTACTGATATGACGTTGTCTTCTCCCAAGCTTGAGACTGTGACGGCCACTCCATCAAGGCTCAATAGTCTGGCCCGTCTCGCAAGACGGCATCCCCTGGTCTTCATTGGGGGTGGCCTCCTGCTGCTCCTGATTGTTCTGGCGTTGGCAGCGCCGCTTTACGCGGGCAATCCAGTGGAAATGGATCCCTTTAAGCGGCTTCAACCGCCTTCAGCAGAATTGTGGTTTGGCAGCGACAATCTTGGCCGCGACGTGTTTGCCCGAACGATTTTCGGCGCTCGTATTTCTCTTGTGGTCGGACTGACGGCGGCTGGATGCGCGGCTTTGTGTGGTCTTCTGATTGGCATAGTCGCCGGATACAACCGCCCGTTCGATAACATCATGATGCGCGTTATGGACGGCCTGATGTCGATCCCGACGATCTTGCTGGCCATTGCCCTCATCTCTCTTACCGGTCCTGGCCTCGGAATTCTCATTGTTGCTATAGCGATCCCCGAGACGCCAGCCGTCGCGCGCCTGGTTCGCTCAGTGGTCCTCAGCGTTCGCGAGCGTCCATATGTTGAGGCCGCTCTCTGTGGAGGCGCGCGATTACCCAAGGTGCTGTGGCGACATATTCTCCCGAGCACAATTCCCTCGCTTATGGTGCAAAGCGCCACGGTATGCGCCAGCGCTATTTTGACCGAAGCCGGGCTGAGCTTCCTGGGCGTCGGCGTGCCTCCCGAAATCCCCAGCTGGGGCAACATGATTTCAAGTTCTCGACTTTATCTCGCGATTGCCCCACTGACCATCTTCGCCCCTGGGATCTGTCTCGCGATCACGGTCCTTGCCGTAAATCTCCTCGGCGATGGCCTGCGCGACATGTTCGATCCGCGCGCGAAACGGAGGCGCTGAGATGCTGGTGCAAGACTCATGGGCGCATCGTACAATCGAGAAGGACGTGCTTCTGGATGTTCGAGATCTCGAGACCCACTTCTTCGGTGAAGAGAGCGTCACCCGCGCCTTGGGCGGCGTAAGCTTTCAGGTGAAGAAAGGCGAAACGCTCGGCGTTGTTGGCGAATCCGGCTGCGGCAAGAGCGTGACGGCTCTGTCCATTCTGCGCCTGCTGCCGAAGCTGTCCGCCAGGACGGTGGGCGGCGAGGTTCGCTTCCATGGCCAGAGCCTCCTGGATCTGTCCGAGCGGGAAATGCGAAAGATCCGCGGCGACAAGATCGCGATGATCTTCCAAGATCCGATGACGAGCCTCAATCCTGTTTACACGGTCGGCCGTCAGATTGCAGAAGCGGTGGAAATTCATACCGGTGCCTCCCGTTCGGAGGCGTTGTCAAAGGCTGCAGAGATGCTGCGCCTTGTCCGCATTGCGGACCCCGAGCGCCGCGTGAACAACTACCCCCATGAGATGTCCGGCGGCATGCGCCAGCGCGCCATGATCGCCATGGCGCTCGCTTGCTCACCCGAACTCCTGATCGCTGACGAACCGACGACGGCGCTTGATGTCACAATTCAGGCGCAGATCCTGCGGCTGATCGTCGAGCTGAAGGAGCGCACGGGAACCGCGGTAATGTTCATCACCCATGATCTCGGCGTCGTCGCCGAGACCTGCCAGCGCGTGATCGTGATGTATGCCGGCCGCATCGTCGAGCATGCAACGGTGACGGATCTCTTCGCCAGGCCAATGCATCCATACACCAAGGCTCTCATGCGCTCGGTCCCCGACAGGCGACGCGGGAAAGAGCGCCGCCTGCCGGAGATCCCCGGAATCGTGCCGAGCCTGCGCGAGCCGATTGCCGGGTGCAGCTTTGCGGCGCGTTGTCCGTTCGCCACTGATGTTTGTCGAGGGAAGGCGCCTGTACTTGAAGACTACGGCGCAGATCACGCAGCAGCCTGCTGGCATGTCGAGGAGGTAGTGAGCGCATGAGCGGTCCCCTATTGAAAGTCGAAAAACTGGTCAAGCACTATCCGCTCGGTGGAGGCATCTTCAATAGAGATCCACTGGTTGTGCGAGCGGTCGAGGATGTCTCCTTTTCTGTTGAGGCAGGCGAGACCCTCTGCATTGTCGGCGAATCCGGTTGCGGCAAGTCGACAATCGCAAGGCTGCTGATGCGGCTCATAGACCCGACGGATGGCCGCGTGCTGCTCGATGGAACCGACATTGCGAGCCTCAACAAAGACGAGGTTCGGTATTGGCGTCGTCGGATGCAGATGGTATTTCAGGACCCCTATTCGTCGCTGAACCCACGGCTCACGGCCGGACAAATCATCACGGAACCGGTTGAGAACTTTGAGCGTCTGGACCGGAAGAAGCGCGATGCACTGGCTGCTGAGTTACTGCAAAAGGTAGGTCTGGCGCCTGAGATCATGCATAGGCTTCCGTCCGAATTATCGGGCGGTCAGCGCCAAAGGCTTGGGATTGCGCGCGCGCTATCGCTCAAGCCGGCGATCATCATCGCCGACGAAGCAGTTTCGGCTCTCGACGTTTCCGTGCAGGCCCAGATCCTGAACCTTCTCATGAACCTTCAGGAGGAGTTGGGGATAGCTTTCGTCTTCATCTCGCACGACCTTGGCGTCGTGGAGCATATCGGCCATCGTGTGGCGGTCATGTATCTGGGACGGATTGTGGAACTGGCAACCTGCGAGGCGCTGTTCACCAAACCGGTTCATCCCTACTCCGAAGCGTTGATCGCGGCTGCTCCGGTGCCCGACCCTACGCAGGTTCGGTCAGGGGAGGTTTTGGAAGGCGAGGTCCCAAGCCCAGTCAATCCGCCGCGCGGGTGCGCATTTCACCCGCGCTGTCCCCTCGCGATCGAGCGCTGCGGGATCAACGTGCCACCTTTGGTGCCGATGGCAGACGGGCGTGTCGTGGCATGTCATGTGCGTGCTCCTGTTGCAGACATTCCTGCGCAGCCGGCTATGGCGGTACGTTCATGAACTTAGGCTGAGGTCCCAGCTGAGATACCTAAAGTTCTCAATGCAGGCCACCTGCACCGGTGGCCTGCACAACGGAAATTCGTCTTCCGGTAACAGATATATTCTGCTGCGTCGCAGCAATACTTAGGAGCTTGAGAAAGACACAAGAAATGCAGCCTAAAGGTCCGCATTCAGCCGCTTCGACTACCCTGGCTCCTCGTAGGAACCGGACGTTTCGCGCGATCTGCGAGTTCCGCCGCGCCAAACCTCGTTTCCCGGCGATATGATCGGCATCGAGCAGCCTTGCGACGTCCTCATTCCTGCGGCGATGGAAAACGCTATCCATGCAGGCAATGCCGAGCGCATCAAAGCAAACCTCGTCGTCGAAGCCGCGAACGGTCCGGTGACCTTCGAGGCCGACAAGGTCTTGCGCGCCCGCGGCGTCACCGTCCTTCCGGATCTCTACGTCAATGCCGGCGGCGTTGTCGTCAGCTACTTCGAGTGGGTAAAGAATCTGACGCATATTCCTTTCGGCCTAATGGAGCGGCGCAACCAAACGATTGCCGCGGCGCTAGAAGGCATGACCGGCAAGGAATTCTCCGCCGATATCCGGGACGAGTTCCTCGAAGGCGCCGCTGGAATCGATCCTGTTCGTTCCGGACTGGAAGACGTCATTCGCAGCACGTGGGGGCGCACCGGCGAACTGATCGAGCAGCAACCGGAACTCGGTGAACTGCCGCCTAGCCATCCGGCAGATCGCCGATGCCTATGAGGCCATATGAGCTCTCCCGACAAGACGTCACTTGCACGTTGGAGCGTCTACTCGGGAGAACGCGTCAGTTATCAGGATAGCATAGTTATGCAGTGTGAAGATCCACATTCGGCCGTTTCGCCCACCCTGGCTCCGCTCCGGAACCCGGCATTTCGTGCGATCTGGACAGCAACGCAGATCTCCAGCCTCGGATGGCTCATGCAAACCACGGCGATCAGCTGGCTGATGGCGACGATTTCGGCTTCCGATCTGATGGTCGCGCTGGTTCAGGCTTCGTCGACGCTGCCCGCCTTCTTCCTGTCCATTTTGGCCGGCGCCATTGCCGACAGCTTTAGCCGCCGCGGAGTTATGCTCGCCGGTCACTTTCTGATCGCTTTGGCCTCCCTGACACTGGCGATCTCTGTTGCGCTGGGCCTCCTCAGTCCATGGCTGATCCTGGGATTGGTATTTCTCGCCGGATGCGGCTTTGCCTTGAACGATCCGGCCTGGCACGCCTCGGTCGGCGACATTCTGGAGAAGCGCGACATCCCGGCCGCGGTCACCCTGATGTCGGTCGGCTACAATATCGTTCGAAGCACCGGTCCGGCCATTGGCGGCGCGATCCTGGCCTTCTTCGGACCGCTGGCCGCTTTCGTCCTGGCGGCGCTGAGTGACCTGGTGCCGCTTACCGCGATCGCCCGCTCGAAATGGCACGTGCCCTCATCTTCGCTGCCGCGCGAGCGCGTGGTTACGGCCATTCAGGATGGACTGCGCTTCACCGCGATGTCCTCGGAAATCAAGGCGGCAATCGCGCGCGGGGCGTTGTTCGGCGTGGCAAGCATTTCCATCCTCGCGCTGCTGCCGTTGATAGTCCGGGATCATCTGGCGGGCGGGCCGATCGTCTATGGAGCGCTGCTAGCCGCTTTCGGCGTCGGTGCCTTTTCCGCCGGTTTGAGCAGCAGCTATCTGAGACGGGTCGTGCCTCAGGATCGGTTGATCGCACTTGCCTCGGTCGCCTGCGCGGCATGCTGCTTTCTGCTCCCGCTGACGACATTGATCCCCATTACGGCGCTTGCGCTGGCCATCGGCGGCGCCGGCTGGCTGCTGACTTGGACTGGCGTTGACGTTGCGATTCAGCTGTCGAGCCCAAGGTGGGTCGTCGGCCGGACACTTTCGATCTACTACGCCCTCTCCTATGGTGGCATGGCTGCCGGGAGCTGGATCTGGGGCGCTGTCGCGCAAAGCTACTCCCTGACCATCGCCTTCGAGGGCGCCGCCGTGGTTCTGCTGCTCGTGGCCGCCGCAGCATTCGTGCTGCCGATCGAGCTGTGGGAAGAATCCGAGAAAGAAGCGTCGGAGTTCATACCGCCGTCGCTCGCACTCGACCTGACGCCGAGAAGCGGACCTATCGTCGTCAAAGTCGAATACGCCATTGGCGAGCAGGATCTTGAGGCTTTTCTCGAGTGCATGCGCGAGCGGCGGCGCATCCAGAGCCGGGCGGGGGCACGAAACTGGACGCTCAATCGCAACCTCCTGGTCCCCACTCTGTGGACGGAGACGTTCCGGACGCCGACCTGGACGGACTATCTTCGCCTGAACCATCGGCTATCGCCAAGCGATAAAGAGCTCAGCGAGCGGCTTGCCGCCTTTCATGATGGTGTTGGCGCACCTGAGACCGTGCTGGCGATTGAACGAGGGACAACCCCGGCCCGCGCCCGCAGCCAGCCTATAACCCGCGTCTCGCGTCCCTGAGGTGCTGAGATGCGGCAGAACATCAGACATTGCCAGTATCTGCACCCTGTGCGCTTAAGCGGCGGGTTTGCTGAAACCTCGACGATTGTCTTGGGTCAGCATCGATCGAAGGAAATTCCCGACCTGCGAGCGCCAATTTCCCCGGCCACGCAGGTCACTTGGCTGCCGTCGAACAGGTCCCGGCGGCGGCCGCTTTTTCTTCGATTTGCAATCGTGTCCTTGCCCCCGCCTGCTCGCCGGTGACACTCACGGGGCCGCGACAAGACGATCTCCGCGGCCACGATGGCGGTCGGAAGAGAGTGCGCAGCGATGAGAACCGTCCCCGGTTTCCGCATCGAGTTCGGGGAACGAGGTTTTCGAAAAGATTTTCCTTTTGCCCAGCCTCCCAGGGCAAAGTGGCTGTTGTCGGCCTCGTTCCGGCGGCAGCCACGTCTTTCGACACTGCAAAAAAAACGCGATCGCGTAGTCGACACTATTCGGGGAGGCCTTGCGCGATGAGCTGCATGAGCTCCACGCCATCGCGGTTTCGGCTTTCAGCGATTTCTCTGGAGCGGCCCTTCAACCGCCGCACGGATGCAGCAAAGAAACACGAACATGCTGTCGCCATTTCCGACGTCCTCCACAACAATCGCTTTGCGCCGGTCGAACATTGCGGCGGCCCCTACCGGCTACACCTCGAACTGGTGGTCAGGCGACTGGTGCTCACCGTCACCACAGAGAACGGCGCGCCCGTCCTGTGCCATCACCTCTCGCTGACGTCATTCCGCCGGCTGTTCGGGGACTACCGGATCGTCTGCGAGAGCTTTGCCAATGGCGCAACGCGGCTGCCGCCCGGTCGGCTTGAAGCCATCGACATGGGACGCCGCGCCATTCACAACGAAGCGTCCGCCCTGCTCAGAGAGCGCCTCATGTCAAAGGTCGAGATCGATCAGGAGACGGCCCGACGGCTGTTCACGCTGATCCATCTCATGGTCTCGCAGAACACTAAATTAAGGAGCCCAGGAACGTGAACGCCAAGGCTACTAGCGCAATCGCCTTCTTCTTTTTTTCTCCTGCTTTTGAGACAGCACACTGTCCGACCGGCCGCCTGTGGTCGCGGGATACCGGAAGCGGAAACAGTTGCCCCATTGATCGCCTGGGTAAAACACCCGCCGGACAAAATGGGCACCGCAAATGACGGAGACGCATGATGCAGAATTGGATCGAGAGGCTAACTGATCTCGCTGCCCTTCGCGGCGATCAACACATGCTGAAGGAGGCCCTACAAAGCTTCGCCGGGCGCATGGGTTTTGGCGGCTATGCCTATCTCAATATGCAGTCGGGCCATTGCCATGCCCACTCGAACTATCATCCGGAATGGCAAGCCGAATATTTCAGGCGGAGGTTCAACAAGCTTGATCCGGTCATCAAGCGCGCGCAAACGCTGAAGCGGGCCTTCGTCTGGAGCAGCGCTTCGGACGTACGGAGGCTTTCGGAGGAAGAGCGGTCATTTTTCTCGCTCGCCGCAGACTTCGGCATACGATCAGGCGTCACGGTTCCGGTCAGAATAGCGCACGGCGGGTAGGCACTGTTCACGCTTGCCTCGGACAAGCAAGCGATCGATATCGATCGCGAAATCGATCCGGTGGCAGCCGCGGGCGCGGTCGGACAACTCCACACCCGCATCCAGTTCGCCGATTCAAGGCCCAGCGGCACGGATACAAAAAATGTCGACCCCGAGGGGGCTACGTTTCTCGGCTGGATTGCCGATGGCAAGACGATGGAAGAGATGGCCGATCTCGAAGGCGTCAAATACAACAGCGTGCACTCCAAGATCGAAACCCTGCGGAAGCGGTTCGAGGTGCACACGATCGCGCACCTGACCGCGCAGGCGATCCGCAGGGAAACTGATCTGAGGATCAGTTCGCCGGCACCTTGGGAATATAGCCGAGAATGTTGATCAGCGTGTTCGTTGCGTACATCAGGGCGTGCATGTCAATGCAGGCCCTGATGTAGTCGAGATGCTGCTCACTGCCGATCATCTCTGGAATCTGGTCTTCTTCGGGCAGTGCCTGGAAGTGTTGATCAGCCTTTTTCACCAGGATGCGGTGGGTTCGGATGGCCTCCACGGTCAGAAGCTCCAACTGAGGTTGGGGAAGTCCGTTCGTGAGCCCGTACAGGGCGAATTTCAGGTTTCGCTTGCAATGCAACCGCTTCCAGTCCCATTTCAATCTCCCGGCTTGTCTGCGGTGCGCCCCCGCAAACGTTAATCCCTGATCCCAAGCCGGGGGTTGGAAACTGTGCTAGACAGTCCTGCGACCTTTAGCACCGGAGTACCTTGACATGCGTCACAGGCCCCCGGCCAAACGGTCAGAGGATTTGATGTCGCATCGGCCGACATCAACCGCTAGCAGGAGTTTCCACACCCCCGGACAGCGCGTACTGCCCTACCCGCCCTTATAGAGGGCGAAATCAATTTTCGCCAGTGCAAACAGGCGGATAATTGCCGTTGGCATGGTGCAAATTTGGCACTCTCGCAGACTCATTTCGCACCGATGCCGGACAGGTCGATGCGGATGCCGGCCTTGTTCGGATCATCGTCGAGGGCGGCATCTTCGGCCGGAGCGCTCTTGTCATCCTCACCCGGCTCTTCCGCCCTCCCCGCATCATTGTTCACCGGTTCTTTTTCTTCGGGAGCGCCGACTTCGGCCTTGCCGGGATCCGGCGTGCGGAACACCGCCTCCCCCTCAAAATATCCCGTCTGCCAGGCGATGATCGCGTCCTCGAACACCTGGCTCACACCGTCTTTCCCGGTCGGATTGCCGTACCACCTCAAGACGATCCGGTAGACCCTGGCGAAGAGCGCGGTGCCCATGCGGAGATTGGCGCAGGCATCGACGAGATCGGGTGTCAGCGCGCCTGCCTCGAGCACGCCAAGCCCAGCAGGATATTGGGTGATGCCGACGCGCACGACATTGCGGCCGATATTCTGGCGGACCAGGTCCATCGCCGCTTCCGGCGTTGCGGGTTTGGGCACCAGGACGACTCGGCTGCCTGAGCGTACCGTGACCGCCAGCGGGTCATCCGAGCCGGCCTTGGCGATGAACATCTCGATGATCGCGGGCTTCAACCCGGGATCGGCGCATTGCTTGATCAGTGCCGCATCGACCATCGTATCTTCTCCATGTCTCAGATGTTGAATGCGGTGACGAGCGGCAGGCCGAACAGTCTGGCCCAGGCGGTGGTGCTCGCCTCTTGGATGGCGACGATTGAGGTGCCTGATGTCCACCACCCATTGCCGGCCGCGACGATGATGTCGGGCGAACTCAGCATCGACTGCAGGACGGGCCAGACAATGAGCTGTTCGTAGCAGATCAGCGGCGCGAGCCTCATGCCACCGAGCTCGACGACGGGGTTGGCAACGATATGCGCCCTGGCGCCGCCGCCCTCGCCCGTCCAGGCTTTCCAGGGTTGCCACATGGAACCCGGAACCGGCATCCGCTCACGATAGAGGATCTCCGCCGCTTGCGATGAGATCGCCACCAGCACATTGTCGTATCCATCGCCGTCGAGGACGGCCGCACCGGCGATGACGGTGAGGTTGCGGTCGCGTAAAGCCTCCCTCCACAGACGCTCCACGGTCGGTGTCCAGAAGCCGAGCGCGCTTTCGGCAAGGACGATGAAGCGGTCATCGTCGCCGGCGTTTCGGAGCACTGTGGCAATCAGGACTCGCTGGCGATCCAAAGATGTATCACGCCCAAGGCTTTGACCCAGATCCAGATCGACGCCCTTCCACCCCTCAGCTAGGCTCGGTGCTGTCCAGCTTGCGGCGGACCAGACCCAGACGCTCATCAAGGCGACGGCGGCTGCCGGCCAGTAGAGCGATGTCATCATCGCCAGTCCGGCAGCAGTCGCAAGCAAGCCCCACCATCCCCATCCTGGAAACAGCACGCCCGCCGCGGTGATCGGCTGCGCCCAGCCAGTGATACCGAAGGGCGGCAGCGCCATGACCACCGTTGCCGCCAGATACCGCACCGCGCGGGCTCGATCTGAATCGACCCTGCCCTCACGCGCCTCTTCCGGTCGCCTTTTCCCCGGCCGTCCCTTTCCCGGTCGCCCCCTGCCCGACGGACATGTCCAGGCCACCGCATTCACGAGGACAAAGGAGGCCGAGGCAGCGAGCCAGAGCAAAAGCCCAGGCCAGAGATCGGCGGCATAGAAGTTCGCCACACCTTGCGGCAGACCGCGTGAGGCGGCAAGGAAGTACCCCGCCGAGACTAGGGCCGCGACCAAACGCGACGGAGACGACGCCCAGGGCATGGGAAAAAGCATCGCGACCGGCAAAGCTAGCACGAAGCCGCTCCAGCCAACTGCACCGATGATGATCGCCAGCGCAATCAGAAGTGCGGCGCGTGAGCGCTCACGGATCGACGGTGAGGACCGGGCGGGCAAGCCCGAGCAATCCGGTTTCGGGGATCGGGCCAAAATATCGGGAATCATAGGAGCTCGCAAAACGGGAGTGCAGATAGAGCGTACCCGGCGGCACGATGCCCCCGGCAAAGGCTGTGAGCGGTCGACCGACGCCGTCGGTCCGGCGCAGGCACGAGGACGGCAGCAGCCTGCCGTCGATCCGGACCTCCTTGCCGATTTCAACATGCTGTCCAGGCAGCGCCGCCACGGATTTGATCAGCGGCGCGACGCCACCCGAGCAGAGGCCGCGGGCGAGATAAGAACGCCGGCGCGCCTCCTCGAATAGCGGTGCCTCCGGCGGGCAGACGAAGACCAGATCGCCGGCCGCAATCGCCCGGCTGGGACTCTCGATGCGCCACAGGCCGAGCGGCTCGCTCGGCGTCAGGTTCAGCCGAAAACCGCCAAGCCAAGCTGCGGCCGACAGAAGCGCGACAACCGTCGCCGATGCGCCGAGAACCATGATTGCCCGCCGCCGCGTCATTGTTTCAGGGTCGGGGTCTGGCGTTGAGTGAGGCGCAAATCCTCGGCCTGTTTGAGCGTCGCCGTGGTGCGCTCGTGGGCGGCCAGTTGCTGCGCCGTGCGCATCACCGGCCAGGCCTCTTTCAGGCTTTCCTTTTCGGCTGGCTGAAGGCCGGAGGCCATCTTGTCAAATAGCGGTCCATCGGGGTTGCGCGCGGCATTCGTCAGCAGTGTCCGCTCACCGAAGCGTTCGGAGACGGCCTTGTTGAAGCCGTCGATTTCAAGCTTGGCTTCGCGGTTGCTGATCGCATAGCCAAGGGCCGCGGGAAGATCGTTGCGGTCGATCGCGTCGCGGACGCGCTCCAGCACAGTGCGCGCTTCCGGCGACAGTGCCGGAATGTCGATCGACACGCGTTGACGCAGGGTCTTCTCCTCGCCCTCGATCCGCGCCCGGGCGGTCTCGCGCATCGTCAGATATTGCTCGATGTCGCGCTTCAGCGCCGGCACGTTGATCTCGGCGACGCGGCGCGCTTCGCGATCTGCCTTGCTCGCCAATAGGCCGGTCTTGCCGTTCAACGCGCCGATCGATGCCGGCTCGTCAACCAGTTTCTGCAGGGCCTGTTTGGCGGCATGACCGTCGGCCAGAACGGCTTCGAAGTTCATCGCCCGGAATGCCGTCTCAGGATCGGCAAACACGTAGCGGAAGCGAGTCGACACCTCCTCCCACTGGGCCTTCAGCTCCGGATCATCGCCAAGATTCTGGTCGATCGTTTCGCCGACCGAAAATGCGTGCTGTTTGACGCCGGCCACCATGGGCGCAAGCTCCTTCTTCTGTTTCGGGATGGAGGATTGGAAGAGCCCGAGACGCTCGCCGATGGCGCGCATCCGCCTGGTGAGATCGGCGAGCTTCTCTTTCTGCCGCAGCGTCCAGTCGAGCCGGTCGTGCACAAGCGTGCGCGCGACCTGGACGATGTGCAAGCCGCGGTTTTCCGCAAAAGAAAGCGCCTGGCGGTAGAGCGCACTATTTCGGTAATCGAGCGTCGTTTCCTTGGCATTGCGGCGAGACAGGACCTTTTCCAGCCCGCCATTGAGGCCGAAGGAGCGCTCACCGTAATAGACCTGCAAATCCTCGCGATGGCGTGTCATGGCGACATACGTCAGGTGACGATCGAGCGACAGCGACGCCAGCACCTTAACGCGATCTACGGTGGCGCCCTGGCTCTTGTGGATGGTCGTCGCATAGCCGTGATCGAGGTTGTTGTAGGCGCGCTGTTCGACGGCGACGTGACGCTGGTCTCGTCCTTCGCCGACCGAAACGATGACGCGGTTTGGTGCTGCCTGCATGACCTTGCCGATCATGCCGTTCTTGACGCCGAGGGTAGTGTCGTTCTTGAGGAAGACGATCTGATCGCCGGCATCGAATTGGCGCATGCCGTCGGCCGTTCGGAAGGCGTGCCCATCGCCGACGATCCCGCGCTCGACCAACGTGGCCCTGGCCATGTCGTTAAGCATGCGCACGTCGCGGCGCAGATGCGCGAGCATCAGCGTGGTCTTCGCAGGATCGTAATCGCGGTTCCAGTCGGCGATCAGCTGTTCGACCGCGTCAGCCTTCAGCGTCGATCCGTGCAGCCGGTCATGGGTGCCAAAGGCAACGAGTGCAGCAGCGACGTTACCGCGCGCCAGATCAAGGGAGGCAGCCCGCATCCAGTCTTCACGCTGGCGGTAGATCGTCTCGAGTTCGGCATAACCGATGCGATCGGCAATCGCCCGGAAGGCCGCACCGGCCTCGATCGGCTGCAACTGATCGGGGTCACCGACGAGAACCAATTTGGCACCCGCCCTGACCACGGCCTCGACAAAACCGGCCATCTGCTTTGAGGCGACCATGCCGGCCTCGTCCATGACGAAGATCGTCCTGGCATCAAGGCCGTGCCGACCGCGTTGCCAGCGCAGTTCCCAGGAGGAGAGCGTACGGCTTTGAATGCCGGCTTCCATCTCCAGTCCCTCGGCCGCCTTGCCCGCGAGCGCGCCACCAACGACGCGATAGCCAGCTGCTTCCCATGCTTCCCGCGCCGCCTTCATCATCGTGGTCTTGCCGGCGCCAGCGCGGCCGACGATCGCAGCGATCCGCACCGGAGCTGCGACATGCTCGATTGCGGTCTTCTGCTCATCCGAGAGACGCGCGTGGCGGGCGAATGTCGCCTCCAGCACTTGCCTCGGAACGCTGTGCGAGGTTTGCCGCGTGAGCCAAATAGCGCGATTGGCCATCTCCGCTTCGAGCGCGATCATCGCCCGCGTCGTATAGCGCGCCGGGACGCGTTCGCCGGTGGCAAAATCGATCGTGTCGCGCTGCAGGCGCAGCACCTCGGACTGTTGGAGAATGCGCGCCATCAACTGCTGGAAGAGGCTGGGATCGTCGACATAGCGATGCAGCACCTTGGCGATGTCTTGGTTGTTGAAAACGCTTTTCTCCCGCGTGATCAGGTCGAGCGCGGCCGTCGGATCGCGAAGGATGCGGCGGGTGTTCTCAGTGCGGCGCGCCTCGTTCAGTTTGAACCGTTCGAGCTCTGGCCGGACGCCTTGGCTCTCGGCCTTACGCTCGATCGCCTTGGCGCCAACGCCGAGGTGGATGGTCGGTTCGAGCTCGATACCCTGCTTCTCGTAGGAGCGACCATCGACCCGCAGCGAAATTCCGTTTAGCGCCAGATGATGATTCTGGCGCTCGAACCAGCCATCGCGGAGCGCATTGAACTCGGCAGCACCTCCGGCCCATAGTTCGTAGACGATTTTGCCCGCTTTGGTCTTCAGCGGCTGGCCGTCCTCGCCCGTCACCGCGACCTTCTTGGCCCCGAAACCGTCCTCGGCCAGCGGCCGCAATGTCGTCATCAGATGGATATGCGGATTGCCGGGATTGTCATGGTAGACCCAATCGGCAACCATGCCCTTCGACTGCACGTGTTTGTCGACAAAGTCGCGCACCAGCGCGATGTTCTGCTCGGCGGTCAGTTCGACCGGCAGTGCAATCGTCAGGTCCTTGGCGAGCTGCGCATCGGTGCGTTTCTCGAAGGCCTCGACACGGTTCCAGAAGGCTTCCGATGCGCCCGAAACCGCGCGATCGGCAATCAACGTCCGCGCCCAGTCCGGCGCATCGGCCGGCAGCGCAAACTCCTCGTGCAGCAGGCCCTGCTTTCGGGTGTAGTCGATCGTGCGCGCCTCGCGCTCGTAGTCCATTTTCGCGCAGTGCCGATAGGCCGCCGACAGCACGGAGCTGCGGCCTTCGCCGCGGCTGACGATGCTGACGGAGAAATGGGCAATGGCCACGGTGCGAGAAACTCCCGGTTCAGACCTCGTTCTCTCGTAAGAAGCGGCCCCGCCAGGGTGGCAAAACGAGACGTCGCGACAGCGACGTATAATTGCGCCCTTGGATCCGCTCTCATCGAGCGGCGGGATCATGCCGCAAAGCGTCGGCTTTGCCGACATGCAGATCTGCACCTTGGCCTGACGGCCCTTTCAGGGGAGTCTGTCGCTGCTGACGCACCACCAGAGACCGAGGAGTTGCAAACGGAATGAAGAAGCCATCATCGAAGATCAGGGAAGAAATCGCCCGACTGCAGGAACAGCTCAAAGCCGCCGAGACACGCGAGGCTGAACGGATCGGTCGTGTCGCACTGAGGGCGGGCCTGGGCGAAATCGAGATCGACGAGACCGAGCTACAGGCGGCGTTCGAGCAGGTTGCGCACCGGTTTCGCGGAGGCACCGGAGCGGCGACCGGGAAGAAAAATGCCGGTGATGGCAGGTCCAGTAGCGCATCGGCCGCGAAGGACGAGACTGGCGCGGCTCAGAGCAGCGCTGGCGAGGCTTGAGCGGATGGGGCGGACAATTGCGAACGATGCCCGGAAGAAGGACACCCGTGAGAAGATCGAGCTCGGTGGCCTGATCGTCAAGGCCGGGTTGCGCTACGAGAAACGAGCGCTGTTGCTCGGGCTGCTGATTGATGCGGCCGGACGCATTCGGGGCGATGACAGCGAGCGGGCGCGATTGACGGCGATCGGGACGGAGGCGTTCGGCCATGTCGCTGAATAGACTGTTGCTGGCCCTGCTGCCTGCGACGATCATGATCGGAGCAACCATCCCTGTTCCCGGGATCGAGCAGTGGCTCGCAGGCTTCGGCAAGACAGCGCAGGCGAAGCTCATGCTCGGTCGCGTCGGTCTGGCGCTTCCCTATGCGATCGCGGCCGGCGCCGGGTTGATTTTTTTGTTCGCGGCGAATGGTGCTGCGCACATAAAGGCTGCGGGCTGGAGCGTCGTGATCGGGAGTCTGGCCGTTGTGCTGGTCGCCGTCTTGCGCGAAACGATGCGGCTCCTTGGCATCGGCGCAAGCGTGCCAGTTGGCCAATCCGTCCTCTCCTATGTCGATCCATCGACCGCGATCGGCGCGGCCGCTGCGATGCTCTCCGGCATCTTCGCGCTGCGCGTTGCGGTCAGTGGCAATGGGGCATTTGCGAGAGCCGAGCCACGGCGGGTTCGGGGAAAACGCGCCGTCCATGGCGACGCCGACTGGATGAGCATGACGGAAGCGGCAAAACTCTTTCCGGAAAGCGGCGGTGTCGTCATCGGAGAGCGTTATCGCGTCGATCGCGACAGCGCAGGAGCAAGGTCGTTTCGCGCTGACAGCGTCGAGAGCTGGGGCACCGGTGGCAAGTCACCATTGCTCTGCTTCGACGGCTCGTTCGGCTCGTCGCACGGCATCGTCTTTGCCGGCTCCGGCGGCTTCAAGACGACATCGGTGACCGTGCCGACCTCCCTCAAATGGGGTGGCAGTCTGGTAGTGCTCGATCCGTCCAGTGAAGTTGCGCCGATGGTCATCGATCATCGCCGCAAGGCCGGTCGCAAGGTGATCGTGCTTGATCCGGAGACGCCGGCGATCGGCTTCAACGCGCTTGACTGGATCGGTCGTTTCGGCAGCACGAAGGAAGAGGATATCGTTGCGGTTGCCACCTGGATCATGACCGACAATGCGCGGGCGCCATCGGCGCGCGACGACTTCTTCCGGGCCTCCGCCATGCAGTTGCTTACCGCCCTGATCGCCGACGTTTGCCTCTCCGGCAATACCGACCAGAAGGAGCAGACACTGCGGCGCGTCCGCGCCAATCTCTCGGAGCCAGAGCCGAAGCTGCGCGAGCGGCTGACACGCATCTACGAAGGCTCGGAATCCTTGTTCGTCAAGGAGAACGTCGCGGTGTTCGTCAATATGACACCCGAGACGTTTTCAGGCGTCTACGCCAATGCTGTGAAGGAAACGCACTGGTTATCCTATCCGAACTATGCGGCGCTGGTCTCGGGCAACAGCTTCTCTACCGACGAGCTCGCAAACGGCGAGACCGACATCTTCATCGCGCTTGACCTAAAGGTGTTGGAAGCGCATCCGGGCCTCGCTCGCGTCGTCATCGGATCGTTCCTCAATGCGCTCTACAATCGCAATGGCGAGGTGTCAGGACGAACGCTCTTCCTGCTCGATGAAGTCGCCCGACTTGGCTATCTCCGCATTCTCGAAACCGCGCGCGACGCCGGCCGCAAATACGGCATCAGCCTGACGCTGATCTTCCAGTCGATCGGCCAGATACGCGAAGCCTATGGTGGCCGTGACGCTAGCTCGAAATGGTTCGAGTCCGCGTCGTGGATATCCTTTGCGGCGATCAACGATCCGGAGACGGCTGACTATCTGTCGAGACGCTGCGGCGAGACGACGATCGAGGTGGATCAGATGAGCCGCACCTCCCAATCGTCCGGTTCGTCGCGCTCGCGATCGAAGCAGCTGAGCCGCCGGCCCCTGATCCTGCCCTACGAGGTCATGCGCATGCGCGGCGATGAGCAGATCGTGTTCACCGCGGGTAACCCGCCGCTCCGCTGTGGCCGCGCGATCTGGTTTAGGCGTGAGGACATGAAGGCATGTGTGAAGCCGAACGCGTTCTTCCGCGATACCGCGCAGAAGCAGTGAGGTTCGTCAAGTCGCGTCAGTGGGCGCCTCATCCAGCAGCCCATCGAAGACTTCGAGCAGCGCGTTGGTGATCGCCTGCCCCAGAGCATTGCCGGCGGCCTGCACATCATCCTCCGTGCCGTCGCGCGCGGCCTGAGCAAGCTCGAAGCCCTGCTCGCCGACAATCTGTTTGGCGACTTCGATTGCCCAGAGACCGAAGTCGCCGCGGCTTCCGATTTGAATGGTATCGTCCATAGTGAACCCTCTGATGTCCTGGATTCGCCATACATTCTTGGCGCGGCAAATTCCAGTTGCCTCAGAGCGAGACTCTAGCTGGACGCGTCCGAAGCAATTTCGGATCGTTGACGGCAGCCGGAGAGGACGTTCGCCGGGCAGCTAGCTGTGGAAATAGGGGCGATTGTGAGGATTGCGTAGCGACGGAGCGGTGACATCAACGCTAACAGGTGGGAGTGTCTGCCGTCACACGAAGAGGGGCACAATGATATGACCACCACCAATGAAATCGCAGACAAAATCGCAGCTGACCATGGCCTGACGAAGGCGCAAAGCAAAACGATCGTCGAGGCCGTGTTCGCCGCAATCACGACCGCCGCCACATCCGGCGCCGAGACGTCGATCCCTTCGTTCGGGAAGTTCAAGGTGAAGGCAACGCCCGAGCGCGATGCGCGCAATCCGGCTACAGGCGCAATGATCAAGGTGGCAGCTGCGAAGAAGCTGACGTTCCAGCCTGCCAAGGCGCTCAAGGATGCGATGAACACGTAACCCGCGTCCGCGGGGCCGCGGCAGGTCACGGCAGATACCGCACCGGCGGCCCGATAGTCACGAGAGCGGCGTATCACTAATTTGAATCGATCCCGCAGGATCGATTCATAAGTCTCGTTGGACGATTGGGCGCAAATCTCCGATCGTGCCAGCATGATCGCGCAGCAGTATCAGCTCTATGTCGAACGCACCGACGCATCGAAAAACATGGCGCGCTACTACGTCATGGCGATCGAGGCGAACCTGTTCGGCGATGTCTGCCTTTCGCGTAAATGGGGCCGTATCGGTGCAAGGGGGCAGATGAAGATCCATCGGTTCGGCCGGGAGGAGGAAGCGGTTCAGCTGTTTCTCGATCTGCTGCGCCAGAAACGAAAGCGCGGCTATCGTCCGCGCACTTGGCTGCCAACATGAAATTGGCCCGCCGAAGCGGGCGATAACGCTTCATCGGTGTAACCGGTGTTCTGGGTCTCCTCCCATAGAATCGCCAGGCAGGATAATAAGGGCCCAGGAGCTCCGCCGGCCCGAGAGGTCATTGGCCGTCAAAAAAATCAGCAGTTCTGCGACGGCTGCCTCCGCTTGCGAACGTCGACTTTACCTCCGAGTGTCGGGCTCCGCCATAGGCCACCAGAACGGCCCCTACGAAATAAATCATCAGACCCGTCATTGTTGCCGGCGCGTAAGCTACGCGACCCTCAACGATCTGAAACAGAAAAACGAACAGTGGACCAAGCGCCGTGATCGCAGCCAGCGACAGGGTGGACATTAGCGATATCGCCTTTTGCATCGCAAAGACCGGGAACGCCATGATCGCGAATCCGACCACGATAACAGCGAGCAGCCCGCTAGGATCGACCGGACCTTTTCCATCAAGGCCGAGCCACGCGGCCGGGAGCGCCATCATTACGTAAAGCGGAAACCGCAGCCCGTATTGCGCAGCCGGTGCGATGCCGAGGCCGTCGAGCCTCTGGCTGTAGATCATCATTGCCGTGAGACTGATGGCAGACACACAGGTCAGCAGCAGTCCGGCCATGGCGGCAGTCCAGCCGCCTCTCACGAAGCCTGATTGTCCAAGGAGCGTGATCGCCGCCAGATAACCGACGCCGATCATTACAGCGATCAGGCCGACGCCTTCGAGCCGGTTGCGCAGCGGTGACGCTTCCGGTACTCGGCAAGCCGACGCAACAAGGACACTAATAGGTATCAGCCCTGAAAACACGGTGAAGACCACAGCCGGTTCGATCATTTGAAGCGCGAAGAAATATGCGAGCCAGACAAGGGCCGTCGAGAGGTTCAAACCGAACACACTGGCTCTGTTGGCCCATGCAGTTTTCAGTTGATCCGGGGTCCGCATTTTTGCCCAGATCAGCGTTCCGGCTGCTGTGAATCCGAAGACCGCCCCACCGATCAGGAACGAGTCATAGGCCTGAAATACGCCACCAAAAAAGACGGCTTGGACTGCTTCCAAGATCACAAAGGAAAAAGCCCAGATCAGGCCGCTCGTTGCATTGTTCATCATCACCACACCGATTTTCTACTTTGATACGGCAAAAATCGCGGATAAGGTGGCCAAAATATCCGAATTAATGGTGTTTTAGACCACAGGAGGCGCGGCATTTGGATGAACTGGACCTCCGCATCGTGGCCGTGCTTCAGGCAGACGGTGCGCTCACCAAGGCGGAGCTGGCAGAGGCGGTTGGCTCAACCCCTTCAACTTGCCTGCGGCGGGTCGCGGAGTTGCGGCGAACGGGCGTCCTGAAAGCCTGCGTCTATCTCGCGGACCCCGCCAAGCTCGGGCGCAGCATTCGGGCTGTCATTACTGTCACCAAGCGCAACCACACCAAGGATGTGCGGTCGTCCTTCGCGTCGCGCATTTCAGAGGAGCTCGCGATTACCCAGGCGTTCGGTGTCACTGGCGATCTGGACGCGGTGCTAATCGGGCATTTTGGCGACATGGAAGAATATCAGGCGCTCTGTGACCGCCTCTTCGACAGCGATCCCGACGTGGTCCGCTACACGACGCTGTTCGCCGTCGAGATCTATAAGGAGACGACGAAGATTGCGCCTCAAGACGCCGCCCCCAATTAATGGCGAGCCGCTGTGACAAAAATCCTGAGATAAAAGCGACACTTGCTTCCCTGACCATTGCAACGTTGAAGAGCAGACAGTTCCGCGAACCAGCAGTAACCGCCTGGCGCGAAGTTGCCGTCGCGCTCATCGCGCAGTCTCGAAAAGGATCAAGCATGAAGGGCAAGGTGCCTGCGAGATAGCGCGTCCTCATCGGCGCCGGCCGGTGTAAAAAATTGAGATATGTTTTGCAGGGGTAGCCCTCAGAAGGGCGGCTCTGCGTCGAGTCGCCCGTCCTGTTCGGCGACGATGATTGCCAGTTCAGCCTGAGCGTATTCAAGCTCGGCCTCGATCTGGCGGCGCTCTGCGATATCACAGGCGTTCTTCAATTCCATCCGCAGTTCTACGATGTGTTGTTCCATTGTCATCGTCTCATCTCCTTGAGTTCGTGAAAGACGAGACGGCGGGGCGGGAGGAGGTGACGGGGTCAAGGAGCGCGGCAGCGACCGGCGGAGCCGGCGCGTGGGGGTGCCGATTTTGTTGGAGCGGAGGTACGAAGCGGAGGCAAAATTGGGGGAACCGCGCGTCCTCTGACGCCGGCATTTCCTCCCGGCACACTAGCCCGATCTGAGCAGATGGGATAATCGGCTTGGTGCCCATCTTTGACGGTGAGGAGGTGCTGCGCTTCGAGTTGATGGTAGAACGTGGTCTGAGCAATCAGCCACAAGCATCAGAAAGGAAGCGCAGCATGAAGCATTATGCCGGTCTCGATGTTTCCGTAAAGGAGACTTCCGTTTGTATTGTCGATGAGAATGGGAAAGTCTGCCGGGAACGTAAGGTGGTCAGTCACCCGGAAGATCTCATCACACTTCTATCCGATCCGCAGTGGCGTATTGAGCGGATCGGTCTCGAAGCGGGTCCGCTATCTCAATGGCTGTTCGAGGGCTTGGCCAAGGTCGACCTTCCTGTGATCTGCATCGAAACCAGGCACACCAAGGCTTTCCTGAAGGCGCAGCCGAACAAAAGCGATCGCAACGACGCTCGTGGCATTGCCCAGATGATGCGCGTCAACCTGTTCCGGCCTGTCCATGTCAAAACCCTGACAAGCCAGAAGCACCGCGCACTGCTTACCGCGCGCAAACTTCTACAGGAAAAAGCAATAGCCATGGAAAACGACATTCGCGGGCTGCTCCGCAACTTTGGCCTCAAGGTAGGTGTTGTCGGAACGCCAAAATACGATGAACGCATTCGTGAGCTTCTCGATGGTCTGCCGGAGCTGATGGCAATTCTCGAACCACTGCTTGTCGCCAGGGCAAAGCTACGCGAAGAGTTCGTGAAGCTGGATCGCAAGGTGCGGGAAGCGGCAAAAACTGATCCTGTCTGCCGACGTCTGATGACAGTCCCTGGCGTTGGCCCAATCGTATCATTGGCATATGCTGCAACGATCGATATCCCAGCCCGTTTTCGCAATTCTCGCTCAGTCGGGGCAGCGCTGGGATTGACGCCAGTCCTCAATCAATCGGGAGAAAGTTGCCGGATAGGCCGCATCTCGCTGTGCGGAGATGGAATGATGCGAACTCTGCTCTTCGAAGCTGCACAGACGCTCCTGACAAGGGTCGCAAAATGGTCATGGCTGAAGGCCTGGGCCATGAATATTGCGAAACGACGCGGCGCCAAGAGGGCCATTGTTGCTCTGGCACGAAGAATCGCGGTGATTTTACATCGGATATGGAGTGACGGATCGGAATTCCGCTGGACGCGAGTCGCTTCGGATGCAGCCGCATAAACCGAAGTTCGTCGAGATTTAAAGTTCCGCCTGGCGGCGGAAGACGTCCTTCGCGGACGATGGGTGATGTGAGTTCGGGAATTGTCTTACTCCGAGGATACTGCATCCTCAGGATGTTGAGCAGATGGAACCACATCATTCTTCTGATCCCATGGTGGGAGAGCTTCAAAGCTTATCCCGGAGAGAAGCGCGGGCCGCGAACGACATCACAAACCGCACAGGCTGAAACTCGTAGGCGCTTGACCTCGCCACGCCGATTAGAGAAGACATATTCCGGTTCCGTATCGCACCGAAAAAGCCGGCGGCAGGCTCGATGCCTGCCGCCGGCTTGTCTCTATCGCCGGTTTGGGCCCCGCCTTGGCGGCGGGGCCTTGTCCCAGTCTCAGTCCCGGTTGGGGCGGGACCAGATCAGCTGGTAGCCGTCCTCGCCCTCGACCTCAGTCAGTGTTGCGTAGATCGGGGCGGGAAAGCTCGGGTCGTCAAGCTTGACCGAGAGGTAGTCGCGGTCGGTCTGCTCGGAGCGCTTCTGCCAGGCGGCGCCCAGCTCCACGGCCCCTGCGTAGATGCGGAAGTGCGGACCCTTGTCGGAGGGGGTTTCGACGCGGGCGATGCGAGCCTTGACGTTGAGAGCGAGCGTGCGGATCGAGCCGTTGAAGCCGTTTTCGGTGGTGGTGAAGGTGCCGATGGTTGCCATTGTCGTATTCCTTTGCTGTTTCGGGCCGCGCCCATCGCGGCCTCGATGGCTGTCGCAGGGATCGGGGACGATCGGACCGCACCTGTAAGGCCGAAATAAAATGGAGGGCGGCCAGGAGAAGCTTTGTTGTTCCGCGAGGAATGAGCGCGCAGCGCTCAGGGGAAGAAAGTTTTGGAGGGCCGTTGCGGGAAGACGATCGAGGCGAAGCCGGTCTTCGATCTGACATGCCTCATCGAGCCCGCGAAGGACGTGGCCTGGTGCAGTGGTCGAAGGGATATGGCAACGGCAGCCGATCCTCGAATGCCCATCCGAACGCCACAACGATCGGTCCACTGTCCTGTCCACACGCCAAGCCCAAGCCTGGCGGAACCACCGAGCGCGGGGCGTTGCATTGCCCGCTCTCCGCGTTATCGTCGCGCCTTGCGATTCGTCGCCTGGAGGATCTATGCGTCAGCAGCCAAAGCCGTTTATCGTCGAAATCAAGCCGTCCCGGAAGCTCAAGCCGATCGACCGGAAAACCTCGATCTGGGGCAAACTGGACCTCATGGCTGATCGTGACGCGCCCACCGCGACCGACGGCCAAGAGCTGCCGGCCGCTGGCGAGGCCAACGACCGGCGCTGACCAAGTCTTCACGCAGCGAGCCGCTCGCCGGCGGCATCGGGCTGCAAGCCATGCAGAAAGCTCACGGCCCGTTGCGCATGCGCCGCGGCCGCAAAGATCGCCTTTCGGTCGTCCTGAAGCACAGTCACCCAGGACTTGATGTAACTGGCGTGATCGGGCCGCGGCTCCAGTTCGGGAACAACGCCGAGGTCTGCGCAGAGGAACGAACTCCCGATCTCCACCAGCATTTCTTCGAAGGCCCTGTCGCCACGGTCTTTGTGATAGCGGCTCAAATCCCGGTTCAGCCGACCGGGAGCTGCAGTCCAATGCAGCGTTTCATGCGCCCGGGTGGCAACGAATGAAGCCATATCCTTGAAAGATTCCGGCCGCGGCAGCTGGATGTGGTCGGTAACCGGAGCGTAGTAGGCCTTGTCGCCGCCATAGCGCAGAACAGCGCCGGTGTTGTCGAAGAAGCGGTCGGCGTGCTCGATGCGTTCGAGTGGCTCGGCGACCGGATCGGGGCGCTGATAAAACTGATCCGGCAAACCCTCCACCTGGTCGCAGTTGAATACCGAGTAGGTTTTGAGGAAGGGTATGTCGCGCTCGACGTCGTCGCCTCTGGCGTCCTTCTCAGTCTTCGTGAAGCGGCTGGCGTAGACAACGGTGGCGCCAGTTTCACCCTTGCGGATTTGCGCGCCAAATTCGTTGGCCTGCCTCAACGTCATCCAGGTAGGCGACGAAAATCCCCGCGCGATGCCCTCCGACCAGAGAAGCAGCACATTGATGCCCGAATAGGGCGCACCGTTGTGGCGTAAGGGCCGAGTGACCCGCCCGAAGGCGTGGCCGGCACTCCAGGGCTGCACCCAGGGGCGAACGCCCTTCTCGAGGTCGGCGACGATCCGTTCGGTGATCCGCGCATAGATGTCGGTGCGAGGTTCGTTTTTCCTATTCGACATTTTTCTGGACTCCATCATCTGGGCGGCGACCATCGCGGCCCGTCACGGAGGTTCATGAGCCGGGGTATTCGGGCAGCGAACGCACCGAAGGCCGAAACGTCAGTAGAGGACGGCAAAGCCGTTGCGATTTGCTGCCGCCCCCGGCAGAACCGACAACCGGGACGGGCCGCGCATGGCGTCGCATCGTCCTTTTTCAGGTCATCATTGCGAGCCACAGGAAACTTGCCCGTGGACATGACGAAAGGCTGGCTCGCGAGGAGCCAGCCATCTTCGGAGCATGGAAAAAGGCGGGATCGCAGCCCCGCCGGGGAGTGATCAGCCAAGTGCGGCCATCTGGGCCTCGGCTGCCTTGCGGTCGAGTGAGGCGCCGGGGTTTTCAACCGGGCGGTCGAAGGGCTTCCAGGCCTCGCCGACGATCTGCTCGTAGGCGGCGACGGCGCCCTCAGCGGCCATCCTGAGCGAAAACGCCTGGATCCCCATGTCGGCTGCGAACTCACGCTTGCGCTGGGCGGCGCTGTCGTAGCCGACCGGACCATCGAGGTCCTCGTCGCGGGCATCATTGGCCGCCTTGGCGGTGGCGTCGCGAGCCTCCGAGACCGCGCGGGAGTAGAACTGGCCGGCGCCATGCGCGGACCCGACATAGGCGCCGACGATGCGCTGCAGATGGATTTGCATGGCGCGTTCGCCGAGCCCGTCGGAAAGACTGTCGGCGGTTTCGATGATCAGGCGCTCATGCAGGTCGCGGACACCATCGCCGTCGATCACGGCGGTTCCGAAACTTTCGGCGATCGCCATCGCCTGGGCGGCGTCCGGGCAGGTGAGCCGGACCATTTCGAGGGTGGCGCCCTTTCGAAGCTGCACGACGCGCGCTGGCTGGCGGGTTTGGGTTGCGGGCTTTGCCATGGGTTCGTCCTTTCTCAGTTTCCTCCGAAGCGGCTCCGGCCCTTGCCGGTCTGCCTTTCGGTGCGGTCAAAAGGAACCGGCGGAAGACGGGCGTATCAGGGTCCGGGCCTGCCTGGACGAGCGAAGCTGGGCTGCGTGCAAGCAGGGTAAAACCCTTGCGCGGCGCGCGGTCCTGCTTTGCCGAGGACGGCGGGACCCGGCCGCCCCGCGGCGCGATAGCGGCCTTGAAACGAACGGCCGCCGGTCAGACCGCAACAAAACCGAAGGGCGGTCCGGCAAGGGAGGCTCCGACCGGGAAAGACATGAGCAGGACGACCTGCAGCAAATCGCGACCCACCCGCCGGGAGCGGCTTGGGGCTCGACGGGCAAGCGCACAAACGCCCGGCTCATGGCAGCCATCGCCGGAGCGATTGTGGTCGCCAGTGACTGCCGAGTGTTCGAGCGACGATCCCGTGAGCCGGTCACCAGATTAGGCGCCTGGGCGGTCAGTCCGACTTGTCCGCATCTTGCCGGGCGGCGTACGGCTTCGGCAGACGATAGGGCTGCAGCCAGGTTGGCCCATGGGAATTGCGCAAGCGACGCAAGGTTCCGCCGTCGTCATGGGGCGCGCCGCCCATCCAGACATGGTTGAGGATGCTCTTCCAGCGTCGGCCGTGCCTGATGGCATAGGCTTGAAGCGCCCGTTCCTCTTCGGCGGTCAATGGGGGCAGCTTTTCGAGCTTCGACCGCGTGGTGACCGGCTTCGTTGCGGCTGGCTCTGCCTCCTTCGCGGCGATCAGCCTGTTGAGTTCAGCCACACCGGCTGTCAGGCATTCGGCCCCGTCAAGGTGGTGGAACCGCATCCAGAAGTCCGTCCGCGCCTCCCGCGTCGCGCCGATGCCTGCCCTTTGCTCCAGTTCGCCGATGGTGCTCATGTCCGAACACCTTCCCTTGGCAGCTCGTTGTCTCCATCAGTCCGACCCGGAGGCAACAGGTGACGTGTTCGCAGCGCCGCGATTGCTGCATCCTGCCGGGCGAGCTTTCGTGTGAGCGCATCAACTTCAGGCTGACGTTCGGCCGTCAGAGCGGCCAGATTGGCGCGGTAGCGTTCGAGGAAGACGCCCGGCTCCGGCGGCTTGCTGCGGCGGTAGCCAGGCTGGCGCCGGCCAAGCAGCGGAATGAGCGCTGTCATGCGCCGCGTGATCTGCCGATCGATGAGATCGAGCTGGTGCTGCGTTTGCCGCCGCGCTGCTTGCATGCGGGTGAGTTGCGCCGCCTGTTGCTGGACATTGGCCATCACGCCACCCTCCCGCCCCAACCCGCAAAACTTGAAGGGCCGTCATAGGCGACGTGCTTCGGCCGCGCTCGTTGAGCACCACGGCGAGCGCATCGGCCGCGGAGGTGATCACAGGCGGCGCTGGCGGCGCGATGACGCGCTCGGAAAAGATCGGCCCTGGCCTCGCCGTATCTGTCTCCAGATCGTAATCCTCGATCGAGGCGACCAGCCAGCAATCGGGATCGTCGAGGAAGGGCTGAAGGTTCGGGCGACGATGCGTCTCGCGCACTTCGCCGCTCTCCGGATCCTCCGCTATCGAGACGGTGGTGTGGTTGATCGGGCCGAAGTCGCGCACGAAGCTCGACCAGACGATGCGCAGCCGTACCTGCGCCTCCTTCCACGGACGGTCGAGCTCCTGCGCCTTCAGCACCGCGCGCACGGCGTCACGGATCGGGATCAGCTTGGCGATGATGCGGATATGTTTTTCCGACAGGCCTTCGCCTGTCCGCCCTTTCCGCATGGTGACAGTGACCGGCTCGCCGTCGATAATTTGCATGAGACCGCGGCTTTGGTCGAAGAGGAAACTGCCCTCGCGCGCATGCCGGTCAACAGGCAGATCGACGACACGGTCACCGGCGTCATCCAGATCGAGATCGATTTCGGTCGGCTCGCCATCATAGAGGGCTTCCGGAAGAAGGCGGATCGCGGCATCCAGGAAAATGCCGAGATCCTGCCCATCGTGTGGCACGCAAGTATAGGTTTCGCCGAACGGCCCGGAGGTGAGCGCGTGTGTGCCGAGCACAAACTCCGGATGCCGCGCGAACCACCGGTTCACCCGGATGGCGCCCTCGTCGGCCGTGGCCCCGCGAACCTCGTCGAGATCGAGCCAGGACAGATCACCCTCCGGCTCGCCGATCTTGCGCTTGCGGAAAAACAGGATGTCGATGACGACGTCCGTGCCCGCGTCAGCACGGAACGAACCCTCGGGCAGCCGGATCGCCGCCACCAGGTCGGCCGACTTGCCGATATGCTCGCGCGCGGCGCTGTCCGCCTTGTCCATCGTCCCGTGCGAGGTGACGAAGGCGGCGAGTGCGCCAGGCTTGAGCAGGTCGATCGACCGGGCAATGAAATAGTCGTGCAGCCGAAGGGCGAGCGAACGGTAGGCCCTATCCGAGCGCACGGTGCGATCGGAAAAGGGCGGATTGCCGATGGCGAGATCGAAGCTTGCTGGCAGCTCCGTGCGCGCGAAATCGCCGGTGACGATCCGGGCGCGTGGCTGCAGCAGACGCGCAATGCGCGCGGTGACCGGATCGAGCTCGACGCCGGTGATGTGGGAAACATCGTGCACGTCCTCCGGCATCAGCGCCGCAAACAGGCCCGTGCCGATGCCCGGCTCCAGCACCCGGCCGCCGCGCCAGCCGAGCCTTAGCAGTCCGGTCCAGATGGCCCGGACGATAAACTCCGGCGTGAAATGGGCATATTGGGTTGAGCGCGCAAGCAGCGCCCGGTCGGCTTCACCGACGGCATCCTCGAGACCGGCGCCGATCGCCTCCCAACCTGACCGGAAACCGGCCTCGCCCGGCCGACGGAAAACACCGTTGGCAAGATCGGTGGCGCCGAAGCCGGTGAAGCGTATCAGCCGTTCCTGCTCCTCGCGCGTCGCGGGGCGTTTGTCGGTCTCGATCTCGGCGGCAAGCCGGATCGCCGCGATGTTGTCGCGCGCGCGTTGCTTCCAGCCGCGGGCGAGGCGACGGTCGGTCGCGAGATGGAAGTCGGCTCCGCGCGCCCGGGCTGCGGTCGACGCCTGTGGCGGGGCCGCTGCGACCGGCAGCGCCGGCGCAGGGGATGACGGATCGGGATCGTCGTCACCCGGTTCGAAAGCGCCGGCGAAGGCAGTCACGCCGAGACCAAGTCCCGACGAAAGCGTCGTAGTGCCGAAAAGGTCGATGGTGAAGGGATCGTCATGCGACATGCGAAAATCTCCTGATTGAAAGCGCACGAACCCGTCCTCCTGGAGGCTTCCAGTTGGTAGGTGATGCGCGGTGTGGGAAAAGGGTGATGGACCGCCCGCAGCGGCGATCGTCAGGTTCGCTCGATCACGAACAGCTGCATGGAGTCCGGCAAGAAGGCGATCTGCAGATGGGTGCAGCCGGGAGTGGCCGTGATCAGCGCCTCGAGGCCTTCGGCGTCGAGGAAATCCACGCCGTCGTCGCCGCCGAAGGTTCGGCGCTTGACCTCGAACCAGTCCTCATCCTTGGTCGGATCGCATTCCTCGGCATAGACGACGAACGGCTTTGCGCCTTCGGCGAGTTTGCCATTGGAGCAGAGGTAGACCCCATGGTCTCCGACCAGCCAGAAACCGGGTTTCAGGTTATCGGTCGGGGAAAGCCCACAGTGGGGATCGCGAAAACCGCCATTGGCTTCGGCGTCGGATATGCCGCGCGCGATCACCTCGCGGACGGCTGGGATGGGAAAGGTCAGCATCATCTTCCCCCTCCATCATGCCGCGATAGCGTCGGGCAGGAAGCGCAGATGCACCGGCAGCTTTGCCGCGATCTCCACATCCGCCAGGTGGTCCAGCAGCTTCAGGGTCGTGCCATCCCGACCGCCATAGAACAGCACGGTGCGCCTGCCGCGATTGCCTTCCGGGAAACTGTCGCCGGCATAACCGCGATAGTCGTCATGACTGCTCGACCAGATGTGCTCGAGGCGCTCGTCGCGCGTCATCGCCCGGACGGGACGGGTCTCACGGTCCACGATCGCGTCACGCATCCGATCGGGCGATCGCTTGTCGGCGAGGTCGCAATAGCCGTGGAAATACCGGATCCGACCATCGATCCTGAGGGTGAAGAAGATACTAGTGATAGATCCTGTCAGGAACTCGCGCATGGCAAACATCTCACCACGCATCCACAGCGGCGGCAGGATCTCGAACATGTAATCGTGGCCGGCCTGGTCCAGTTCGAACCATTCACCGCGATAGAGCGCGCTGTCATCATTTGCCCAACGGTCCGGACGCTGGGCGTGCCGATCGAACATCCGGAACATCTGCCGGCGATCGGCGATGCCTTGGTACACTTTGCGGATTGGTGAGACGGTCATGGCTGGGCTCCTTCAAGGCCTCGTCTGGGCTGAAGCGCGGCACACCTTCGTGATGTCACCATTTCTCTTCAGCTCTTCCTGACCCCTCCCCCGCAGCCGCCTCTCCGTCCGGCCGGGTCAAGGGCCGGTGCAGCCCGGCGAAGCTTCACCCTTGACGCCGCCGGCGGGCATGCGGCACTTCCATATTCTTCTCTTTCCCGCTCCCCTCTTTTCCTGACCAAACTCGAAAATCGTCTATCCTGTGAGCCAGGGATCGTTCAGTCCATGGGCTGATTGCATCTTGGTCGCGGCCCGTTCGGGCGGCGACGATCATGAACTCGGTCCGCTTCCCGAATTCTCGCGGCGCCGACCACGAAGCTCCTCGTTCCAATCTTCCCGGTCAGGACGGAGCCGCTCGAAATCGCACCCCATCTCGGAGGCGATCCCCCGAAGGCGGTCGGCATAGGCATCGCCCTGCGCGTTGTTGTCGGTGGCGGCCACCAGAAGCATATCCTGGCGCGCCGCCATCAGTCGGATCGCCGCGTCGGTAGCCGGAGCCCAGCCGCCACCGGTGCTGACATAGAGGCTATCGTGTCGGCCGCACTCCAGGGCTGCGAGGCTTAGGGCGTCGATCGCCGCCTCGGTGACGCAGAGGCGCATGGCATCATTCTCGCCGAACCGGAACAGCACCTTGGCGCCACCGGTCGAATAGCCGCGCCATTCGGGACCGCGCTCCTCCCAGCCGATCACGGTCCCCTCCCCGTCTTTGTGCGCGGCCCACATGCTGCCCCGAGGACCCTCGCGCAGCAGGTCGTCACGGACGACGGTCCGGATCAGGGCTTCCGGAAGATGGCGCTCGTCGCGCAGATAGCGCCAGGTCCTCGAGCCCGGCCACGGCTTGCGGCAGGCCCTCCATCGCTCAGCCACGCAAAATTCCGGATCGTATTGCCGTGCCTGCTTTTTCCACACGGGCTGGCGCGGCTCGTAGCCGATCAATCGGCCTATCAGCTTCTTCGCGTCAGGAAAGCCGACCGCATGCAAATGGGTCATCAGAGAGAACACGTCTCCCTTCGCCTCGGAAAGCGGATCGAACCAACCTTTCCCCTCATGGATGACGATGACGATCTCGTCTCCAAGCCTGTACTTGACTGCCCTTCGCGTGCTCTCCTTCTGGTCGATCGCATAGCCAGCCGCATCCAGCACCGCCGCGCAGGGCACCTTGTTTCTAAGTTCATTCAGTTCGTCCTGGTCCATTTTCCTTTTTTTCGTGCGCTGGAGGCGCCCGCCTTTCGTTCTTGGCTTTCTTTCCCGCACTTTGCGGGGCTCTTTCCGGACGACGCGAAGAGCAAAGGGGGCAAGGGCGCGGCTGGCAATCTGCAGATCTGCATCCCGGCGCGCACCGAAGCAGCCAGCCGCGGCGGAGCTTCCCTTGCCGCCTGCTGCTCGCAAGCGGCACCTCAGGAGCAGGAACCCGCCTCAATGAGCCGGTCTATGGTCAAAGGGATCGAACTCGGCGATCGCGTCGACCTCGCCGTCTTCGAGTTCGTCGGACGGAAGGACGCCGAACTCGTTGCCGGATCGGAAGAGTGTGACGGGAACCATGAGCGTGCGGGCGAGCTGGAAGGCGTGGTTTTGGGCAAGAGCAAGATCAGACATTTGAAGGCTCCATCTTCGGAGCGGGCCAATCCCGCTCGATGGCTCCGTCAGTGTCCGTCCCCGGGCGCGATCACCGCGAAGGCGCAGCCGAGAGCGGCGGCAGCTTGCTAGCCGACCCCTTGAGGGTTGAACGTGGTAGATCCGGAGACGGACCAGGAAGCCATCACCAGAGAGCGGGATTGGATTGCTCTTATGGAGAACGACAGTGCATTCTGATCTTGCGAGCCCAAGGGTTCGCGACTGCCAAGCGTCATGAAAACGGATAGCGGGCGATCGGCGAAGCATGCGGGGCGAGCTCGCGAAGACAAAGAACTCGGAGACTTGTTATCTTACCGGGCGAGCCGCATAACGAGGCAGTGGAGAGACCCCGGGCTCCGCGCGGAATTCTGCCTTAGCGGTACCGGCACGGTCACCAATCCGATCGTCGGAGCCTTGCAGGCTGGCCAGATTGAGAAAATCTCTCTCGGAGACGAGGCTAAAATACTTATGCATCAAGAAGACATAGAAAAACAGCTTGAGCAAATGCGCAAACTCGGTAGCGTCCGCTCTTCCGAATGGCAGTCCTATACCTGGAAGAATGAGCTCGCCGAGCAAAAGCGGCGGATCGGTATGCACCTTGACGAGGCGCTGAAGGATGCAGAAACCGAGCACAATCCTTATCATATGCTCGAACGAGCCATCGGAATCGCAGCGGTCTGCATGCGGCGGCTGATCGAATGTCGACTGGTGACAGATCGATTTCGCGATACGGCGCTTGAGGTTCACGAGGTGCATGCAAAGGCAGACACGGACTGGCGCGAGCCGTTCATTAGTCGCACCGCCAGCGAAATCTTCAACAACTATGATCTGACCGCCAGATATGCGGAGAAGCGGATTCCGAAGGTCGTTTCCGACAAGATGCTGCACGCACGGGTCATCGGGGTGCTTTCCGGCAACGAATATATGCCGGATGGGCTCCTGATTGCGTCGGACACGCAAAGCAGGACGCAACTCTTCCACTTCACGCCACCCGAGATAGCGTCGATTTTCGATGCATTTCTCGACGACCGGGTTCGATCTTCGACGGACGGGTACTTAGATAAGGACGGCAATATTCAGGGAACGCGTAAGGTATTCGCGACCAGGGAGTAGTCGACCGCTATGTTGGCTGGAGGGCCGAGAGCCCTCGAACAAAAGGATCAACCCTGCCCGACCGTAAGCTTTCGCCATGCGCCCGTCAGACCGAGGCTTAGATTGAAAACTACTACCGCAATCAGCCCGAGGGTTCCCCGGCGGTCGTTCGCCGGACTCACGGCGGCATCCTGACCTACGAGATCACGACCTTCGGTTTGCGGCGGACGCGCTCGGGCCAGACAAGGCTGGTTGTCCCAACCGACGAGGTCCTGGCTTGGGCCGCCGAAAACCCACGTGGGCAGATGGGCGTCAGCACCTATGCGGACGAGCCATTCTGGAGGAAGGCTCCGAGCGCCTAGATCGGTCCGGCCATACGAGCCGCCGTCACGCGGCCAACTGCCCATGCCGATCGATCAGGCGGATCAAGATGGCGTTGGCGTCACCGCCGTGCTTTTTGGCACCATTGCCGCGGAATTGGACGAGCAGTGACAGGCCCAGCCAAATCTTTGGTGACAAACGGAAATAAACCTGGAGCTTTTTGTCGGTTCATTGCTCAATTCATTCTTGCAAGCGTTGGATGATCCTGCAAGAAACTTGAACAATCTTTCGCAAGTAGAGGACATGGGTGCAGCGGCGCGCCTTCGGCCTCACAATCCCAAGAGGGTCAAGGATTCGAGCGTGGCTTCAGCTGGGTGGACGTCGGTTTTTGAAAATTTCGGCCTGAAAGCCGTATCGCGAACCGACAAGGAAAAACAGGCTTATTTGCCAAATGAGGAGCAGCGCGCGGCATTGGCTGCAGCCGGCTATCTACCAAGCTCAGGACCGTCCGCTGATCTCATCGAGATAGAAGTGCTTGGAGAGGCACGTCCGCCTCTGGCGACCTCATATTACAGCTCTTTGCGCGCAGGTTCCGGTCGGGAGCCGGAAACGCGCATGGGGCGCGGGTTGATCACATGGGCTGAAGAAGGAGATCAGCTCGTTATTGGCAATATCGGCAATCGTGTGTACGTCGTGAAGGCCAACGAATGCACGCCGGAAATGGCCAAATCGTCGATACAGAGACGTGTCACGCAGGCATTCAAGCCGCGCGCAAGATTGCTGCAACTGCTTGGCGATCAGCTGATCGGATCTTCAAAGCTGGCGGTCTTCGAACTTGTGAAGAATGCCTATGATGCGGACGCCAGTGAGGTAACAATCACTCTGGGTGATCTGTCCACTGAAGCCCCGTGGATACGGGTGCAAGACAATGGACAAGGAATGTCACTCGATACTATCCGGGACGTCTGGCTTGTCCCGGGGGACGATCACCGTGAACGGGATCGCGATCAGGATCGTAGGTCTCCGAGGTATCGACGCCTGCCGCTCGGCGAAAAGGGAGTTGGACGTTTCGCAGTGCACAAGCTCGGCGGAAAGGTCCGGATGACAACCCGGGCGGCCGGAAACCGCGAATGCTTCGTGTCGATCGATTGGTCCGAATTGATGTCCACCCGGTTTCTCGAGGATGCGCCCGTCACCGTCACCGAGCGCGAAGCCAAAATCTTCACCGGTGAGAAAACGGGTACCAGAATCCGAATAGATAACCTCAGCCAGAAGGATTGGTCGCGAGGAGAGGTCAGAGACCTTTACCGGCAGGTTACCTCCATATCTTCGCCCTTCTCTGCAAAAGACGACAATTTCGTAATAAATTTTAAGGTCCCCGGATTCGAGAGCTGGATTTCAGAACTTCCGGACGCGTCGGAGCTGGTCGAGCGAGCACCATGGCGCTTCGAGTTTGAATTTGACGGCACAACATTTCGCTATACCTACGAGTTCCGGGGGGTCCCCGGAGTTCGGGTAGAGCCTCGCACAGTCCAGCAGAATGAACCGTTGCAGATAAACGCGGAACGTGAGCCGGATGATCTGGACGCTGCATCGGGGCCAAGGCCCAAGCGTTCAATCAGCATCGTCGCCGAAAGTTCGACCATCAACGGCATAGGGCGGCTTAAAGGCACCCTGTACGTGTTTGATCGAGATCGCGAGATCATGTCGAAGTATGCACAGTCGCGCCTGATCGAGCGCTTCCTTGATCAGAATGGCGGCGTACGGGTCTACCGCGATGATATCCGCATTTACAATTACGGGGAGCCCGGAGACGATTGGCTCGGCCTCGACCTCCGACGCGTCAACAGCCCTTCGAGAAATCTCAGCCGAAACATAGTGTTGGGCTTTGTTGACCTTGACCTGGAGGCGAGCACCCAGCTTAAGGAGAAGACCAACAGAGAGGGTTTTGTCGAGAACGGGGCCTACCGCAGGCTGCGCCAACTTGTTCTCGGAGCAATCAGCGTTTTTGAGACCGAACGGCGCCTTGACAAGCAGCGGATCCGTGCTGTGACCGGAAAGGCTCCCAGTGCAGATCGGGATGTCGCAGGTCCAATTGGCGATGTGCGCAAGGTTGCTCGCTCAAAGGGATTTCTGCCTGACATCGATCCTTCACTCAAGCGGGTTGAACAGGAGTTTTACCAGCTCCGGGAGGATTTCCTGCGTGCCGGCATTTCACAGGTCGGTCTTGCCGTCGTTTTTCATGAAGTCGAGCGCGGCATAGGTGCTCTCGCAACCGCATTAGCTGAGGGCGCGAATATAGCTGATCTGAGAACACAGGTCGGTCAACTTCAGGGAGTTCTGGAAACTTCGACCCAGTTGCTGCGAAAGGGCGACAAGAAATCGTATTCCCTCAGACAGCTCGCGCGAAGAGCTCGGGACATCACACTGGTCCGCTTCCGCATTCACAAGGTTCAACTTGTTTGCCCAGCTCTGGAGGAAGGGGCAGAAGACGCAAGTTCCGTGTTCGCGTTCGGACTGGCGCTCGGCGCTGTCACCAACATCATCGATAACGCCATACATTGGCTGAAGGTGAGCACGCCCGACGGCACGACATCTGGCGCCCGGCGTATTTTCATGAACGTTGTTCCTGATTACAAGGGGCGCCCTGCGCTGGTGATTGCTGATAACGGCCCCGGTTTCAGGGATCCTCCCGAGCAGTTGGTCGAGCCATTTTTTTCTCGTCGTCCCGACGGCATGGGACTGGGCCTTTACTACGCCAATCTCGCAATGAGCCTGAACGATGGGGAGCTTCTGTTCCCCACGATGGACGATTTCGACGTTCCGGAAGATTTCAATGGCGCCGTGGTGGCGTTGGTATTCAAGGGGGATAGATAGCCTGTGTTCACGCCAGCACGATACGTCATCGTTGATGACAATCCTGACGAACTGAAGCAACTCTCCGACTGCATGCAGAAGATCGGTGCGCCATGTCTGCCGCTGAGATACGATCAGGCAGAAGGGATCGAAACGAAGCATCTGGGTGGGGTGAGACTTCTCTTCCTTGATCTTCATCTGACGACCGGGGCGCAATCCGGGAGTATCGCGCAGACAGCAGGGCTGATCGTGTCGATGCTTGAAGAGGGGATTGTCGCCACCGCAGGGCCATATGTGATCATTCTCTGGACCAAGCATCAGGAGCAGAAGGCTGATTTTGAAGCTTACGTGATGGAAAACCTCGAGCCCCTGAAGCGACCTCTCGCTATCCTCAGTCTGGACAAGAACAATTATCTCGCTGGCGACGCCGGGGAAAAGCTGACCAACGACGTGGGTCAGATTATAGAGACAGATCCCCGGTTAAGAGCGCTTCTTGACTGGGAACGAGAAGTTCTGCGCGCGGCCGGGTCGACCCTTTCCGAGATTGGAACGCTCGTAGCGAAAGAAGACCGGACTGCTGCACGATTCTCTGAGAGACTTGACGAAATTCTCAGCCTGCTGGCGTTCGAGGCAGTGGGAGACGCAAATGCCAAGGCCGATCCTTATAGCGCGATCAACGCTGCCCTAATGCCGATCCTGACAGATCGCATAGCCAACCAGCGCACCGACCCAAAGAGCAATGCCATCTGGCAAGCTGCCGTGACCAAGATCGCGGAAGTCCCCCAACCGTCGCCGGGGGATGCGGCAAAACTCAACTCAATGCTCCATATTGCCAGAGCATCTACCGAAGCCCTCAAACCGGGCGCATGGGGGGCCGTCACCCTCTTGCCGGCAGCTGAACTTGTTGACGATGTGATGATCAAGCGATTTGATCTGCCCGCCAAACCCATGTTGGCTGGTACGTTCTGCCTCACCGACAAAGCTGAGCGCAGCGCCAGCCAACTGTGCGTCCTAAGGATTGGGGCAAGTTGCGACTATGCGCAGAGCCGCAAAGGGCCCGTTCCCTTCGTTCTTGGAGCAATCATTCCTGCCGAAGCAAAGCGACGAGAAGGCCTGCCAAAAGCCGAAATCGTAACGCCGCCTCTTATCATTGATGGTTTTGACGGTCCGGTCAGGATGATTTTCAACACGCACCTCCAGATTTCATTGGTGCCGACCGAATTTGCCGCCTGGCCTGCACTCTGCAGGCTGCGTGAGCCCCTCCTTATGCAGATAACAACATACGGAGCACGCCATGCAACCCGGCCTGCAATAATCAGTTTCGGATCGCACGGAGGCTAACCCGGGCGAGGGCCAGTTTTGGGCCCCGGGGCCCGGAACTGGTCAGGAGACCAAGATGCAAGTGAAACTGCCTGATGGCTTCTATCCATTCATCGATCAGCGCTTTCCTTTGTCGGAACTGGTGATGATCGAAGTTCCTCATGATCTCGAACAACTTCTCCGGTCTCAGGCTACTGCAAACGGCATGTCAATCATCAGGGGCGTGCCGGTGGAGCTTCGATGCCGGGCGGAGCAGTTTCCGGATGCTACTTTTCTTGTCTACTGGCCGCATGAGGAAGATCGCCTGCACATGCTTGCGCCGCGGAAGTTCGCAAAGGGCCGAGCCTGACCCTTTCTCGCCCAAGGGCGAAAGAACCTGTGAAGTGCGATTTAAATTTCCAGAACAAAATACGAACATTCATTGTTTGTAAGGAAGAATAATGTCAGTCTGACAAAAATTGACCCAGAAAATGATTCGAGCCACATCATGCGAACCAGAAAGCGGACTGAATTCAGCAGGTTGAGGGAGCAAGCAGGGCTCACTCTTGAGGAGACCGAGGCGCTTCTTGAGGTTTCACCCCGCACAGCCTATCGTTATGAGGACGGCACATCCAAAGTTCCGCGGCTCGCCCTGAAGACGCTCAAGGATGCCGCCGATCGCCGGCTCAGTGTGTGCGAAGCCGGTAAGGCCGACTTCCGTTTCATCGACCTGTTCGCAGGGATAGGAGGGCTCCGGCTTGGATTTGAAAGCATCGGTGGACGTTGCGTTTTCACATCCGAATGGGACCCGCACAGCCAGCAGACCTATTCGCTGAATTTTCCTGATAACCATCGCGTCAACGGCGATGTGCGCGAATTCTCAAAGAATCCGGACCTTATCCCGGAACACGACGTCCTGCTTGCCGGTTTTCCGTGCCAGCCGTTTTCCCTGGCAGGCGTTTCCAAGAAAAACTCGCTTGGCCGGCCGCATGGCTTTTTATGTGATACGCAAGGAACGTTATTCTTCGATACGGCCCAGATCATCGCCCATCACCGGCCGGCAGCGTTCGTTCTGGAGAACGTCAAAAACCTCGAGAGCCATGATCAGGGCCGCACGTTTGCCACTATCATGAACGTTCTGCAGAACGAGCTAAAGTATCATGTCCAGCATCGCGTCATCAGTTCGGAACCATGGGTGCCGCAGAAGCGGGAACGCGTGTTCATAGTGGGCTTCCGTGAGCCGTCGAAGTTTGACTTCAAGGGCCTGAAACTGCCGGCTGCGAAAAGCGGCCCGAAGCTTGGCACCATTCTCCAGCCGCATGACGAGGTTGATCCGAAATACACCCTTACCCCGCGCTTGTGGGAGTATTTGCAGGGCTACAAGGCGAAGCATCAGGCGAAGGGCAACGGGTTCGGATTTAGCCTGTTTGGACCTGATGATGTGGCTCGCACCCTGTCTGCCCGCTACTATAAGGATGGGTCCGAAGTTCTGATTGATCAGCCCGGCAAGCGGCCGAGACGTTTGACACCGCTCGAGTGCGCCCGGCTGATGGGCTTCGATCGGGGTGACCGGCGTTTCCGGATCGAGGTCTCTGATACCCAGGCTTATCGCCAGTTTGGCAATGCTGTCGTGGTTCCGGTTGTCGAGTTCGTTGCCGAGGCTATGAAGCCGCACATCGAGGCAGCACTTGCGGCAGGCACCGAATTTCCGGTGCTTTCTGGCCCGGCTCTCTCGGTCACACGTCCTGTTTCCTCCCTGGCAGCCATTCATGGCTGACATTGTTACCCCGGAGGTCCGCAGCCGGATGATGGCCGGCATCCGGGGTAAAAACACAAAGCCGGAGCTGACGCTGAGACGTGGTTTGCACGCGGCCGGGTTCCGGTTCAGGCTACATGACGTCACCCTGCCAGGAAAGCCTGATATCGTCTTTCCGAAATACAGGGCTGTTCTCTTTGCTCACGGATGCTTCTGGCACGGGCACGATTGCCATTTGTTCAAATGGCCTTCCAGCAGACCTGAGTTTTGGCATGCCAAGATACACAAAAACCGTGAGGTTGACGCTCTTGCGTCAGCCGCCTTGCAGGCAGCAGGATGGCGGCAGGGAATCGTCTGGGAATGCGCGCTGAAAGGCAAGACCCGGTTGCCGATCGAGAGCGTCCTTGCCGAATGCGCGGCGTGTCTTCAGTCCGATATTCCTTTTTTCGAGATCAGGGGGAGCGCATAGGTCATGCGGCGGGGGCTGCTTTCAGATTATTTCGACGGTGTGGCGGTCAAGCGGCTGAGTGCCGTCGAGGCCAACGTCCTGCGTTCGAACCAGCACGAATTCAATAGTTCGAAACAGCTCAAGACCCTGCTCGGGACGCCTGACCGATTGCAGTACCAGGCAATATTCATCTGGATTGGTGGTGAGCAGGAAGCGCTTTCCGAAGAAGGCTTCCTGACCTGGTACCAGTCACGGAAGCCCCCGAGGCGGGAGCACAGGCTTTATTTTCCGACGAATGCGGTATGCGAGGCGGCCGCCGAAGGCGATGTCCTGTTTATTGCAAGGCGCACCGACAACACGCTGATGGCAATTATTGTCCCCGGAGACAGCACAATCCAGAACCAGTTGCTGTGGCTGTTCGGGCTCGAGGCGCAGCCGGCCTTGCAATTTGAATCGCTGGAAATCAGCAAGGACAATGCTGCTGAGCTCGACTTTACCGCGCGATATATCCTCGACGAACTCGGAATCGAAGTCGAGGAACCGGAAGCCGATCGCCTTGATAAACTGATCCAAAAATTCGGGCTGGTGTTTCCGCCAACCCGCGTCCTGTCGGAACTCGCCCGGGCCTCACTTCCGCAGGTTTCAGCTGCCGACGATCCGGATGCAGCCCTGATGGCATGGATCGACATGGAAGAGCAGCTGTTTCGCCGTCTGGAACGGCATGTAGTCGCAGACCGGATCAAAAACGGCTTTCATTCCGACGAAGGCACTGACGTTGACGGCTTTATGGGCTTTTCCAAAAGCGTCCAGAACCGCCGTAAAAAACGTGCGGGCCTCGCACTCGAACATCACCTAGAGGCTGTCTTTTCTGCCCACAAGGTGCGTTTTGATCGTGAGGGTGAAACCGAAAACCGCAACAAGCCGGACTTTCTTTTCCCAGGTCAGGAGGAATACCGAAATCCGGCATTCCCGGCCGCACGCCTCACCATGCTCGGCTCCAAATCAACGCTGAAGGATCGCTGGCGTCAGGTGCTTTCCGAGGCCGAAAGGATCACGCCAAAACATCTGTTGACGCTGGAGCCCGGTATCTCGGAGAACCAGACCGATGAAATGCGGGCGAAGCAGCTTCAGCTGGTTCTTCCGCAATCGCTTCACTCGACATATCGGGAGAGTCAACGCGGATGGCTCATGACGCTTGGTAACTTTGTCGAGCTGGTGAAGGAGCGCCAACAGACAGAATAGCCGTCACTTCTCATGCGTCGAAGCGAGCATTTCGCGAAGATCATCGACGGAATAAGGCGGGTTCCGGCGATGGGCGACCGAATGGCAGTTGGGACAAAGCGGCGTCAGGTCCGTTCTCGGATCGATGATGTAGTCTTCCCCGAGCTGCGAAACCGGCGTGACGTGGTGAACCTCTATCAGACCGGCAGCGGCTGCACCGTAGCGCTCTCCCAAATCCAACTTGCAAGCCTTGCAGGAATAGCCGTGAATCGAGAGGGCAGCAGCACGATTGCGCCGATCCCTTTCGTAGCGATTGACTTCGATGCGGGTCCTTGCCCCCTCCGGAAGCCGCGATACGTGAAAAGACGCCTCAGCGCCATCGTCTTCAGCTTCAACTGGCAGCAATGCCAGAACGGCCGCCGCGACCCTGGCGGTCCAGAGTTCGACCTGGCGCATGTCCTCTTCAGCGTTGCCGTCGTTGATCGCCAGCATTCCCCGGCGTACATCGAGGCTGAAGCTGCGCCACTGCGTTTCCCAGATCGCAGAATCATCCGGTGAATATGTCGCGCCGTTGATGATCAAAGAAATTTCGGCCTCAGCATCGCGACAAACGTCCAGCACTGCCCGGAAGGTACGACGGCCGGTCTCGTCTGCCGAGCCCATGGCGCTCATGAGATCACCGGCGAAATTGCCCGGCCGGAAATGCACGTCCAGCCGCCGCCATCCTATCAGGGTCCGCAGCGTAAAAGTCTGGCCGGCAGGGTAGCCGGCTGGCTGGAGTTCGAGCCAGCGCGTGCCGTCGTTGTCCCGGCCCTCCCGGCCGGAAAATTCCAGTCCGGTTTCAGCGGAAATCCGCTCCGCAAGCGAGCGTGAATCAGGCAACATCCTTATCCACGTCAGGTTCGGGCAGCGTTTCTACGAGCTTTTCCAGAATGCGTGAGACCTCGAAGCGCATGTCACGGAACATGGAGGCAGTATGGTCCTGCACTGTGGAGAGTTCCGCGACGGCCAGTGCCCACATCAGGGAGTCGAGACCCTGCATGGTCACACTGCGATTAAGGTTCGGGATGTAGACCTTCTGGTAGTAGGGGTGACTGGTGTTGATCCGAATGCCCTTGTGCCCCTCGATCAGCGCCGGTTCAAACAGCAAACCGTTGTTGATACCCTCTACCGGCTGCACGAAAACCTCGCCCGGTCTTTTGGCCGACGTAATTGTCAACTTCAGACGGGTTGTACCGTGTTTGTTTTCAACGATGGCTTCGCCGGTATTCGGGTCCGCGATATTGACCTTGGGGCCGCCGGCCGCCGCCTCGCGGTTGCGAATATTGGTGTTGGAGGTATCGTGAGCTCCCTCCCCCTTTTTCGAGATAACCTTCTGCTGTCCCTCGCGATAACGGCGATTGGCTTCCCGTCGCGGAGCGGGAAGAAATTCACCTTGCAGCCAGTTCGCCAGATCGTCATTCAGAATAATCTGCGACTTCTTGATATCGAGATGGAAGGCATCGTCCAGCTTGTGGTCGAACGAAAATTCGATGCGCAGGCCGGTCAGATGCGGTTCTTTCTGGTAAAGCCCAAGCCAGTCTGCATCGTGAATGAGACGGTTTTCGCGATAGATGTATATGCCTTGGCGATCGTTCGACAATTTCGCCGCAGCTGCCGCCTTTTCATCCGGAAACTCTTCCCGGCGCGGAAGGATAAATGCTCGCACCGTGAACGATGCCTTCCGGTTGTCTGACAGCTCTGTTTCGATAGGCTCGTCTGCGACCAGTTCCGATAACTTGGACTGGAACGGGTCCCAGGCTGCGACGGGCCTGCCATTGAGTTCCATGATGACGTTTCGGGCGCGCTCGTCTTCCGGGTCGAGGAAGCGTTGATAGACCATGGAAAGATGCTCGCGAAGGGCGTCCTCGCGGGACTTCAGCGCCTTGCGCGCCGGGGCCCCGGCCGGATCCTGGTATTCCTTCAGCAACCTGTCCACGTCCTCCCACAAGACGACAGTACCGGCATGGCCGAGAGCTACGGCATCGAGGTTTTCGAGCGCTTCCGGATCGCATTCCTCGTTCAGGAGCAGCGACCATTTGTTGACTCTGGCAACGTGGTACAGGTCCCAGGTCGCCATCAGCGCCGGAGTATTGCCGTCCGGCCGGGAAATCACCGACAGCTTCTTGCAGAAGGCCGTTGAGGCGGTTTTCAGACCAAGACCATATTTGCCAAGGCTGGCGGCGCTAGGGCGTGCTTTCGAGCCATACTGCATGGCGTTAATCAGGCCATCCCGGTTCATGCCGTCGCCGTTGTCAGCAATCATCAGACGGATGTTGCCGCGCAGATCGGCAGCAAGCCAGAGCTGGACATGGGTCGCGTTCGCAGCAATGGAGTTGTCCACGATGTCGGCAACTGCCGTATCGAACTCATAGCCAGTGTCACGCAGGCCTACGATAACCCGCTCCGGGTCCGGTGGCAGTTCAATTTCTTCAATGCTGCTCATTTTCCCCCCTGAATTTCGATTACGCGCCAGCCAGTTCCTAGTTTCAGGACGCCCTTTGCCCGTTCCGTTTGCTGCTTGCGTCTATGGGTGATGCGATATCGGTCATCGTCATCTCTCACCAGAATGACTTCATCGCCAGGAACCAGATTTGCCTGACGAATGTATTTGGTCATTCTGGTCAACCTGTACTCGTTACGTGTACCGTCAAAAAACTTGTTGTTGTAATAGATGAAGGCAAATTCCCAGAAGGTGCCCCCATCATCCACAAAATTCAGGTGACATCTCGGGTTGTACTGGCCTGGGTCGAGGCGGGGAAAGAACGACAGCAACCGTTCCTCTCTGGGCACCAGGATGCCGGCCTGGTGCCCACCGGTTTCGCCCGTATCGTTGGCGCTCAGCACCTTTGCAATTGTTTGCTCTGCCATATCTTGCCTGTTAAGCCCCCTTCGCTGGCGACCGCATCAGCGCCGCGACGATATCGCCGTAATCATCTTCCCTGCCTTCAAGGCCCACAACCGCAGTGCCGGAAATCGCCCTCTTGCGCGCCAGTCGTTCATCCACCACGTCCTCGACCGTATCGGCCACGAGGAGTCGGTGAACTGTTACAGGCAATTGCTGGCCGCGCCGGTGAGCCCGGGCAGATGCCTGGTCTTCGAGTGCCGGATTCCATTCCGGATTATAGTGGATCACATGGTTGGCGGCTGTAATGTTGAGGCCAGCTCCTCCGGCCTTCGGGTTCAGCACGAGTGCCTCCCCGCCCTGGACGGCGCTGAAGCGGTCAATCAGCGGCTGGCGATCATCAATAGGCAGACGACCGTCGATCACGCCGGCAAAAGCTCCAAAACGGGTCTTGATGTGCCGGGCGATCATATCGGCCATTGCCGTAAATGATGTGAAGATGATCACCTTCTCGCCACGTGCGAAAATCTCTTCCACGATCTCGTCCATGCGCCGGAACTTCGAGAAGGACATGGGATCGGCCGTGGCGGTATTGCCACTCATCAGGTCGGGGTGAGCGCAGAAACGGCGCAATGATGTCAGGGCGACGAGAGTCGCGGCCGCACCATATTCCGAATAGATGCGTTCGCGCTCGGCGTCATAGGCCGCTATCTCGCCTTCATCAAGTTCAACCACCTGGGGAATATCGATCCGCCTTGGCAGGTCCTGCGCTACCTCGGCAACACGTCGGCGCAACATGAGCGGCGAAACCAGCGGTTCCAGCTTCGCTGCGCCATCAACATCATCGGCATATTCTGACCCGAAGGTCTTTGCGTCCCCAAGATGACCAGGCAGGACAAAATCCACGATCGACCATAGATCGAGCAGACGATTTTCGACAGGCGTCCCCGTCACGGCCAGACCAGCCTCACGCTGGAGCCGTTTTACGGCCTTTGTCCGTTGGGCGTCGGGGTTCCGGATGAACTGTGCCTCGTCCAGCACAATCACCTTCCAGACGATCATGTTGAGCAGACTGTTATCGCGGACGGCATTGTCATAGGAGGTCACGACGACATCGTACTCCTTCAGCTCTGAAGGCCTGCCCGTTCGAACAGCCCCATGGTGCTTCAGCACTGTGAGATGCGGCGCGAATTTCGAGATTTCCCGCCGCCAGTTCTCCAGCAACGAACCGGGTGCGATGATCAGCGCTGGCCGCAACGGCGGACCACCGGAATCGCTGAGCGCGCTGATGATCTGCAGGGTTTTGCCGAGGCCCATCTCGTCGGCCAGAAGGCCGCCGACTCCCTCAGCAAGCAGGAACTTCAGCCAGCGCCAGCCGGAAATCTGGTATGGATAAAGGGTCGCCTGCACTCCATCCGGCACATCATCGCCGGAGGGTGTGAAAGCGAGTGGGGAAATCGCCCGGTCAGCTGTCCGGTCCTCGATAGATGCTCCGGAGCCGGCAGCCTTCCGGATGGCAAGAAAGGCCTTGAGAGAGTCAGCTTCCCCGAGGGTTACGCCAGTGCTTCGCACCAGTTCCCGGATTTCCGCGCCGGCAGCCGGTTCGATCGGATACCAGGAGCCTTCAGCGACCTTGTGGCCGCGTTCCAGGTCCGCGAGATCAAGAGATACTTCCACGCCTCGGCTGGTGGACGTGATGCTGTAGGATGGCGCTTTGTTATTGCTGCCTTGCGAGATCGTCAGGGTCGGGACAAGGGGGTATCGCGAGGGGCGAAGGCCATCGACGCTTGTCGGGATCCAGTCGGCCGAAGGCCTCTTTTCCACGATGGCGCTGTAAATCTCGTCGGCAGACAGAAGACGTGTAGCTCCGGCCTCATCGATGAGCGAAAGTACCCCTCCCTGAATTTCCCACCCCGGTGTCGTCATATTCGCCTGATGCTCAAGTATATCCGTGGTTTGATATATCGATTGCACGGGCTACATGAAAGCCGCAAAGGCAAGAATTCGGTCGCAGAAACGGGCAAGCTGTTGTGTCACCAATCAGCCTTTCGGCTCGGGTCAGGCTCATGCTGGGGCTCCCGCTGCTACCTTGTTCACCGCTCCGGCGGCTGAAATTCATGAAGCGGGGTACCACCAGCGCGATGCCGACTTCTCCGATACTCTTCACTTCCTTTGGATCGGCCTTGCTCGTGGCATTTCGTTCCTGTGGGATCATGTTGGCGACGAGCGGCCGGAATGCACTTCACGCCTTCCCATGCATCTCAAGAGTCGAAAAGTCGGTTATCGCTTTTGGATGCGTGAGAAATCGTCTAATCAGAAAACGCTGTAAGCCGTCACGCTGAGGGAAAAATGCTCTACAAATATTGGCGTGTCAGCGAGCGCTCTTTGAATGCTCTTTCAGAAGGCATGCTTTACGCGCAGCATTTCACGCGGTTCAATGATCCTTTCGAATGCGGAGCTCATTTCGTTGCTGGCCAGATTGATCCTGAGAAGGAGCCAGAGCGTTTTGCTTTCATGATCAGGGCCTGGGGGTTTGATGATCCCGAGGCCGCTCCGCTTGAGGATGCTGAAGGATATTTTGAGCAGTTCGAAAGCTATAGCCTCGAAATGTCGCTTCCGGGAGTGCGAATCTGCTGTTTCGCCTCGGAGGTCGACAATCTCCTGATGTGGTCACACTACGGCGACGGATTGCGAGGCTTCTGTGTGGAATTTGACGAGGCGATTATCAGCGCAACGATCGCTAAACTTGCCGGTTTTCCTTTTATAACGGACGTCACCTACGCTGATACTCCGCCATCGGTAGATGGAATGGTGTTGGGCGTCCTCGGTGACCAGGTCGATTACGCTTATATGTGTTTCCATGAGGAAAAAAACGACTTTTGGCTGGAGGAGGCAAAGCGCCTCGAAGGTGAGATACAAAATCTGTTTCGCCAAGGGTTCGCCACCAAGCCTTTAGCTTGGAGCTACGAACAAGAGCGTCGTCTCATTGTTCAAACAGATCAGCATGACATGGAACCGCTCACTATCCAGTTCCCGCCAGAAGCCGTGAAATCGATCATTCTAGGTGAACTCATGTCGCCGGGGGATCGTGCACGGATCGAGCAGATTGCAGGATCCTATCCAGCGGCAAGTATACGTACAGCACGAAGGGAGCTCTTCACCTATAAGCTGAAGATCGGATGATAAGGGTACGCCCGAACACTTCACTCAGGGTCCGAATGCTCGGGATAAAAGGGCGAAACTGGCTGCAGGCCCGCGGCCTTCTTAAGGTTGCAGGGCTCACATAGCAGTTGGAGGTTCGTGACGTCGTTCGCACCGAACCGCGCCAGTGGCACGATGTGTCGTACCGCTCTGTCTCGAGACGGTTGATCACCATTGCCAAGCTGCGCTTGCATTCCCGGCACTCCCCCTTGTCCCTATGGAAAACCGCCCGACGCGCCCACGCTGGAATCGGCACGCGCTTCAATCTTCCAGCCTGCGTCATGAACTCCTGACCGAAACCGGCGCCGTCAATGTATCTGGCACAAAGCTCGTTGAAACTATGGAGGAAACGAACGTCGTTGAAGAATACGTGGAATACCTCGTCAACAAGGTCGTCCATTGCAGAATGGTATGCCTCGGATTCCGAAACGAACGTATAGAAGTCGTCCTCGTCGACCAGGTTCATGGCGGTAAAAGGCACTTTGTAGGTTTGGAGGAAGCCGATCAGGAAGCGGGGCTCGTGCTCGTCCCGACGGTCCATCTCCTCCTCGATAATGTCGCGAATGATCGCATTAAGGAAATGGTGGAGATTGGTAAACTTGTGAAACGGCCTCATCAGGTTGAGCACCTGCATATCCCCGAGAATCTCTTCGATGCCACGAAGATATGCGCCGTCGTCCTTGACTACATTGAATACCGCGTTGGCGAAGTAGTAGACGCTAAAGCCCCGGGCCTGGTAATAATGCCTCGACTTGTCAGCCATAAGGCTAGCCCAGCGGCAATTTGACGCCGTGCTGCTCCAACCGCTTGCGGGCGGCCGCTACTACATCGGGCTCGAACCTGTTGGGAAACTCCGCGACAACGTACTCGCCCGTGAACTCAGCCATTCCGCCTTCGCCCAAAGCTATGAATCCCGGGGTCGCGTTCGGGTTCAATGCCCAATCAGACAGTGTCGCGACCGCGCCGGCATTTGCGATCTTCCGTCGGGTGTAGCCGGCAGCTTGCGCGCGCCCATGCTTTTCACGATAGGTTTCCTCAAGCGCGGCAACGGCTTGCGCCAGACGGCGTTCGACAGGGTCGTCGAGATTGGCCCCACCGAGTTCGAAAAGCCGGCGCCGGCACGCAGCTACCATTTCGGTCGCGTTGAGCCGTTCGGCGTTCGCAAGCAGCTGTCTCACCTTGGTCGGATCGCTCATTTTAGCTGGATCAAGCTGACATTCTTGATCTCCTCCGATTGGCTTGTTCTGCGGCGCGATGAGTAATGAGCATGCTGCCCATGTGCTGCTAAAACCCACAGTTGTGGGATACCATCCTGATGAAAGGCGTGAATTGGTCTTGCGGCTTGCACATGGTTAGCCGCTTCGAAGCGCGGCGGCAAGAAGATGGGATGCGCATCAGCTTTCGGGAAAATCAGATAGCTTACGTTTCCTCTGGATCTTCGAAATAAGTCGTGCCTTCATCTGAAACGGCCTTAGTAGTTTCTACTGAATGATCTGCCTTATTCAGTAGACCAGCGTGTTCAAGCGCTTCGATATCGGGAAGGTCGCGCAGGGTCTCCATTCCGAAAGCGGAAAGAAAGTGTGGCGTTGTCACATAGGTATAGGGCGCACCCGGTGTCGGGCTTCGCGGCCCGGAGCCGATGAAACCCGCGCCCCGCAAGTTGCCGATGGTGTCGCGGCTCACCTCCTTGCCAAAGATCTTTGATAGCTCGCCGCGTGTCACCGGCTGGAAATACCCCACCGCCATCAGTACCATTGCCTCGAACTCCGACAGCGCGGCGGCCCCTCCCCTCGTTGGCGCCGAGGAAGCGCGGATCGTACCCGCGAACCGCGATCGGGTCCGGTGCTGCCAGCCGCCGGCGACCGACACGAGCTCGTAAGATCTATCACGCAGTTCCTCGATGAGATCGTCGATCAATAGGTCGATGCTGCAATCCTTCCCCACCACTCGCGCCAGCGTTTCGCGGCTGACCGGCTCGGCCGAGGCAAAGATCACCGCCTCCACCCGGAGCATCCATTCCCGCCAGCGCAGCTCCGCAGGTAGGTCTTCGAGCTCGCGATCGTACAGGACTTCTTGCTGTCGCTCTTTCGCCTGTCGCCCACTGGTTCTGGTTGCGCTCGCTCCCGCCATTGTCACAACCCAAATAGCCGAAAGGAGGAGCGGCCGGAGAGTTCCCGCACCGCCTCGAAACTTTCGAGGCGCTCGAACAGCCGGTTTGCCGCCCAGCGTGATAGGGTGCTGCCCGGCGCCGAGGCTGCTACAGCATCCTCGTTCAGCAGTCTGCGGATCACAGGCTCGGCGCCTTTTGTTCGCACCTTTGGCGCCACGGAGAGCAGGCGCGCGGCACGGCGGTCAATCTCCGCGGCGGAGCGCAAGGCGGCGTCGACGCCGCCGACAAGCGCCAGGCAGATTGCTCTTGGATAAGCCGGCTCGCCCGGCCGAATGCGGCCTCTGCCGCCGATCGTCCGAAAAGCCGGTCCATAGCGTTCGGGCAGCAGCAGCGGCACGGACTTCGGCCAATTCAGCTTGTGCGCCAGCGTGACCTCGGCGAGGCCGAACGCCATCACCTCGGCGTCCGGGCGAACGGCAGAGATCGCCGTTATCAGGTCCGCTACCGCGAAGGGTGTTGCGCGCCCGGACTGATTTGCGGAATCAACCATATCAGCGATCGAGGCAAGGCTGTCGTCCCATTTCATCCCCAGAAGCGCGGCAAGCTCCTTAACGAACGGTGTGGTGTGTATCCCGGATCGGCGCGCCAGCATTCTCGTGGCCAAAAACAGCTTTCCGGCCGGCCCGGGATCATCGCCCGTAGCGGTCAGCAAAATCGCATCGCGGATGGCATTTTCATCCTCGCTTCGGCCAAGCATTCTTGCGGCCACCGCCGCCGATTTGAGGGCCAACCGATCGCGCCAGCAGCCGAGCCATGGTGGATCGGCGCGGATCAGATCATCCAAGGATTTCAACGCAATGCCGGCGGCGAAGGCGGCGTCGGCTTCAGTGATGTCATGGGCGCGCGGTCGCGCCCAGCCTGGCAGGCGGGACGACCAAGTCGGCGTCGTTGGAGCGGCGGGGGTGAGCGAATCCATGCGGAAGAGCATAAATTGTACGAGCAGTTTACGCCAGCAATTTAATCCTAAACCGCACCGCCTGTCGAAAACAAATAACGTCCGATAATCTTGCATTATCGGACGTTTTCTCTTTATATAAAGAATGACCCAAATCATCGACCAGACCGCCCAAAACCACCGCCAAGAGAGCGCAGCGCCGTCTGACAGCACGGCGCATCCCAGTGATGTTTCCGCGCCGGCAGTGTCAGCCGACGCCTCCCCTCGCCTGCCGGCGCATCTGCAGGATCTCACTGATCGTGCCCGCGGCTATGTCGAGGCCGCCAGTTCCACCAATACCCGCAGGGCCTATGCCTCCGACTGGAAACATTTCACCGCCTGGTGCCGGCGTTCAAACCTCTCTCCCCTCCCCCCGGATCCGCAGGTCGTCGGCCTCTACATCACCGCGTGCGCGTCGGGAACCGCAGAACGCGGCATGAGAGCGAATACGGTTTCCACGATCGAACGGCGCCTGTCCGCCATCACCTGGAATTGTTCGCAACGCGGCAGGCCGCTCGATCGCAAGGACCGGGCCATCGCCACCGTGATGGCCGGCATCCGCAACACCCACGCGTCCCCTCCCCGGCAGAAGGAAGCCATTCTGCCGGAAGATCTCATCGCGATGTTGGAGACGCTGGATCGGAAAACCCTGCGTGGCCTGCGTGATCGCGCCATGCTGCTGACCGGCTTTGCCGGCGGCCTGCGCCGCTCGGAGATTGTCGGCCTCGACCTCGGTCGCGGCCAGACTGAGGATGGAAGCGGCTGGGTCGAGATCGTCGACAAAGGCATGCTCGTCACCCTGCACGGCAAGACCGGCTGGCGTGAGGTGGAGGTCGGTCGCGGCTCATCTGACGCGACATGCCCGGTCGCCGCGATCGAGACCTGGCTGAAGTTCGCCAGGCTGGCTCATGGCCCCCTCTTTCGCCGCGTGACCGGACAGGGCAAAGCTGTCGGGTCGGATCGGTTGAACGATAAAGAGGTTGCCCGCCTGGTGAAACGAGCGGCGATGTCGGCGGGGGTGCGCGGCGACCTCAGCGAGATCGAGCGCGCCTTCAAATTTTCCGGCCATTCGCTCAGAGCGGGTCTCGCCTCGTCTGCCGAAGTCGATGAGCGCTACGTCCAGAAACAGCTGGGTCATGCTTCCGCAGAGATGACTCGCAGATATCAGCGACGGCGGGACCGCTTCCGTGTGAATCTGACCAAAGCTTCAGGGCTTTAGCGATCCCTCTCCTCGGCACGGTGAAGTGCACGGAAATTTGGGTGTAGGACTCTCGCATAGCTCTATCGCCGAAATTGAAGGACGAAGGGCGTCCTGTCGTTGCTTGATCCGCGCTTTACGGTGAAGAGCCATGAAAGTATCTCTGCGCAGAACTGTGAGATCTTGATGCTGTTTCGGCGAGACGCCAACCTCGCTAACCTTGGCGCTCGTACGGCGTCTGCCCTGAATATGGGCCCTCGCCGGAAACAGGACCGCTCTCTGACGTGCTTGTAAGGAAAGACCAGGAGGAAGGCCCGTGGAAGTATCGGCCATTGATCATCTCGTCATCAACGTCACGGACGTGGAACGCCCCGCCGCTTGGTATGTGCAGGTTCTGGGCATGAAACGATTAGAGTACGGGAGTGATCGCGGCCATCCGCGTAAGGCTCTCATGTTCGGCTCACAACGGATCAACCTTCGTCCAGTCGCTATTACCAAGCAGGAATGGTTGACAGCAGACTATGAGGCTCCTGGAAGCGACGACCTATGCTTCTTGACCACGAGTTCGCCACAGGCCGTGGTGGCTCACCTGAAAGAGTGTGGGATTGAGATCGTTTCGGGTCCAGACCGCAGAGATGGAGCGCGCGGAGTCCTCCACTCCGTCTACTGTCGAGATCCAGATGGCAGCTTGATCGAAATTTCGTCTTACGCGGTGTGACCGAAAGACTTGCGCTCTAGCTGCGGTCTTCGCACCAATCCAGTTGAAATCGGCGTTTCGGCATCGCCCATTCGAAAAGCTCTGGCAGCTCCGCTAGGTCCTAAATCCCTTAGCTTGCTCACCATCATTTCGGTGCGCCATTCAAAGACGACCTCCCTCACAGAACCTTACGAGAGCTCTGGGCATGGCCAGCAGCCCCGTCCCCGGCTCCTGATTGATGCCGCTGGTCGGGCATCCACTCCTTGAACCCGGATCTGACGCTGCGCGAAATCGCGCCCCCGTTGCAACGGCTTCGCACTCCCCGCGGCGGCTCCAAACTATCGCCTTCCGCCGTGAAAAACCTCTTCGGTCACGCCGTCCGAATGAGATTGCTTGCTGGTGCCAGCAACACTGAGATTCCGATCGTCGACTAGAAGCGCAGCCCTCATCGCGGTTGAGGCGACTCTGTAGAATCGCCATTAGCCTGTTCGAGACTTGCAAACTGTGCGCCGTCCTGGGGCGCGGCCTCCGCTTCGCGTTCACCAGCGGCAGGCTTTCCTGCGCGTCGAGCTTAGCCAGGAGTCAGGCCATGATCCTCGGCCAGGTCGAAAACTTCCCGTCTGCAGCTATGCGATCGGATGGAGGTCCGGATTGATGACCACCGGTCTGTCGTTATGGGTAACGAGATGGCAGTGCCTCCATTTGAGCCTCACGCACGAGCACGGCTCGGCCCGAGCGAGCTTCATCACTCAAATCCGAGTTTTGAGGATTGCAAAACTGGTCTCCATCTGCCGCACCATCCAATCTGCTCCACGCCAGTTCGTTTTCTTTCGCCTTCCCACATTGGTGAGGTCCAGCCGGGTATTCGATCTTCAAAGTCCATAAACCCTTGTATCAAAGGAAGAAATTACGAAAAAAAACGGCTGACAAGTTGGCCGATCCGAGCTCGTGAGCGGAGCCGTATTTTCCAATACTCGTCGTCGACCTCGCAGCGCCAGGGTCAGGCGGTTCTTTGCCTTGCATCACCATTCACCCTCATGAGAGCCATGAGCATCGGCCCAAGCGAAAACTCCCCTCGCTCAGACCGCCTAGTGAGGTCCCTGAGATAACCGCCAGCAGAAGTTATGAAATTTGAACGCTCGAGAATGCAGGCGATGGCCACTGCTGCACTCTCCGGCCCCATCGCGCCGCATGCATCCTCATAGGCTGACGGGCTGACACCGAGCATGGACCGCACGACGACAGCCGCTGTCATGAGCTCGCGCCAGTGTTCAATACGGCCGTCGGGCCCATAGTCGGCAATCTGCGGGCAAGCACGAAGCACCATCCCAAGTGGGAAAACCTTGATCGGCTCGGATCTCGCCTTCCGCTGCCCCTGCGTGACACTCGTTGTATGAGCTTCTTGCACCAGGTTTTCGCCCCGCTCACTTCGAGAGCTAGGTTCAAATTCATTTATAAGTTCGGTATTTGAATTCTGTATATGGCGGTCAATCTGAACGGCATTGCCATGCATATTTTCAGTTTTAAACTGCATTTCCAGAATGTTGAGCACCTCTTCGCGCAGGAGCTCCATTTCATCCAGCGTCAGCTCCACTTGCGCCCTGTTCGCATAGCGAGGGAGGCGGGCAAGAATATCGACATACGCAGCTTCCACCTGCGCCCAGTTTCCAGCGGCACCCTCTTCTACTGCGGCCGAGATCAACTTCCGCACATCGCGACGGCAGATCGTGAGCGCTTCTTTGGCTCGCCGGAATCGAGACCGTTCTGCGGCTACGTCCTGCGCCATCAGCGCGAGCTCCCTGGCACGAGCCACAAGTGGGGTTAAATCAAATCCATATGCCTGCTCGACTTCGCCCTCGCGGTTGCGGTGTGCATACCGTTTGCCGTTTGGACTGTCGCGGCGCAGAATGAGGCCGGCATCGACAAGTGCCGCGAGTTGCCGCCGAAGTGTGGTCTCTGTTATTCCATGAGCCCGTAAAGACAGCTGCGCGTTGGAAGGGAAAACGACCAGCCCGCGGTTGGAGTCGAGTTCCACATCGGGGTAAAACGTCAGGAGTGCATCAAGGACGGCCAGCGCCCTGTCCTGGATTCCGAGACGTTCCCGTGCCTCGCACACGTCACGAAACACTTTCCATTTTTCAACCCGCGCGTCTGGATCCGGACGCTCGATCGCCATTTGGCCCCTGACGAGGGCAAGCGACATCGGCCGCCGCCCAAAGGGCGTCGTCACATGTTCCGTCTGCATTTTTCTCTCACCTTTCTTCAGGCAAAAGAAATCCGCTCACCAAATCGGCGCCAAGACTCTTGACTGTGATTCCGGGAAATGCGATTCTCGATCCTGCTAGAGATGACGAGAGAGGCTTCCACGGTTTACCGTTCGGGGGCCTTTTTCTTTTGCGGTTCAGTCTCCGTTAGTTTGCGTTTTCGATCCTTTGTACTCTTCGTACAAACGACCCATGTGAGACGACAGCCATTCGCTGAATGGCTTGGCTTCAACATTTGAAAGCTCGATAGCTACCTTCTTCGCCTTCGGATTCATCACGAAATTCAGTGAGCGATCGCTCGAAGTCCAGTCGCGGACCGGGGCCTCAGTCTTCGGCTTTTTCGCAGCTGATTTTGACTTGTACCGCTTCAGGTAGTCGTGAAGCGCATCGAAACGCTGGCCTTCAGGAAGCTCCCGGAGTTCGGCGGATTCCGAATACTCCACCGCCACCTTTGAGAGGGCAGGGGCAAGAACGAACTGGCGAAGGCTCAGCCAACGGTCCCGCCCGATTTTCTTGGATGCGCCTAATGCTGTGATAACTGAAGCCGGCACGGCATCGACCACGGACAGCATCTTGGAGAGCATCGCTTCATCTACGGCAAGTGACGACCGGACAACGTCCTTCGTCATTCCTGACGCAATCAGGTTCTGGGCGAAGTACGCACGCTCAATGAACGACAGGTTCGAACGGGCTGCGTTCTCCTGCCCTTGGACAATCGCCGAAGTGACGTCGTCGAGCTTCTTAACGATTGCCTTGACAGGAATTCCCAGCTCGCGTGCGACGCTCAGGCGACGATGGCCGAACACGACCATATATCGCTTGGCATCTGCCGAACTTGGTCGAACAAGGATAGGCGTCGTCTGTCCTGATTCCTTGATAGCCTGGAGCAGTTCCTGGAATTCCTCCCCGTCGTCAGACAGGCGGTCGGCGACAAAGGAGACATCGATCAAGCGCGGATCGAGATCCACGATCACCTCGCCTTCCATGAGCTTCTTCGTGTTCTCGGCCATGTCCTCGATGGACCGAACAACCGTCTTGGCTGCTCCCGTCATGCCATAGCCCGGCTTGGTCGGCGTCTGATTTGCCGAGATCGATGCCATATCGAGCTTCGCAAACGGGTTTTCACGAGACATGGGTAGCCTCCGGGGTTGCCGTCAACGCCGATAAGTCACTGACGTCGTTTAACAAAACGATAAAAAAAACGGCTGACAAGTGTCTCATTTTCTCCCCCAGACGCCGTGGATGAGGTCAACGATTTCCGCGTTAGCGGCGTTCAAGCTTTCCTTGGCCCTGTCATAGGTCGCTCGGACGAAGTCGCCCCGCTCAACCTCATATAAAGTCTGCTTCTTGATCGAAGCATCGGAGATCGCGGTCGACTTCAGGACGTGATTTCTCAGCATCTGCTGTGCGAACATTGATTGCATGAACCCAACCATCTGAGCCTGCGGGATATCGGTGGGCTCAAATCTTGTTATGAGGTACCGGAACCACTGAACACGCATTTCGGCGCCGGCCTCGGCAACCGGCCCCATGATCCCGCCAAGCATCATGAGGAACTGGCTCATTGACATGATGTCCAGCATCTGAGGATGGATAGTGATCAGAATTCCCGTCGAGGCCATGAGCGCAGTAATCGTCAGATAGCCCAATTGTGGAGGGCAATCGATCACGACGACGTCGTACTTGTCATCGACCTGCTTCAGAGCACTGGCAATCCGCATATAGAACAGTCGACCGTCCTCTCCCTTCTTGGAGGAGATCGCCAACGGCACGTCATACTCGTATTCCTGCAGAACCAGGTTCGCTGGTACAACGTCCAGGCCTGGAATATTGGTTGGCTGGATTACATCGCCGATTGGCTTGCGATCATCGTCAAAGCGAAGCGCCTCATAGAGAGAGGCCGTATCATCAAGTTCTGGCTGAATCCCGAAGAGGGAAGTCAGGGATGCCTGCGGATCGAGATCAACCGCCAGCACCCGATGGCCGGTGAGTGCGAGATATTGCGCCAGATGCGCGGCTGTCGTCGTCTTGCCGCTCCCGCCCTTGAAGTTAACGACCGACACGACCTGCATCGGCTCGCCCTCCTTCCGCTTGGGCACATAGTATCTCTTGTCCGATTTCTTGTTAGCCTCGAGATAATCACGAAGCTCCAGCATCTGGTCGGCCGTGTAGTATCGTCGTCCACCGATTGACTCTATCTCAGGCCCCTTGCCATCGGCATGGATCTGTCTGAGATGGGTTTGAGTTACACCCATGAAGTCAGCAGCCTCCGCAAGCTGAAACTTGCGCAGCCCCTTGCGGGCATCAGGCGGGTACTGCTGGCTGCGCAACATGTGCAACGCGCTTGAGATCTTCGCCCCTTGCTGGGCGATCTCAACATCAAATCTGTTGGGCAACGTATTGCTCATTTCGCGAACTATTTCCCGGGGTTCTTCACTTTCGAAAAAATGGCTGGAATACCATTATTTGCGAAACTATCTCCCGATTCCGTCGCGCTTGGCAAGATATTTAAGGTTAACAAAAGGTTAACGCGGCGCTCACACATTTCGGTCGAATCTCGATTCATCCATATGGATCCGTGGCTTATCGCAAAATTGCAGGCTGACGCTCATCCACCGGAAATGCAGATCTGCAGCCACGACCACACGTCTGGTCATCGTTTTCACGGCACTTAACCGCGATTCGGCAGAATCGCGTAGGTGCAGATCTGCATGTGGCCAGACGCGATTCGTGATGATTTCTGTATGCCCCAGTTCGAATCACGGAGTGGAGCATGCACATCAAGGTTGTTTCGCCGGACGTTTACGAGAAGCACTTCGGGTTGCTGACGCAAATGCATCGCCTTCGTGCCGAGGTCTTCGGATCGCGCATGGGTGGGACGTGACCGTCTTGGACGGCGAAGAGCGAGATCAGTTCGACGATCTTGCACCGACTTACATCCTTGCCGTCGATAACGAGCACCGGGTCGCCGGCTGTGCCCGCCTTCTCCCAGCATCAGGCCCGACCATGCTCACGGTTACATTCCCGGCATTGCTGGCTGACAGCTCACTCATCGCCCATTCCGGCCTGGTCGAGAGCTCACGCTTCTGCGTCGACACGGCGTACGAGGCGGGGAAGGGAGGCGGCCAACTGCATTCGGCCACGCTCGCTATGTTCGCTGGGATCATCGAGTGGTCGATGGCGAACGGCTACAAGGAGATTGTCACGGCGACTGACCTTCGCTTCGAGCGTATTCTGAAGCGAGCCGGATGGCCGATGAGGCGCCTCGGCGAACCGGCGCCGATCGGCAACACGATCGCTGTCGCCGGCAGCCTCCCGGCCGACCGGGCAAGTTTCGAGCGTCTGCGGCCGCGGGGCTATCGCTCTGACATCTCTCCAAACGACGGCGCGTCAGTCAGGAGCGCGGCGTGACCCAGCTCCAATCTCACTTCCGTTTGGTGCGCAAGCTCCAGGACGCGCTTGGCGATCAGCTTTGCTTCGCGCTCGACGATGCGAGTGTTGTCGAGATCATGCTGAACCCGGACGGGCGGCTGTTTATCGAGCGTCTGGGCCACGGCATCGCGCCGGCCGGAGAGATGACGTCGGCTGCGGCAGAGGTCGTCATCGGTAGCGTGGCGCATGCGCTGCAATCCGAGGCCGACCACGATCAGCCGATCATATCCGGCGAATTGCCGATCGGCGGCCATCGTTTCGAGGGCCTGCTGCCGCCCGTGGTGTCGGCGCCGACTTTCACGATCCGCCGGCGCGCCTCGCGACTGATTGCGCTCGACGATTACGTCAAGTCGAAGGTGATGACCGAAGCCCAGGCCTCGGTCCTCAGGAGCGCGATCTCGAACCGCTTGAACATCGTCATCTCCGGCGGCACGGGGTCCGGCAAGACGACGCTCGCCAATGCGGTGATTGCCGAAATCGTAGCAACCGCGCCTGAGGATCGTATGGTGATCCTGGAGGACACTGCCGAGATCCAATGCGCGGCGGAGAACGCGGTCTCACTGCACACCAGCGACAGCGTCGACATGGCAAGGCTCCTCAAGAGCACCATGCGTCTGCGGCCCGACCGGATCATCGTCGGCGAGGTGCGCGACGGCGCGGCGCTGACATTGCTGAAGGCCTGGAACACCGGCCACCCCGGCGGCGTGACGACTGTGCACTCGAACACGGCAATGTCGGCGTTGCGACGCCTCGAGCAGCTGACGGCCGAAGCCAGCCAGCAGCCGATGCGGGAGGTGATCGGCGAAGCCGTCGACCTGGTCGTCTCGATCGAGCGGACTGGCCGCGGCCGCCGTGTGCGCGATGTGATCAATGTCGAGGGCTTCAAGAACTCCACCTATCAGACTGAACATTATGCCCAGATCGATGAGGACAGTCATGCAGCGTAAGTTTCATCATGTCGTGGTCGGCAGTGCAGTTGCTCTCGTGTCGGCGGTCGTGCTGGTTTCGCCGGCACTGGCGTCATCCGGCGGCGGTGGCCTCCCGTGGGAATCACCGCTGCAGCAGATCCAGCAATCGATCACCGGTCCAGTGGCTGGCTTCATTGCGCTGGCGGCGGTGGCGATCGCCGGCGGCATGCTGATCTTCGGCGGCGAGCTCAACGACTTTGCCAGACGTCTTTGCTACATCGCATTGGTCGGCGGCGTGCTGCTCGGCGCAACCCAGATCGTCGGCTTGTTTGGCGCGACCGGCGCCACGGTCGGCAGCATCGAGCCGCAGATCAGGCATCACGCCATCGAACAAATCGAGCTCGCGCTGCGGGTAGGGGAGGGGGCTCATGGCTGAGACCGGCTCCAACCTCGTGCGTTCACGGATTCATCGGGCGCTCTCGCGGCCCAATCTCCTGATGGGCGCCGATCGGGAACTGGTGCTGCTCAGCGGGCTCGCGGCGATCATCCTGATCTTCGTGGTGCTGACCTGGTATGCGGCGATCTTCGGACTGGCCCTTTGGCTGGTGGCCATCGCAGCGCTTCGGATGATGGCGAAATCCGATCCGCTGATGCGCCGGGTCTATCTGCGGCACGTCTCCTACCGGTCTTCGTACCGGGCAACGTCAACGCCCTGGCGACGCTATTGAGGGACGCGCCATGGTCGCTCTAAAGTCGTTCCGCCAGTCCGGTCCGTCATTCGCCGACCTCGTTCCCTATGCCGGTCTGGTCGACAATGGCATCATGCTGCTCAAGGACGGCAGCCTGATGGCCGGCTGGTATTTTGCCGGCCCGGACAGCGAGAGCTCGACCGACGTCGAGCACAACGAGGTCAGCCGCCAAATCAACGCGATCCTGTCGCGCCTCGGTTCGGGCTGGATGATCCAGGTCGAGGCCGCGCGGGTGCCAACGGTCGACTATCCGGCCGAGACAGACTGCCATTTCCCCGACGCCGTCACCCGCGCCATCGACGCGGAGCGGCGAGCGCATTTCGAGCGGGAACGCGGCCATTTCGAGAGCCGGCATGCGTTGATCCTGACCTGGCGGCCGCCGGAGCCGCGACGCTCGGGGCTGACCCGCTACGTCTACGCTGATGCCGGCTCCCGCTCGGCGACCTATGCCGACAGCGCGCTCGATTCTTTCCGCACCTCAATTCGTGAGGTCGAGCAGTATCTGGCCAACGTGGTGACGATCCGGCGCATGATGACCGAGGAGACAGAAGAGCGCGGCGGCTTCCGGATCGCGCGCTATGACGAACTCTTCCAGTTCATCCGCTTCTGCGTCACCGGCGAAAACCACCCGGTGCGCTTGCCCGAAATCCCTATGTATCTTGATTGGCTGGTGACGGCCGAGCTTCAGCATGGTCTAACGCCGACGGTCGAGAACCGTTTTCTCGGCGTGGTGGCGATCGACGGCCTGCCAGCGGAGAGCTGGCCGGGCATTCTCAATGCGCTGGATCTCATGCCGCTCACCTATCGTTGGTCGAGCCGCTTTGTCTTTCTCGACGAACAGGAGGCGCGGGCGCGGCTAGAGCGCACCCGCAAGAAATGGCAGCAGAAGATCCGGCCGTTCTTCGATCAACTGTTCCAGACGCAGAGCCGCTCGCTGGATCAGGATGCCATGATGATGGTGGCGGAATCCGAGGACGCGATCGCGGAAGCGGCCTCGCAACTCGTGTCTTATGGCTATTACACCCCGGTCATCGTCCTCTTCGACGACGAGCAGCCGCGTCTGCAGGAGAAGTGCGAGGCTATCCGCCGCTTAATCCAGGCCGAAGGCTTTGGCGCCAGGATCGAGACGCTGAACGCGACGGACGCCTTCCTCGGCAGCCTGCCCGGTGTTTCGTACGCCAACATCCGCGAGCCGCTGATCAACACCCGCAATCTCGCCGATCTCGTGCCGCTCAACTCCGTCTGGTCGGGAAGTCCTGTGGCGCCCTGCCCATTCTATCCGGCCGGTTCGCCGCCATTGATGCAGGTCGCCAGCGGCTCGACACCGTTCCGCTTGAACCTGCATGTCGATGACGTCGGTCATACGTTGATCTTCGGCCCGACGGGCTCGGGCAAGTCGACGCTGCTGGCGCTGATCGCCGCGCAGTTCCGCCGCTACAAAGATGCGCAGCTGTTTGCCTTCGACAAGGGGCGATCAATGCTGCCGCTGACATCAGCCGTCGGCGGTGATCACTATGAGATCGGCGGCGATGCGAGCGGAGAAGGGGAGGGGAGCTCGCCGCGGCTCGCCTTCTGCCCACTTGCAGAGCTCTCGACGGATGGCGATCGCGCCTGGGCGACCGAATGGCTGGAGACGCTTGTCGCGCTGCAGGGGGTCACGGTGACGCCCGATCATCGCAATGCGATCTCGCGTCAGATTGCACTCATGGCACAGTCGCGTGGCCGCTCCCTGTCTGACTTCGTCAGCGGCGTGCAGATGCGCGAGATCAAGGATGCGCTGCATCACTATTCTGTCGACGGGCCGATGGGCCAACTTCTCGATGCAGAGGAAGATGGCCTGACGCTTGGCGCCTTCCAGTGCTTCGAGGTCGAAGAGCTCATGAATATGGGCGAGCGCAACCTCGTGCCGGTTCTCACCTACCTGTTTCGCCGGGTCGAGAAGCGTCTCACCGGCGCGCCCAGCCTGATCATCCTCGACGAGGCGTGGCTGATGCTCGGTCATCCCTTGTTTCGAGACAAAATCCGCGAATGGCTGAAGGTGCTGCGCAAGGCCAATTGCGCGGTAGTGCTTGCCACGCAGTCGATCTCGGATGCGGAGCGTTCCGGCATTGTCGATGTGCTGAAGGAAAGCTGCCCGACCAAGATTTGCCTGCCGAACGGGGCGGCGCGCGAGCTCGGCACACGGGAATTCTATGAGCGGATCGGCTTTAACGAGCGGCAGATCGAGATCGTCGCCGCGGCACTGCCGAAGCGCGAATACTACGTCGCTTCACCGGATGGACGGCGGCTCTTCGACATGGCGCTCGGGCCCGTTGCGCTCTCCTTCGTCGGCGCCTCCGGCAAGGAAGACCTCAAGCGCATCCGGGCGCTTCACGCCGAACACGGTGACACCTGGCCGCTTTTGTGGCTGCAACAAAGAGGGATTGCTCATGCTGAAACATATCTCCGAAGCCCCTGATTGGGGGCGCGCTGTCGCTATCCTTGCGATCATGGCATCGATGGCGATGCCTGCAACGGGGCTTGCTGGTGGCGTCACCGGCGAGGCCACCGAGTTCACCCAGCTCGCCAACAACGCCGAGCTCATCTCGCTGGTCGGCAAGTCGGCCGAGCAGGTGAACAATCAGATCACCCAGATCAATCAGCTGGCCGAGCAGATCCAGAACCAGCTGAAGATCTACGGCAATATGCTGCAGAACACCGCGCAGCTGCCCGATCACGTCTGGGGCCAGGTCGAAAGCGATCTCAATCGGCTGCAGAGCATCGTCGGGCAGGGGCAGGGCATCGCGTTTTCGATGGGCAATATCGATGATCAGCTCAAGCAGCGCTTTCAGAGCTATGCCGATATGCAGACCAACCTGCCGACCCAGGCAAATTTTTCCACCACCTACCAGTCCTGGTCCGACACCAATCGCGACACGATCGCCGGCACGCTGAAGGCGGCGAATCTGACGGCTGAGCAGTTTTCGAGCGAGGAATCAACGATGTCGTCGTTGCGTACGATGTCGGAGAGCGCCGATGGCCAGATGAAGGCATTGCAGGTTGGCCATGAGATCGCCACCCAGGAAGTGGCGCAGATCCAGAAGCTGCGCGGCCTCGTCTCCCAGCAGATGACCATGATGGGCACCTGGTATCAATCGGAACAAGCGCAGAAGGATCTCGCCCAGGCCCGGCGCGAAAAGTTCTTCAACGCGCCCCAGCACGATATCCGCGGCGGCCAGATTATGGAGCCACGCTGGTGAGCGCGCGCCTGATCATCGCCCTTGTACTGGCAGGGATCGTCGGCTTCGGCTCCGGCGTCGGCTGGACCCGGTGGCAGATGTCTGCGGCGCAAGTGACTGGAGGCAATACGGTGCAGCCATCATCCGATGATGCACGGCGCGAGCGCAAGGAAAAATTCTTCAGCGGCGATACGGATCGCAACATTCGCGGCGGACAGGAGCTGAAACCGAGATGGTGATTGTCCGTCCGTCCCGTAGGCTCGAGCTTGCCTTCATCACCATTGGCATTCTCCTGTTGGCGAGCGCGCCTGCGCTTGCACAGCAAGGCCAGGTGCTGACCACGCTTGAGAACTCCGTCTCCACGGCCGTCAAAGGCTGGGAGACGACGATCACCAATGCGGCGCGCTCGCTGTTCTGGATCCTGGCCGGGATCGAGGTTGGCATCGCAGCCGTCTGGCTGGCGATCAATGCTGCCTCGCTCGACGCCTGGTTCGCAGAACTCGTCCGCCGCATCATGTTCATCGGGTTCTTCGCCTTCATTCTTGATCAGGGGCCGACGGTCGGCAGAGCGGTCGTCGACAGCCTCTATCAGATCGGCGCCGGCGGCGGGTCCGCTTCGCCTGCCAACATCTTCGACGCCGGTATCCAGGTCGCCTCGAAAATGTCTGAGCAGGTCAAGTTCGGCCTGTTTGAAGACAACTCGCTCGCCATCGCCGCGGTCTTCGCCATGGTGGTGGTGGTGATTGCCTTCAGCCTGGTTGCCGCGATCTTCGTCGCGGTCATGGTGGAGATGTATATCGGCCTGCTCGCCGGCATGATCATGCTTGGCCTTGGGGGTTCGTCCTATACCAAGGATTTTGCCATCCGCTATCTCGTCTATGCCTTCAGCGTCGGCATGAAGCTGATGGCACTGGTGATGATCTCCAAAATTGGTTCCGACATCCTGCTGGGGCTCGCCGAGACACCATCCACCGATACCGACCAGTTCATCAACACCCTGGCGATCGCCGGCATCAGCGTCGTCGTCTTCGTCATCGCCATGTATGTGCCGCCGATCATCCAGGGCGTAGTGCAGGGCGCATCGGTCTCCGGCGGCATGGAGGCAATCCGACACGGCGGACAGGCAGCGTCGTTTGCAGCGGGTGGAGCGTTTCTCGCCGCCGGCGCTGCCGGCGCTGGAATTGCGGCAGGGCAAGCGGCACGATCCGCTGGATCCTCGTTCACGGGTGCGGCTCTGCGAGGGATGGGCGCCGGCGTCTGGTCGGCGGGTCAGGCCACGGGCTCGGCTGCCAAGGAAAAGGCAATCGGCTCGCCGGGCGCCTATGCCGGTTCGCTGCTCGGTTTGGCGAACGCCAAGCTGGACGGAAACCGCAGCGGCTCTGGCAGACGCACGCCCCCTCCCGAACGCCACGATCAATCGTAATCAAAAAAGGACGGGAAGATGGCAGCCAATCGTGCCCCCGATAACCCCTATCTTGCCGCCCGCCAGGAATGGAACGAGCGCTACGGATCCTATGTGAAATCTGCATCAGCCTGGCGGCTCGTCGGCATCACCGGAATGGTCATGGCGGTCGTCGGCTTTTCCTATGCGCTTTACCAGAGCACGCAGGTCAAGCTCGTTCCCTATATCGTCGAGGTCGACAAGCTCGGCACGGCTGCGACAGCCGGGTTCCCGCAGCAGATCGAATATGCTGACCCGCGCGTCGTGCGCGCTACGCTTGGCGGCTTCGTCTCGAACTTCCGCTCCGTGACGCCGGATGCCGTGGTGCAGAAGCAATATATCGACCGCACTTATGCGCTGCTTCGAACCTCGGATCCGGCAACCGAGAAGGTCAATGCCTGGTTTCGCTCGAGTTCGCCGTTCGAGAAGGCGAAGAATGCCACCGTCGCCATTGAGGTCAACAACATCGTGGCGCTCTCCAATCAATCCTATCAGATCGACTGGACCGAGTTCGAACGCGACCGGAAGGGCAAGGAGACCGCCCTTCGCCGGTTTCGCGGCATTGCCACTGTAACGCTGACCCCGCCCCAGGACGAGGGCGTCATCCGCCTCAACCCGATCGGTCTTTACCTCAAGGATTTCGACTGGACTGCACAGCTTTGAAAGGCATGGCCTCTGCATGAATACGACAACACTGAATGGCCGCGCCGGGCTGGCCCTGACATTAGTATCCAGCCTGATCGTTGGAACCGCTTTCACCTCTGACGCGCGAGCTCAAGACGTTTCGGCCAACGAACGAAAGGGCATCGATATCTCCGGCAAGTGGCGTGGCACGCGCGGACTTGTAACCAAAGGCGACGATGGAAAGATCATATTCCTCTTTGGCGAGGTGCAGCCTTCCGTCGTCTGCTCGCCGCTGCAGGTCTGCGATATCGAGCTGCAGCCTGGCGAGGTGGTTCGGGACGTGCTGGTCGGCGATACCGTGCGCTGGAAAGTCGAACCCGCGACGTCGGGTGCAGCCGGCGGGCAGGCGATCCATCTGATCGTCAAGCCGTCTGAGCCGGGATTGGTCACCTCGATGGTGGTTACCACCTCGCGGCGCACCTATCATATCCAGCTGAAGTCTCATCCTACCCAATACATGGCGCGCGTCGGCTTCGAATATCCTGAGGACGTGTCGGCCAAGCTTGCTGACATCAATGCCCGACTGGAGGCCAGCACCATTCCCGGCGCCAATGTGCCGGCCGAGCAACTGAGCTTCTCCTATTCCGTCTCCGGGCGGGCCGGATGGCGGCCGACACGGGTCTATAGCGACGGCCAGAAGACCTACATCCAGTTCCCGCGCAGGATTTCCGGCCAGGATGCGCCGGTTCTGTTCGTCGTATCCGGCGGCCAGAACCGGATCGTCAATTACCGCATGAAGGACGACATGATGATCGTCGACTACAACGTCGACAAGGCGGTTCTCTTCTCCGGCGTCGGCTGGAAACAGGAGAAGGTGACGATCAGGCGGGGAGGGCGGTGATGAGAACCGCTCGCTCCACCCAGATGCGATGCCTCGCGACCGCCGTCCTCATCGCTCTTCTCCTTTCCGGATGCCAGAGCGCCGGAAGCGATGGTCTCGTGGTCAGCGATGCGGCGCCAGAAATATCGGGGCCGGCAGCCAGCGCGATTGCCGGCGATATGGTCAGCCGCCTCGCGGAACAAATCGGACCGGGCAAGGCGACGGTGGCACTTAAGGCTGACGACTCTCCCTTCGGCCAGGCACTGGAAGCCGCTCTGAAGGGTTGGGGTTATGCCGTCGTCACCGATCAGAAGGCTGACGACAAGCAAAAGGTCGTTTCGCTTGCCTATGTGATCTTGCCCTTCGAGGGCCAGGTGCTGGCGCGCCTCTCCACGTCCAATGTCGAGCTTGGACGCGCCTATACGGTCACGGCGAACGGAGCGACACCGGCAAGCGCGCTTTCGTTGCTCAAGCGCGGGTGAGGGGAGGGGATCATGGTACAATCGCTCACGCTCGGCGGCGCCACCAATGAGGAGGCGCAATCCGGCATGCGCCGGATCAACCGCCTGCCGATCATCATCGTGGTCGTGCTGGTGGTCGCGTTCCTGGGTGTGATCTTTTTCGGCCTGACTTCCCGCGGTCTGTTCTTCAACAGGGACCCTAGTCTGGAGACCACTACCGGCACGCCCGCCTCGACATTCGCCGATCAGATCAAGCGCGGCGTCACCGATGGCATTATCGGCGACACCGAGCAGCAGGTTACCTTCCAGCCAACGCCGGTTGAAAAGAAGGAGGACAAAGGGGCCAACCGCTTCGCGGCGCAGCCGACGAAGGTGGAAGATCAGAAACAGGCGTTAGAGCCGGAGGCGGAATGGCGGGCGCGGCTGCGTCGTGAGCAACAGGAGCAGTATCTGCGCGAGCGGCAGCGCCAGAGAATGGCCCGCTTGCAGGCCAATGACGCGGCCTATGATGCGCCGCTCGCCATCGATCGCAGCAAGCGGGCGGCAAGCGCGAAAGCAAACGACCAAAGGACAGCTGATACGAGCACGGCATCATCGACGAATACGACGACGCCGGACCTTTATGCCGCCGCCCTGAAAAGCGGCTTGATGGGGCAAGACGTCGATCAGAACGGTCAGAAGTCGAAAGAGGATTTCTTCAACAGCGACCTGAAAGAGCTCGGCTATCTGCCGAACCGTGTCGTGCCGCAGCAATCGCTCTTTGAGCTGAAACGGGGCTCGGTGATTCCGGCGACATTGATAACCGGCATAAATTCCGACCTGCCAGGCCGTATCACGGCGCAGGTCAGCCAGAATGTCTATGACAGCGCGACCGGGCATCGGCTGCTGATCCCGCAAGGCGCGAAACTGTTCGGTCGCTATGACAGCAAGGTGTCGTTCGGGCAAAGCCGCGTTCTGGTCGTCTGGACCGACCTGATCTTTCCGAATGGGTCGACGCTGCAGATCGGCGGCATGGCTGGGACCGATGCCCAAGGCTATGGCGGCTTCAATGACAAGGTGAACAACCACTATTGGCGGACCTTCGGTTCCGCGGCGCTGATCGCGCTGATCGGGACGGGCATTGACGCGTCGATGCCGCAAAGCTCGACGTTAGCCACGCAGGAGACCGCGTCGGATGCGGCAAGGCGGAATTTCGCGGAAAGTTTCGGTCGCGTGGCCGAGCAGACGATTAGTCGAAACCTGAATGTCCAGCCGACGCTTGAGATCAGGCCTGGCTACAAGTTCAACGTGCTGGTTGATCAGGACATCGTGTTTCAGGGGTCGTACCGAAAGTAGGTTTCTGGTGCAGGAAACGACGGCATGCCGGCGTCATCTTTCAGTCTCGAACGCCTCATGTCTATAGCGCTTTGCTCTAATAATCCGTGGCGATACTGCAGCTGAGGGAAGATGAGAAAGCTGGTCGAAGCGCTGACTGGATCCCGACCATTGCGAGGAAGCGGGCGTCCTACCCATGGAATTTGTCGAGATCTGGAACGAGATTTGGCCCACCAGTTCCTTGCGAAGTTTCATCGTCGCCTTCGCCCTCTTCGCCCTTCTGGACCAGAGGGCTGAAAGATCGGAGCGGCCCACATGATGCTTCTTGATGCGCATGGTCTGGCTCGCGCCTAAAACGCGCAGCCGTCGACACACTTCTGCCTGTAGCAAGTATTGCGATCGCACGTATCGGATCCGACAGATTCCGCCGCTTTGTCGCATCCATGACAAAATTTTGTTGAGGCCTTTCTAAGGTTGAATCAGGTTAACTTGTTGTAATGAAATTGCAAAATTTCTTTCAAAATCGATCATACAAACGGCACAGATCTTGAAGTTCTTCACCGCGAGCCGGCTGGCTCGAAATGCCACCCTGTCGCGCGCTGTCGCGATTGTTTGAACAAGAGAGTTGAGCAACATGGCAAATCGGCATCAAATCGCAATGAAGGGATAAGCAGAGCGCCGATGAACCCAATGGTCCTGATTTGTTCGCAAGACGCGGAGTTCTATTTAAATTACAGCCACATCCTGAGGATGGCCGGCTTCGCGAGTGGATTGGCCGGCGGCTTTGAGGAAGTGCTTGCAATGGTCGACGAACGGGATGCGCAGGCTGTGGTGTTGGACTGCCAGCCCACGAGCGTGGCATTCTCCAAAAGCTGCGTTCGACTGAAGCGAAAGCTCCAGCTTGGCGATGTACCTGTCGTTGCGTTGATCCCGCCGGGAGCCGGAAGCCAGCAACTCGACCTCTTGAAGGCCGGCATTGACGAGAGCTTCATACGTCCAGTCGCGCCGGCTAAGGTAATCGACTATCTGCGCGCGAAGACAGTTTCGGCGCCACCGGCGCCACACGGCCGATCGCTTTGCTGTGGCGACCTTGAAATGATGGTTGATACGTACCGGGTGCGCTGCAGTGGCCAAGAGATACATCTCGGACCGATTGAGTTCAACTTGCTCCGGCACCTGCTTGAGCATCCTCAGAAGACCTTTAGCCGAGGCGATTTGATTCGCGCAGTCTGGCCTGACAATATCCACGTGGGTGAACGCACCGTCGATGTTCATATCAGCCGGCTCAGAAGAACGCTGGGGACGTCCTCACCTCGCCGGATCATTCGCACGATCAGGTCGGCCGGTTATTGCCTCGAAGAACCGGGCAACTGACATAAATGGCCAGTCCTGAAGGCGTACAGAAGCTTGATTGTGGCCCAGAAACAGCTCGGGTTTTGCAGCGCAAGCAAAATGGCGAGCGCGCCGACCGGCTCCGCCTCGTGGCCAATGAGGAACGGGTCTCGTTTGCCTTCGAAGAAGTGGAAACCGGCCTATCAGAAATCCTCAGTGAATTCGACTGCGCAGCCAAAGACAAACCGACGCGAGCGCCCCGTTCGCGCAAGGTTTTTGCCGCACATCTCGAGTGCATCGAGGAGGTCATAGAGCCGGCGATTTCGGCCGGGGTCAAAGTGCTGGAAAAGGTTTTGATCGATCAGGACCGCTGGGAACATCTAGGCGTCCTGCCGCCGACGTTCAGTGTTGTCGTGACGCGTTGTCCCAAATACGCTTTTCGGAGCAGCGACGGGGCGGTCCAAGCCCTGACACCGACACACCTCATCGAAGACGGGCTGCCGCCCTATATCGCCGTTTCCAAATACTCCGGCAGTCTTCCTCTTTATCGCCAGGAAGCAATCTATCTGGGTGCGGAGATCAGCCGATCGCTGATGGCCCAATGGATAGAGCATCTCGGCTTCAAACTGCGGATGCTGACAGATTATAATCAGGATAGGGTCAAGCAGGGCGGAAGGATCTTTTGCCGACGAGACGACCCTGCCGGCTCTTGCGCGCCGTTTGGGGAAAACCAAAAAGCTTACGAACGCGACGACCGCGCCTATGGTGGAACAAGTCCGCCGATGGTGGCATATCGTCTTGAAGACAGCAAAGTGCGGATCGCGTGATGCGTCATCTCTCCAGATTCACCGGCATCCTGCAAGTGGATGGCTACTCGGCTTCTACCGATCTCGTCAAGACGCGGGCAAAAACCGGCAGCAACGAAACGGCACAGCTTGCGGGATGTTGGGGATATCTACGGCGCAAGTTTTGTGACCTGCACATAAGCGGAATCTCGCAGGCCGCCACAGACGCTGTACCCGCAATCACCGATCTCTGGCACATCGAGGGTGAAGTTCGCGGGAAGATTGCCGACAGCCGCACCATCCGGCCCCACCTGAAATCCTCAGCTATGGTCGCTGGCCTCTTCGAGCTCCGGGGCAAGGAACTGGGGAAATTCTCGAGAAAATCTAAAACCGCCGAGCCGGTACGCGCTCAGCCGGCGCGAAGCGCTGGAACGCTTTCTGATGGACCGCCGCATCGAGATCAGTTCCACCATCGCCGAACGATAGTCGCACGCTTGCACCTACAAAATGAATCGCGTTGATCCGCTCGACTGGCTCTCGCGGACCCGCATTACTCAGGTCTGGCCCGCATCCGAAATCGAAGCCCTCATACCTTGGAAGTTCATGTCAGACGCCTCCGCTTATGAATGACCCCGATAATACCCGATTTTGGAGATCAACCCAAATGTCACAACGCTCGAAGTACGAAATACCACCATTCAAGGCTTCCCCGAGTTCGACTATTGAGCATGTCTATACGGAACTGAAGAACGCATTGATGTCTGGGGAATTTTGGCCCGGGCAGCCGATGCGTCTCAACGATCTGGCTGCCGCATTCGGCACCAGCCACATGCCGATCCGCGAGTCGCTCAACCGGCTCAGCGGCATCGACATACTCGAACGGGCGCCGCGACAATCCGCGCGCGTTCCAATGATCACTGCTGAAGGCCTCCGCGATCTACTGCAAGTGCGCCTTCTGAATGAACGGCAGGCGATAATCTGGGGCGCAAAGAAATCTTCTGGCAAGATTCTGAACTATGTCAGAGAAATTGACGACAAAATGAATCTGCTCAATCTGGAAAAGAAAGCTGACCTCAAAGAGTATCTGAAGCTAAACCAACTGTTTCATTTTACCGTGTACAATCTCTCTCAAAACAAGGTCTTGATGAACACGATCGAGGCGCATTGGCTCCAGGCGGGCCCGGTCCTCGGGCTCAGGCGGAAAGAAACAAAAGTTGTTGCGGACCACCAAAATCATCGCGAAATAATCGACCAGTTGGAGAAAGGCAACGGCTTGGCTGCCGCCGACGCCCTCGAGCGCAACATCATTGAAGCGCATGAGCAGGTTCTTGCGATTCTTAACAAGTCTGACCTGAAGAATCGTGCGGGAAATCAAGGCCGTGCCTAGGAACGCGCAATCGTGTCTCGAAGTGGCAACAGACTTGTACCTTGTGCCCGTCGCAGCACTAGGTGACCTATGTGCGGGTGACTGGACGCAGGAGTGCATTGGCCAGCGCCTTCATCGCTGTGGTGATCGCGGGTATTCCGAAATTCAAGCCAAGACAGAGCCGAACCATCGATAGTCAGGCGAACGCACCTCTCCCTAGTTTCACTCAGTCAAGACTTGGTTGAGACTTTGGTTCGATCCGCGATTTCGTGGATCGTCTGCGCGTCTACGAATGCTTGCCTCCGGTGAAGTGAGGCTTGGGAGTAAGGTCGCGACAGGCCGCAAAGTCCCTCGCACACGAAGTTGCCGACATCCGGGATGGTGGCTGCGGCAATCGTTGCGGACATCATTCCCACACCGGGATCGTAACCAAACGCTGGTTTGTTTCGCCAGGTTCGTTGGCCCCTTCGATCCGTCTGTCAGCCGTTCGATCCGCTGCTTCGTCTCGGACATGGTCGGAGTGTAAGGTCTCGGGCAACCGCGCTGCTTTCCGGCATCCCCGCACTCTTCGCCCGAAATATTAAGAACATATTAAGTTTTTGTAAACCGATTGACTGTGCAACTTCCGCCGATAAGGTAAAAAACCTATTCAACGATGCCATAGCATGCCGAAAGAAGAATTATGCAGAGTTTATACAACGCCAAAAGTCCTTCAGAGCAGACTATTGCGTCGTCTGTGCTTCGGCATGCATCCAAATTTCCTTTTCGTCCGGCTGTAATTTACGGAACAGAAGTGATCAACTACATGGATTTGTGGCGGCGAGCCCGTGAGATAGCTTGCGCCCTAAAAACTGGACGTAAAGGGGGTTTGGACCGCGTCGCAATCCATCTTCCCATCGGCGTTGACCGGATCGCGGCGATCCTCGGCTGTCAAATCCTGGGTGTTCCCTACGTTCCTGTGGAACCCAATCTTCCAGAGAGTCGCATTCGCGAGATGCTTGCGCAAGTGAAGCCGAGCGTGCTCCTCAGTTCTTCAGCCGTCTACTCGGCGAGTCTCGAGGATGTCTCGTCGGGCTCGCCAGTGCTCGTCGAGAAAGTTAGAGTGCGCGCAGCCGACGGTGGACCGTCGAACGGAGATGTGGCGCTGCCGCCAAAGTCCAGTGGCTACGTTATCTTTACCTCGGGTTCAACTGGCAAGCCGAAGGCAGTCGACATGAGAGGAGCAGCGCTTCAAAACCTGGTGGATTGGCAGATCGAACTTTCGACCCTGTCAGACAATGCGGCAACCGCTCAGTTCGCCCCTATTTCGTTTGATGTATCGTTTCAGGAGATCTTCTCCACCCTCTGCTGCGGTGGCCGTATCGTCATTCTAACGAATGAACAGCGGATCGACCCCGATTTGCTTTCCGACGAGATACAGCGTGCCCGGGTGGAACGACTGTTCCTGCCATTTGTCGCCCTCCAGCAATTGGCGTCGAGTTGCGTGGAGCGCAATGTGTTTCCCCACTGTCTACGCGAGATCCACACCGCCGGCGAACAGCTCGTGGTCTCTTCCGCTTTGCGAGAGTTTTTCGACAAGCTCCCCCAGTGTCGGCTCTTCAATCAGTACGGTCCCTCCGAGACCCACGTCGTCTCCTGTCACGAGCTTGACGGCAATCCAACCGAATGGCCTAGGTTGCCACCGATCGGTCGGGCTCTGCCGAATGTCGAACTCCTTATTTTAGATGAAGATGCGCGACCGGTGAGGTCACGTGAGGTGGGAGAGCTCTATATCGGTGGCGTTTGTCTCGCACAGGGTTATTTCCAGGATAACGAGCGGACAGAGGAACGATTCGTAACTATTGATGTTAACGGCACGTCAACGAGATTGTATCGGACCGGAGACTTTGCGACGTCAGATGAAAGTGGCTGTTTTTTCTTTTGTGGTCGCCGTGACGATCAAATCAAAATCGACGGCCACAGGGTAGAACTCGGGGAAATTGAGAGCGTTATAGCTGATCACCCGGACGTGGCCGAAGTCGCCATGGTTTTCAAACGTGATGCAAATGGACCGGGGCGGCTGATCGCCTGCCTAACGAGCAAAGATTGGGCGCCAACCGCCGGTCTCGAGACAGCAATTCGCGCGCATGTCCGTAAGATGCTCCCTGGCTACATGACGCCGGACCGTGTCCAGATCATCGGCGCGATGCCCAAAACGGCGAGTGGCAAGGTCGATCGCAAATCAATCGCCGAAAAGCTGTGTGCCGAAAAGGTCAAGACCTCGACACCGCCTGTCGACAAGGCTGCCAGTGCCAATACAAGCGGATTGGCGAAGGGCGGTGATCTGTGCGGCGCGATTACCTCCCACTGGCAGGAGCTTCTGGACCATCCCTCGCTCGCGGATTCGGACAACGTGTTCGATTTCGGCGCGCGTTCGATCATGATCCCGGAGCTTCAACGCCGCCTTCGCCGCCAGTTTGGTATAAACATGTCAGCGATCATGGTTTTCCGGCATCCTTCGCCGAGGGAGCTTGCAGACTTTTTATCGGGAAAATCGGCGAAGGGCGATGCATCGAACACGACGTTGGCTGATCTCGCAACCCGGCGCATGTCGACCAAAAGACGCGCTTCCCGGCGCTGATCTGCGCACCGATGACCCGCTCCAGACCACAGATTAAGGCGCTCCGGAAGCCAACGTCCAGATGACCGGAGCAGAGACGAGGTGAAAATGAACGGCCCCATTCACAGAGCTACGCCCATCGCAATTATTGGCATGGCCTGCCGGTTCCCCGATGCTGATACGCCCAAGGCGTTCTGGGAAAACATTATTGCCGGACGCGAGAGCGTCCGTCAGTTGTCGGATGTTGAACTCGCCGGCGCGGGCGTCGAGCCCGAGGATTGGGAAGCAGACGATTATATCCGCCACGGCGCCCCGCTTATGGGCCTCAGCTACTTCGACGCTGACTTCTTCGGCATCATGCCTCGTGAGGCGGCTCTCCTCGATCCGCAGCACCGACTATTCCTGGAAAGCATTTGGCACGCCATCGAAGATGCTGGCTACGCCGTCAGTTCGAGCGAGATGACAACGGGCATCTATGCCGGCTCCGGCCCGAATAGCTATTTTGCTAGAATCGTAGCCGGCTCGCACGATTTCAGCAAGGAAGGCATGCTCGACACAATGTCCGGCTTCCAGGCCATGCTGGGAAACGATAAGGATTACCTAGCGACTCGGGCGGCCCATCGCCTCAACCTCATCGGCCCTGCCGTCAACGTCCAAACAGCTTGTTCGACCTCACTCGTAAGTCTACATCTGGCCTGCAGCGGTCTCCATAACGGCGAATGCGACTTGGCACTGGCGGGCGGTGTCACGGCAATTATCCCCGACGGTGCTGGGTATCGGCATCAAGAGGGCATGATCTTGTCAAGCGATGGGCACTGCCGTCCGTTCGATGCCGAGGCCAGCGGCACGGTGTTTTCGAGTGGCGTCGGCGTGCTTGCGCTTCGACGTCTCGATGACGCGCTTGCCGAGGGTGACACCATCCACGCTGTTATTCGCGGATCGGCTATCAACAATGACGGAAACGACAAGATCAGCTTTTCGGCGCCGAGCATCGAGGGCCAATCGAGCGTCGTCGCAAGAGCACTCATGAACAGCTCGCTCGCGCCGGAAACAATCTCCTACATGGAGATGCATGGAACGGGCACGAAACTGGGTGATCCGATCGAGATCGAAGCCCTCAGCGAAGTCTTTGCTGGTTTGCCGGCGGATGTCGCGCCAATCACCCTTGGTTCGGTGAAGGCCAATATCGGCCATACGATCGCCGCTTCAGGCGTCGCGGGTGTAATCAAGACGGTCATGGCACTGAAGTCGCGAACCTTGCCGCCGGCGGTCAATTTCAAGACGCCCAATCCGGAGATCAACTTCGATCGCCTTCCCTTTGTCGTGCCGGCGAGCGCTGTGCCCTGGACGTCCGAGGGTCCGCGGCGCGCGGGCATCAGTTCGTTCGGCGTGGGCGGAACGAATGCCCATGTCATTTTGGAAGAAGCACCGAGCGAGACGGGCGGTTCATCTCAGCCGAACGATGCGCCGCACCACCCGGACGTCCCTCGTACGCTGAACATTTCGGCACGCACGCCACAGGCCCTGCGCGCCATGGCGAAGAATTTTGCCTTGCGACTCGAGACCGCACAGCCCAGCGAGCGCGACGCCATCTGCTTCACTGCGAACACCGCCCGCCGCGCTTTTGAGTATCGTAGTTTCGCGACCGGTCGGACAACTAGGGAGTTGGCCGAGAGTCTTCGCGCAAGCGATTATGGCCGTGTTGACGTCTCCAAACACGTGGTTCCCGCCGCGCTGTTCACCGGACAGGGCGGCCAGGGCGAAGATATGGGGCGCGGACTCTACGAGAGCAATCCGATCTTCCGCGAAGCCTTCGACGCCTGTGACGCGGTAATCTCACGGCTTCGCAAACACGGGTTGGGCGAGATCCTTTACGGTGACGGGACGCTCGCCCATTTCGTTCACGATACTGAATATACCCAGCCCGCCCTGTTCGCGATCGAACTCGCACTCGCCCGAGTTTTCAAGGCTAAGGGCTTTGTCCCAAAGATCGTTATCGGCCACAGCATCGGAGAATACGTGGCGGCCTATCTTGCCGGCGTGTTCTCATTGGAGGACGGCCTGAAGCTGATTACCAAGCGCGGCGAATTGATGGGTAGGCTTCCGCGCAATGGCGGCATGGTCGCATTGACGGCTGATGCGAACACAGCCCATCAGATGATCCGGGACGCCGAAGTCGAGCTCGCCATCGCAGCCGAGAACGGACCAGCCAATACGGTGGTCGCGGGCGAGACGAACGCGCTTGAAACGCTGATCAAGGTCGCCAAGAAAGAAGGCGTCAGCACAACACAGTTGAAGGTCTCGCACGCCTTTCATTCGCATCTCATGGATCCGATTCTCGAAGAGTTTGAGGCGTTCGCGAGCACCCTCGATTTTTCCAAGCCAGACGGGCGACTGATCAGTGCGATGACGGGTAAGGTCGCTGGCGAAAACGTCGCTAATGCCCGCTACTGGACCGAACACGTTCGCCAGCCCGTTCTGTTCCATCGGGGCATGATAGCGGCGGAACAAATTGGGGCGAATCTCTTCCTCGAAATCGGACCGCACCCGGTCCTAACTCCGATTGCGCAGGCGGCCCTAGATGGCCTTGCCTCGCCGTCGCAATTCGTCTCGAGCCTGCATCGCAACCGCAATGACGAAGAGGTCCTCGCCGAGACGGCAGGCCGCCTTTTCCTCGGCGGCCTTACGATCGATACGCTCACCGATCTGCCGGATAATGAACGCAGGTTCGTCGATCTTCCCCTCTATCCCTTCGAGCGTCAGCATCACTGGATCGACCCGAAACCAAGTGACCGGCTGGCATGGCACTGCCGCCGCGAATGGCACGTGGAAAAGCAGTCGGCGCCGCAACCGCCGAAAGACCAGGCAGTCTGGTTTATCGTCGGCAATGCCCTGGGTCTCGCCGGGCGTTTAGCCCACGCGATCGAGGGGAAGAGCGAAGGAGCCAAACAGACAGCGGTCGTTCTCTCGAACATCGAAAAAGGTCTCATTGGCGGTGTGCTGGACGGGTATGTCGCCGGAATCATCGTAGCCCATGAGAGCCCGAAAGGCGCGTCAAGTGGACAGATCGGCGAGGCGGCGCACAGCCACGCCGCCACCCTGACGCATTTTGTCCAGGCGGTTCAGACAGCCACCAAGCATTGCAATCTGGCGAGGGCGAAAATTTGGGTCGTCGGCCAAGCCGGCCGGACCGTGCCCCAAAAAGATAAACCAATTCCAGACGCAGCTCGTCCCGCCTCACTGGTCAGCGCCTCCCTGCATGGATTGGCGATGGTGCTGGCGAGCGAACAACCCGATCTGTGGGGAGGGGACATCGATCTCAGCGCGGATCCGAGCGATGCGGAGATCGCGGCCGCGGTCGGCATTATCTTCGGTGGCTCTGGGTCGGAGACCGCCTACGCCGTGCGCGGCGAGGAGCGGTACGTGCTACGCCTCAGCGAATGCAGCGATGTCGGTACGGATTGCTCGGTCGATCCGCAGAAGACCTATCTCATCACGGGCGGGCTTGGCGCTCTCGGATCGCTAGTGGGCGAATGGCTGATCAATCGTGGTGCGCGCCGCCTCGCGCTTCTCAACAGGGACGTCGCGGACGGCGCCAAACGGAGACGGCTCGAAGCCCTGCGCCGTTCCGGCGCTGAGATCGAGGCGCACGCGGTTGACATCGCCGACCAGGCCGGAGTCGAAAGAATTCTAACCGATCTCTCGGAGGCGGGCCATCAACTTGGCGGGATTGTCCACACCGCTGGCATCGTTCAGGATGCCACCCTCGGATCTATTGAGGACGCGAGTGAGCTCGAACGCGCTCTCTTGGCCAAACTCCAGGGTACCCTAGTACTCGACAAAGCAAGCCGTCGATTCTCACCTGACTTCTTCGTGTGCTTCTCCTCGGTTAGCGCGCTTCTCGGTATGAAGGGTCAAGCGGCCTACGTGGCGGCCAATGCTGCGATGAACCGCATTGTTGAGGGCCGCAACGCCGAGGGTCTGCCAGGTGTCAGCATCGAATGGGGTCCCTGGGCGGAAGCCGGCATGGCATCCGGACTGGACGAATGCCTGCGCAAGCGTCTGACGGATCTCGGCCTGCTCGCGATCCGCAATCGGGAGGCGATCGAGCGGTTGGGGGGCCTGTTCGCCTCGACTGGCACCCTCACCGCAGCACCGATCCTGTGGGAACGTTTTGCCAAAAAGCAGTACGGGAAGCCGCCCGCTTGGCTCACGCCTCTGATGAATGTGCACAAGAATCCGCAGACGGCCAATAACGACGAGGCGACAGACCCACTTGCGAGGCTCTTTGGCTTGGTCGCGCCAAGCGAACGGGGTCGCGCGATCGAAAGCTTCTTGCGCGGAGAAGTCGCCGGTGTGCTGGGGATCGCCGATCCGGACAGCCTTCCGATGGACGCATCGCTCAACCAGATGGGCTTCGACTCCTTGGCTACAATTGAGTTTCGCAACGAACTCGCCAAGACCGGCATCAAGGTTTCGCTCCAGAAGCTCGTGATGGGTGCCTCAATCGCGGAGATGGCGGCCGATACTGAAACACAGGTGACCGCCGCTCTCCGGGGTGGAAAGGCGGTACTGACAGCGCCAGTCGTGGTCGACAGCGCTCAGGGCTACAACAAGAGCGCGGTGATCATTCCGCGCCCGAAGCCCGACGCCCCGATCCGCCTTATCTGCTTTCCGTACGCCGGCGGCGGCCCCCTCGTATTCCAGCGCTGGATCGACAAGATGCCTGATCATATCGAGCTTGGCATCGTGCAGATGCCAGGCCGCAGTGCGCGCCTGGCAGAAGGCTACTGGGCAAGGATGGAGGACGTGGTCGACGGCATCGTACCGGAGATGCTTCCTTACCTTAAGGAAAAACCGTTCGCGTTCTTCGGGTTTTGCTTAGGCGCCGTGCAGGCCTTTGAGGTTGCCCAGCGGGTGCGTCGCGATCACGGCCTGGAGCCGGAACACTTCTTCGTGGCCGGTGCTCGCTCGCCGCAGAGCTACAATGACGACCAGTTCGCCATCGATGTCCAGCAGTTCAATCACGAGACCGGCAGGGCCGAACACGAACTCAACGAGAGCGAGTTCGTTGAGATGCTAAAGGAGGTAAATTTCGCCAACAATAAGGCGCTGTTTGAAGATCCCGAGATGCGCGCGGTGATGCTTCCGATTATACAAGCCGATTATGCGATCAACAACGCCTATCGCTACGGTTCTCATCCTCCGCTCGACGCTCCCATCACTGCGGTCGGCGGCCGCATCGATCCCTATGTTACGGGCGACCAAATTTTCGGCTGGAAAGAGCATACCACGAAGGAGTTCAAGGCTCATTTTTGCGCCGGCGACCATTTCTTCATGGAACACCAATTAGAACTCCTTACGAGCATCGCGATCGAAGACCTCGAGTCCGTCGTCAAGCGGTTGATTGTAGATGATGTAATGGCCCCATAAATATCCGGACAGGATCTCCCACTTAACAAGTGTGCGAGGTAATGTGCCCATTATGACCAGTCACAGTCCTAAGATAGAAGTCCTGTCCGGCCCTGAGCGCCGCCGTCGCTGGTCGACGGCAGAGAAGCTTGCCATTATTCAGGAGACTTATGAGGCGGACGCCACGGTGAGCATTGTTGCTCGCCGCTATGGCATCCAGCCGAACCAGTTGTTCACCTCGCGTAATCTTGCCACCCAAGGGGCTCTGACGGCAACCGCTGCCGAGGAAGATGTCGTTCCGGCATCAGAATATCGTGCGCTTCAGAACCAGGTCAAAGAACTACAGCGTCTGCTCGGCAAGAAGACGATGGAAGGCGAGATTCTCAAAGAGGCGCTTGAGATTGTCAACTTCACTCAATGCACAAGTTTGGTAACCTCGCGGCCCCGCCGTAAAGGTGCGCCGCGTGGGCTCGCAGGAAGTCCTTTCATGAATGGGCGGATCGCCCGACTAACGGTCTGCTCAGAAGAGCTTCAGACGAACTGATCGAGATTGTCACGAAGGCGCTTTACGAGCCAATCGATCTGGTCCTTCGAAATGATGAGCGGCGGCGAGAAGGCTAGGCTTTCTCCGACAGCGCGCGTGATCAGTCCGGTCTCGAAGCAGCGCTTCCAAACCGGCTTTGCCAAACTCGAAACCGGCTCAATCGGCGTCCGCTCCTCCTTGTCCCGCGTCAGTTGGACGGCAGCCATTAGGCCAACGCCGCGCACCTCGCCCACCAGCGGATGGTCGAGCAGTTCGCGCAGCTTCGCCTGGAAATAGGGGCCGGTCTCTTCACCCACGCGCTCAATGATCCGCTCGCGCTTTAGGATGCGGATGTTTTCGAGCGCCACGGCAGCCGCCACGGGATGGCCCGAATATGTATAGCCGTGGCTCATTCGGCCGGGCTTGTCCATCAGAACGCTTGCCACCCGATCCCCGAAGACGGAAGCAGAGATCGGCAGATAACCCGAAGACAGGCCTTTTGCGGTGGTGATAATATCGGGCTCGATCGCGTAGGTCTGAGAACCGAACCACTTTCCGGTGCGGCCAAAGCCGCAGACCACCTCGTCGCAGATCAATAAGATGTCGTATTTCCGACAGATCTCCTGTACGCTCTTCCAATAGCCGGAGGGCGGGATCAGCACGCCGCCGGCCCCCTGTACAGGCTCTCCGATAAATGCTGCTACATTCTCCGGTCCAACCCGAAGGATCGTCTCCTCCAGCCCGTCGAGCGCCCATGCGCAGTGTGCCTCGACGGTCTGCCCGCGGCCGTCACGCCACCAGAAGGGCGCTGGCGCGTGGTGGACGTCAGCGATCGGGACGCCCGCAATGTCGTGCATGTCATCGAACCCTGTCAGAGAACCGGAGCCGATCGAACTGCCGTGATAGGCGTTGTGCCGCGAGATAATCGCCTTGCGTTCGGGTCTGCCCAGACGCGCCCAGTAGAGGCGGGCAAGACGGATGTTGGTGTCGTTGGCCTCAGATCCGGAGTTTGAGTAGAATACACGGTCGAGGCGGTTGGGGGCGACCGAGGCGATCTCGGCCGCCAGTTCGGCGGCCGCAGGGGTCGTGGTCTTGAAGAACGTATTGTAGTAGGGCAACTCTTCCATCTGCTTCGCCGCTGCCTCAGCCAGCTCCTTGCGGCCATAGCCTATGTTGACGCACCACAGGCCACCCATGCCGTCGAGCAGCCGCTCGCCCTCACTGTCCCACAAATAGACGCCTTCACCGCGTGTGATGACACGCACGCCGCCATCGGAAACGAGTTCCTGTTGGTCTGCGAAAGGATGCATGTGATGCGACAGGTCGAGAGCGCGGATGCTTAGAGTATTGTAGGGCTGGTTTTTGCTGGCGATCGGCCTGTTCATGATTTGAGATTCCTTCAGGATGCCTAGGATTGAAATCGGATTCAGCTGGATCGCGGGGTGATGCGGCGGCTCAGGCCACTATGACCAGAACATAGACGGGAGAGAGCGTGCGAAGGTCGTGGGGAGAAGCCTGGAGATTCGCATCGTATGTGAGCTGGCCCGCGGCACATCACCTGATGTTGCGATGAAGTACGTGTTCACGACCTCTTCCCTTCAGTCCAGTATGCCCCCAACTCGGAGAGCCGCTTGTCCGTTGCCGCCAGTTCGTCGATCGCCGTCGCGCCTTCGAAACCGACTTGCCTTGCCACGACAATCTCGAGCAACGCTCCGACTCCGACTAATGAAGGAAAGAAGGAAGAAATAGACGTCGGTACCGTTAAGATGTGGGAAGCATAGGCGGAGATAGGAGAAACGAGGCTGTCGGTAACAGCAAAAACCGAGGCCCCCATCTGCTTGGCCAAGCGAGCAGCAAAGACCGATTCACGCGCATACGGGTCGAAACTTACCAATAGGAGGCCATCTGTTTCTCGAATTTTTCCGAGCATATCGCTTCGGGCACCGCCAGGGTCATTCACCAAGATGCCGTTCTGACGAAACATTTGATACAAGTAGAAATACTGATATATGGGCGCGAACGCGCTGCGGACTCCGAACATGAATAGCTTTTCAACTGTCAAAAGCTGGCGCGCAAAGGAGTCGATTCGGTCTTGCCCATTTCGGGAAAGTATTTCCCTCAATATCGCTTCATGCTCGTGGGCTATCGTCGGATGATGACTATCTGCGCGGGAGGCATCGTTCCGGACTTGTAGCTCTCGAGCTCGAGCCGAGAACGACGACAGGCGTCCCTCCTTCAAGGACTCCGCGAACTGCTTCTTGATATCGACATAGCTCGAGTGCCCAAGTGCCTGAGCTAGCCTGACTAGCGTTGAAGCAGGTACGTCGGCCTTCCTGGCAACGTCCCTCATAGACAGCAGAGCGACGTCCTCAGGGAAGCGCATCATGTAAGCAGCCGCCTTTTGATTCTGAGGTGATAGCTGCTCAAACTCCTGGCTCATTTTGGCACCGAATTCAGCAAGATTCATGTCACTACTCCTAACTGATTTTTTGACGCCGCCCGCACCTATCCCCGGTTCTCCCATGAAGGCGGCGACGTTCTCGGGCCCGATATCGAGGATTTTCGCCTCCATGGCGTTGGCCCCCTCGCGGCCATAGGCGGCATCATCCTCGTCGCGCCCCAGGCGCCGACGCATGCGGGATTCCGGCAGTCGGGCCGGGGATCTGATGCCTATCCGCAAATCGGCAGTGGCTTGCCGCCGCGACGGTCGAACCGTGATAGCGTAGTCGCGGCTGAGCACGACATGACGCTCGGGCTTCCCCACTGCTGACCAATAGGTCCACATCAGGCGAAATGCCGGGTCGGGCCTCGGAGCCGGAATTGGCGAAGAAAAAGTCGTAGATGCCCTCGGGCGTCAGTTCCGCCAAGTGCCCAGACAATTCGATCACCTGCTCATGCGAAGTCTTGAAGCACGTATTGTAGAAGGCGAGTCGGTCCATCTGCCGGTGCGCCACCTCTCTGAGTTCCTTGCGGCCGTAGCCAATGTTGACGCACCAGAGCCCAACCATCCCGTCGAGCAACTGGCGGCCTTCCATATCCCAGAGGTTAGACCTTTTCGCCATGGATGGCGACCCTTGACCGGCTCTCATGGAGCAATGCGTAGCGTTAGGTGAACGGATGCAGGTGGTTGGCAAGATCGCCCGCGCGCAGGTCGTACCTGAGCGTTCGGGCGGGGGCTGGTGGCTCATCGCCTCGTCTCCCTTAATGGTCCATACCCAATTGGCGGACGGGCCGGTATCTAGCGGAATGCGGCACAGTTTCAGTCAGGCGTGGCGGCGGCAAGCATGTCGCGGATCATGGTGTTCCTCTTTTTTTCGCGATTGCTTATCTTTGCGGGTAGTAGGGCCATCCCCGGCCAGGAATGGCTCTGCTCCGCCTCAACAGCCTACGCCAGAAGCCGGCGCGCACCTTCGCGCAGAAGATGTCAGCGGATCATCGGGCGTATCCGGATGCGGAAAGGAAACAACTTTGCTATCTCTTCGGGAGGTTCTGCCAGGCTTTGCAACCTGCCTCGATAGGCCGCCCTCCTCAACGTCTCCACGCAGGTCCGCGATAGCGTCTATGCATGACGCAGAGTCGCTCATTCAAACCGCCATCGATTTAGCTCGAGCCGCCTCAATCGCATCGCTCAGTATACGATGGGCGCGCTGGGGATCTAACCATGCCGCCTGCGCATCTGGAGAGAGAGACTGCAAAGGATCCGGATATGTGAAAAGCTGACCCGGCCGGACAGATGGAGCCCGGTACACAGCAACCCCTGTTTGACTGTCATAATGCTCGAAGCTGTGAACGTCGCGCTTTCCACCGCCTCCCGGCGTGTCGACAACGAACAGCGGGGTGTTATACCCGGCCGTGATCCCGCGTAGGGCCTTTTCTATCTGACATGCAAGCCTCACCGAGCACCGCATGTGCTCGATTCCGTCGACAAGATCACAAATATACACGTAGTACGGCTGGATATGTAGGTCTGAGAGTTTTTTGATGAGCTGTTTCATAACCTCGGGATCGTCATTGACGCCAGCCATCAGAACCGACTGATTGCGCATCCTTACTCCACGCTTGAAAAGAAGCTCTGCAGCCGCAATCGTGTAGTCGGTGATTTCTCGAGGATGGTTGAAATGGGTGTGAAATGAAATCTCTACGCCCCGATTCCGACCGGCATCGCTAATGTTGATAAGGGCCTCAGTCCATTCATGATCGCTTGTAACTTTCATAGGCAGCACAGCGAGGCCTTTCGTCGCAAATCTGATGCGGCGAATAGAGGGGATGGACAGAAGGTCCCTTCCGATTGCTAAAAGTTGGGAAGGTTTGAGGCGAAAGCAATCTCCTCCCGACACCACTACATCAACGATGGCGGGGGTCGCACAAAGATATTTCAGAATCGTATTCCAGCGAATCCGGAATGGCGACGCCCTCTTCTTCAATACCGACTGTGTGTCGAAACCCACACTGTAACTGCGGGTGCAAAAACGGCAATAGACCGGGCAGCGATCCGTTGCGAGTAAAAGTGCCTTGTCGTCATAGCGATGCACCAGTCCATCTACAGGTGAACTTTCTCGTTCGTGTAGCGAATCCATTTTTAGCAACGGGTGAGATGGGAGAATTTCGCTTCCAACGGGAATAAACTGCTTTCGGATCGGGTCTTGGCTGAAATTCGACCAGTCGATCAAATTCAGCACATAGGGCGTGATCCGCATCGCCATCGGCGCGCGCGCGAGGCCGAGCTCAACGTCTCGCATCAGGTTGCCGTCGGCGTCGACCCCCATCCATTCGCGCAACTGGTCAACGCGAGTAACAGCATGACGCTCTTGCCATGCAGCGTCAGCGAACTCATGTCTCATCATCTCATACGCAATGTGGCTCATCGGAGCTTCCCTTGAGCGGAAAAGAGGACAGATGCAGGATAACCGCCTTGACGGCGGCAACAGCATAGCCGGTGAATGCGATCACAGGGCGATCGTCCAAAGTCGCGACGCGTTTGCGGATAACACAGCATGAATCGTGCCAAAGAAGACAATCTTTTTAAAACAATATCATAGCGCTGGTAGTGCCATTCGCATGTCCGGCTTGGTCGGACATACGACATCGAGGAATGCGTTGCACAAGGCGGGAATTCCGCGGTGCTCCGACGGAATCCGGTGGAAAACGCAGCCGACATCTAGGTGGTTTCTGTCGCGACATTAGTAGGGGTGACGGATAACTAGTCTTTCAATTTGAGGCGGTCGACCTCACAATAATGGTGCGCATGGGGAGGCCAGCGACAAAACATCACGGAGACACGAGCGTGGATCATTGTGCCGGCATTGAGCGCGCCCTGAAGGCGCGCGAGGTCATCATGAGGTGATTGTGAACTCCAATGTTTGAATGGTGCATTGCTCCTATAGCCACGGCGGATCGTCGCCATCCACTCCTGTCAACGCAGGGAAGCATGTGCCGCTCGTAACGCTCATCGCTGATGCTGTGCGCGCAATATCTCGTTCGAACTGCCGACACCATCGAAACGCAAGCGCGGAAATCCCCGCACCTGTTCATAGACGTGGCAGTGAGGGATTCTGTGTCCACAAGGGAGACTGTGGACATGGGATAATCGCGGGAGCGAGTCGGCGGTGTAGCGCTATTATCAAGCTTGAGGTGACTCTTCCCCGATAGGGTGAAGAAACGGGCTCACGGTTTTGGATCGGGCCCAGCAGCATAGAGAGGAACAGTCGAGACTGGAATTTATTGGACTTGATGTGTCGATGAAGGGTAAGCGCTCGTTTCCCAGCACGTTGACGTGCTTGATTTCGGCAGATCACGTTCGAAGTGGGAACGGCAGGTGGCGTAATCAGGCAGTTACGACGCTGACGAAGTTGAAGGGTAAGAGGTCGTCGACATCGGTATCGACGGCGCGTTGCGGCAACTCAGTGAGAACGTGGCGCAACCATGCTAACGGCTCGACGCCACAGGCGCGACAGGTCAGCATCAGGCTGTAAACGATGGCGCTGGCGTTAGCTCCTTCGACGGTGTCGCTGAACACGCGCTCCAGAAGGTTGTTGTCGATCGGCGTCCTGCCGTCCTCGGTATAGCGCGTCAGATATTCCCATTGATTGAGGGTGTAGGATATTGCGTCGCCGAGCTTGCTGTCAGGCAAGACCTTCGGCTTGATTTCGTCGAGCCATTCCTTGAGGGCGTTGAGGATGGGGACACTGTGTTGCTGACGGAAACGGCGAATGCTGTCGGCCTGGGTCTCGCCGTCCTCCGGCGTTTTTTCCCGCGCCTGCCTCTCAACCCGGTAGAGCTGTTCGAAGAACCGGAGGGCTTGCTCCGGCGGCCCTCCACCCGTTTTTCTGGCCTTGAGGGCATCGACAAAGCGCCGTCTGGAATGGGCCATGCATCCAACATGAGTTGCGCCACCCAGCGTGCGCCAGGCGGTGTAGCCATCGCTCATCAATATCCCACGGTAATCACCGAGGAAGGCCTGCGGGTAAATCTGGCCGCGGCCTGGCTGATAATCGAGCAGCACGATCGGTTCGGCACTGTCCTCGCCGCTCCGGTAGGCCCACATATACGATGTGTCGGTGGCCACCCTGTTCTCTTCCTTCAGCACCTGAACCGTTGTCTCGTCACCATGAATGAGGGGCTGCGATCTGAGCCGCAGTTTCAGCGCGTCATAGATGCGATGCAGGTGCTTTTCGCTTGAGCCGATTACCCAGTGGCCCAAAGTGCCTCTGCTGACAGGAACGCCGGCGCGTTCGAATGCCTGCGCCAGACGGTAGAGTGGTGTACCGTCGACGTATTTGTGAACGAGCGCGAAGACCAGCGTCGAGGCCGTGGCGATGCTGCCTGGCAAGGGCTGCGGGGGCATCGGCGCAGTTATAATCGGCGTGTTGATCCCGGTGCGGTCGCAATTGCGGCAAGCATATTTGAACCGAGCATTTTGCAAGACCTTTGCCTTCACCTCGATATGAAGTTGCTCGGTAACGATCTCGCCCATGCGATGCATCTGGCTCCGACAGCAAGGACAAGCCTTTTGATCGTCGGGAAGGTCATATTCGACGCGCTCGCGCGGTAGGTTTGCTGGCAGCGGCCTGCGGCCACGCTTCTTCCCCGTGGCGCTTTCACCGGGCGGCAACCCTGTGTCCGGAGGTCAACGACATCGTTCTCTTCGCGGTCGGCGTCGTCCTTACCAACAACCTGTTCAGCTTCATTGAAGAGGCGATCAACATGTTTTTCGCTGCGCGGCGCAAAACGATGAAGCCGTGCAAGCGCCAGCTCTTCCTCGAGTTTGACAACGTGTTCTGTGAGCTGGCGGTTCTGCGCCTCCAGCGCCGCAATGCGCGCCATCAACTCTTCAACAGTCGGTTCGCCGGTTCGTACCATCGTAGTCTTGAATCTGAACCGCCGCCCCGCGTCAACCGACCAAGCGCCGCCCTTAGCCGGCGACCTGGTATTGCCGCACCGGGTGGCGGACCATTGCGTCGATATCAATGCCGTCGAGTATCCAATGGAGCTGCTCGGTTGTAAGCGCGACCACCGGCACTTCACGGCGCGGCCATCGGAATTTGTCCTCGGTCAACCGCTTGTCCCTTATCTGAGAATGCAGCCTCCCCCAGCGCAGATCAGCAGCTAGTGCTGGTTACGCATCAGTTTCATCCCCTTTTCGGACGGCAGCTGCCCTGCGTTGGTAAGCGAAGTAACTTGCAGGGCGAACGTTTGCTGTTGCAGACCGACGATGGCGCCATATGGCCGGTTCCCCCTCAATGGACTGATCTTGTGAGCATTGATCCGGAAGTTGTCGCGAGCAATGGGCGCGCTCTCTTGCTGGTTACGAACTTGATGGAACTAGCCAGCATGGTGGAACACCTCTGTGGCAGGTTGGCAGCGCGGTCGCGAGCGGAGTGTAAGGATAATTATGCCGCCAAGGTAAACGAGATTATGCCGCAGGAGGACTCACAATGAGCAAAATAGCCCGCTTTTCCTGCCACTTCTCTCTAATTCAATGTGAGAGCGTCCTTGATATAAACGAGAAGTGCGGTATAAATATATTTACATCAATAGACCATCTCACACCCGGAGCCCGCA